>CAZFBR010000130.1:0-10132 GCA_964517215.1 uncultured bacterium
TGTCACGCATCCTCTGCCGCGGCCGTTCTTCGTCATCGCCACCCAGAACCCGATCGAGCAGCAGGGAACGTTTCCGCTCCCCGAGGCGCAGCTTGACCGGTTCCTGATGAAGCTTGCGGTCGGCTATCCCGGCCCGGCGGGCGAGCTGGAGATCATCGACAGCCAGCGCGCGCACCACCCGCTGCAGGACCTGCAGCCGGTGACCGACCTGGCTGCGCTGCTGGCCCTGCGCGAGCAGGTGAAGGGGATCTTCGTGCATGCGGGAGTGAAGAACTACGCCCTGCAGATCGTGCAGGCGACGCGCGCGCGTGAGGAGCTGACCCTGGGCGTTTCACCGCGCGGCACGCTGGCGCTGGTGCGCGCCGCGCAGGCGCGGGCGCTGCTGCGCGGACTGGAATTCGTCACTCCCGACTGCGTGCGTGAGATCGCCCCGGTGGTGCTCGGCCATCGCCTGCTGCTCCATCCGCAGGCGCGGCTCAAGGGGCAGACCCCGGCGCAGGTGGTGGACGAGATCCTGCGGGGGATCGAGCTCCCCGTCGCCTATACGCGGAACGAAGCGTGACCGACGACGCGGCGGCCGGCGGGCGCGTCAGCGACGCCGGCGGCGGCTGGTGGGCGGAGCGGACCCTGCTGCCGGGGCTGGCCGCCGCCCTGCTCATGGTTGGCGCGCTGACCCTGCATGTGCAGTTGTTCGCCGCCAACCTGTGGCTGCTCCTGCTCGTCGCCGGCGCGCACCTGTACCTGCGGCTGGCGCGGCAGCAGGTGCGCGGGGTGCGCCGCTTCCACGACAGCGCGCTGCGCGACGACCGGGTTGCCGTCGAGGTCGGGGTGGCGAGCACGCATCCGCTCAGCATCCTGCACTGCGAGATCACCGACACCTTCAGCACGTCGCACCACCGCGAGGAGAAGATCCTGCTCGCCCCCGGGCTGGCCGCGCGCCGGGTGACGACGGGGCGCTATCAGGGCGAGGCGGGCGACCGGCGCGGGCGGTACCTGATCGGCCCGCTCACCCTGGCGCTGACCGACCCCCTCGGCTTCTGCCGCGTCACCCGGGTCTGCGACCAGCCCGGGCTGCTCAGCGTCTATCCGCGCGGCTTTGTCATTGAACGGTTTCCCGTCGCCTCGCGCGCCTCGCAGTTCGAGGTCAACCTGCGCAACGCGCCGCGCTGCGGCGCCAGCGATGAATTCCGCGGGCTGCGCGAATATGCCAAGGGCGATCCGCTGCGCCACATCCACTGGCCGCAGAGCCTGCGCCACCGCGAGCTGATGGTGCGCGATTTCGAGATGCCCGCCGCGCGCAACCTGACGATCATGCTCGACCTCGACCGCGGGATGGCGCGCGGCCTGGGCGCGCATTCGGCGCTCGAATACAGCATCGAAGTGGCGGCGGCGCTCACCGACTATGCGGCCGCGCACCACCATCGCGTGTCGCTGCTGGCGCGCGGCGAGCGATTGTGCTGGCTGCCGCCGGGGAGCGGCCCGGCGCAGCAGCAGGCGGTGCGGCAGGCGCTGCTCGCCCTCAAACAGGACGGCACGGTGCCGTTCGACCGGTTCCTCATGCAGTCGCTCGACCTGATCCCGATCGATTCCTGCGCGGTGCTGGTCTTCCCCACGGCGCTGATCGATCTGCGGCAGTATCTCGCGTCGGTGGGCGTGCTGCAGGGGCGGTATATCAGCGTGGTGGCGGTGCTCATCCGCGACGACCTGCTGGTGCGCGTGCATGAGCGCGACTACTCGCAGGAAAACGATTTTGCCCGGGTGGTGGCCGGGTTCAGCGCGGCCGGGGTGACGGTCTATACCGTCGATTCCTACGACGACCTGGCGCGGCATTTCGATCCGGCGCGGATGGTTGCGCCGCAGGCGGTGGCGTGATGCCCGACCGGGCCCTGCGGGCCATGATCATGCTCGATGCGGCGACTGCGCTCCTGCTGCTGGTCCGGCCGGACCAGGCGCAGCTGCCGTTCAAGCTCCTGGTGTTCGCGGTCTGTTTCTTCATGGCCTACCGCTGCAATCGTGACGCGGGAGAAGGCCCGGACAGCACCATGACCATGGTCCGGCTGCTGCTCGCCGGCGGGGCGCTGGTCGCGCTCAACCTGGTGACCGACAGCGCCTGGGCGCTGGACAATGCGCTGGGCGACAACCTGGCGGTCGGGTTCGTCCTGCTGGCGTTCGCCGCCCGGCAGACGCTGGTGCGCGACTACGGGTTCATCGCGGCATGGCTGGCATTCAATGTCTGGCTGTTCCTGCTCCCCGGAGTCAATGCCATCCTGGCGCCGCTCTTCGTGCTCGCCGCGGTCTACCAGCGGTTCATGGCGACGGCGCAGGCGTTGGGTGACGAGTACGGTGCGCCCGACCACGGGAGCACACCGCTGGCCGGCCGGCAGCTGTTCGTTTGCGCGGCGCTGGCGCTGCTGCTCTACCTGCCGCTGCTGGGGTGGGGCTGGTCGGCGGACCGGGCGGTGCGGCGGACGCTGGGCGACGGCGGGGCGGTTGCAGGCGAAACCGTGCGCGCGCGGCAGCTGCCGCAGGAGTTCAGCGCAATCGGCCTTGCCCTGATCGTGGTCGGGATTGCGTTATGGCGGCTCGTGCGCCAGCCGCGGCGAAAGCGCCAGGCCGACCAGGAGCTGCAGCGCATGCTTTCGGCGCAGGGGTATGTCAGCGACCTGCCGCCGGCGCCCGACCCGGGCAACTGGCCCGGCGGCTGTCGCGGGCAGGTCCTGAAACTGTACGACCGCCTGCTGCGGCAGGCGGGGAAGAAGCTGGAGCGCAACCTGTACGCCGCCACCCCGGCGCAGCGCGAGGAGCAGCTGCGGCGGCTTTATCCCGAACGCCCCTGGTCGGAGCTGACGGCCATTTTCAACCGCGCCCGCTACAGCGCCGGCGAAATCACCGCCGCCGATGTGGCGGCCGCGCGCAAGCTTGCCAACTGATCCCGTCCGGCGCTTTACCCGCGCGCCGGGATGTGGTATAAGACGGAACAACTGAAGAGCACACGGGAGCGGCATCCCGGAACACGGTGCGAATCCGTGGCGAACCCGTCGCTGTAATCGGGGACGCGCGCAGCCAGGGGCGGTCTGCTGGTCAGGCCGCAGTCACTGTCCGGCAGCAGCGGACGGGAAGGCAGGCGGCGCGCGGACGATCCGAAAGCCAGAAGACCTGCCGCTCGACATGTGATGATGGAATTCGATGGCAAAGGGTTCCTGCGGGCGCGTACGCCTGCGGGAACCCTTTTTTTGTTCGCCGGCGCGGTGCACGCGCGCGGACCTGCGCCGTTACCGGAACCGGCGCAGGCGACGCTGCGGAGAGTGACGGACGCGGTGGCTGAAAGCCGACCGTCGGGGCAGCTCGGGAGCCAGCCGGACGCTTGACCGGCCGCCGCAACTGACAGAGGAAAAACGGCGCCGGCAATGCCGGCAGGGAGCGGAAGATGCAGGCGATTGTGGTGCGGGGCATTGACGATTATGTGCTGACGGAGCTGCCCGAGCCGGAACCCGGGCCGGGCGAGGTGCTGCTGCGCGTCGCGGTAACGGGGCTCTGCCGCACCGACCTGAAACTGATCCGCGCCGGGCATCGCGACCTGATCCTGCCGCGCGTCCCGGGCGAAGAGGTGGTCGGGACGGTGGTGCGGAGCGGGGTCGGGGTCGGCGGCTGGGCGGCGGGCGAAACGGTGTATGTCTATCCCGGGCGCTGCTGCGGGCGCTGTGCATCATGCCGGTCGGGTGCGGAAAATCTGTGCGCGGATATGGCGATCATGGGGTTCCACCGCGACGGCGGGTTTGCCGAGTATGTCTGTGCGCCCGCCGCGTCGCTGCTGCGCGTGCCCGACGGGCTGCTTCCGGAGCAGGCGGTCTTTGCCGAACCGCTGTCGTGCTGCCTGAACGCGCTGGAACTGGTGCGCCTGCAGCCGGGCGAGCGCATCGGCATCTGGGGGGGCGGCCCGGCGGGAACGCTGCTGGCGCGCGCCGCGCGCGCGCAGGGCGCGCTGCCGACGGTGATCGAGCCGGCCGCCGGCCGCCGCCGGTACACGGACGCGCTGGCGGCGGCGCCGGCGGATGCGCGGTATGATGCGGCGGTGCCGGCGGTGGGCGATCCGGCGGCGTACCATGACGCGCTGCGGCATCTCGCGCCGCGCGGCCGGCTGGTGGCGTTTTCCGGGCTGGCAGCGGCGGTGCCGCCGCTCGGCGATATCAACACCCTGCATTACCATGAGCAGACCGTCGTCGGCGCCTACGGCTGCGCCTTGCGCCACGGGACGGCGGCGCTGGCCCTGCTCGCGGCCGAGGCGGTGCCGGTGGCCGACCTGATCAGCCATCGCCTGCCGCTGCGCGAGCTGCCGCAGGCGCTCGACCTGGTGGCGACGCGGCGCGGCATGAAAATCCAGCTCTATCCGGGGGCATGACCATGGACCAGAACACAATGGCGCAGTTCGGCACGCTGATCCAGCGGCTGATCAATCGCGAGGATCTGACCCGGCCGGAAGCGTATGCGGCGTTCAGTGCCATCCTGCTGGACCGCCAGCCGGAGCTGCAGCAGGGCGCGCTGCTCGCCGCGCTGACCGCCAAGGGCGAAACGGCCGGGGAAATCGCCGGCGCATGGTCGGCCATTGACGAGCACGATACCGTGCATGCCGCCGGGCCGCTGCCGGAGCTCATGGTGGAAAACTCGGGAACCGGCATGGATTGCCTGAAGACCTTCAATGTCTCCAGCGCCGCGGCCATTGTCGCCGCCGCAGGCGGTGCGGTGCTGGCGCGGCACGGGGCGCGGGCGCTCTCGTCGCGCTGCGGCACCGTGGACATCCTCGAAGCAGTCGGAGTCGGCGTGGACGGCAGCGTCGCGCAGGCGGCGGCGAGCATTCGGTCGGTCGGGATCGGCTTGTTCAACGGCATGAGCGCGCAGGTGCATCCCGGCGGGTTGGGCCGCATCCTCGGCCGGATCCGGTTCGGCTCGACCCTGAATATCGCCGCCTCGCTGGCCAACCCCGCGCGCCCGACGCATGCGGTGCGCGGGGTTCACTGCGCGGCGCAGGTGCCGCGCGTCGCGGCGGTATTGCGCGAGATCGGGTACCGGCGGGCGCTGGTGGCGTGCGGGAGCGCCGACGGCCACGCCGGCGGCATGGACGAACTGTCGGTGTGCGGACCAACGCTGGTGTGCGAGATCGATGAACACGGCGAACGCGAACATATGCTGACCCCTGAAGCGTGCGGAGTGGCGCGGCATCCGTATGCGGCGGTGGCGGCACTGGACTCTCCGGCAGCGGATGTCGGCCGCTTTCTGGCGGTGCTGGCCGGACGCGGGCCTGCGGCTTGCCGCGATTTTGTCTGTCTCAACGCCGGTGCCGTGCTTCATATTGCCGGCCGGTCGGCAACGATCGGTGACGGGGTGGCCCGGAGCCGCGACCTGCTGGCCAGCGGCGCGGCGCTGGCCAAGTTGCGCGATTGGGTGGCCGTGCAGAACGATGACCCTGCCGCCGGAACGGCATGCTTCGACAATGCGCTGCGCAACGTGAAACACTGAACTGCAGGTACCGGCGCTGCTTCGCCAGCCTGGCGGCAACAGCTGCCGTGAACTGCGGGGCGCGGTGCGGCGGCGGTTCATGCCGCAGTGGCTGTTGCGATGAACCGGATGGCTGGGCCGGTTACCATGGCAGCAGGCAGTTGACGCTGCCGGGCGCGCGTGCTGCGTTGGGCGCGTAGCGATCGGGTTGTCCGGAACGGAGGCGGCAATGAAAGAACGGCATACGGAGCCGGACGGGAAGAACCAGGCGGGCCGGCATACGCTGAGCGACCATGAGCTGAGCCGGGTGTCGGGCGGTGACGAGGAGCAGCAGTACACCTGCACCTGCTACGACTACACGCCGAACTGGAGCACCGGCCCGTGTTCGCTGGCGGAGATCCAGTTCCGGGCGGAAAACCACCGGGACAGTTTCAACCCCAAGCACTGGTCGATTCGTTTCTTCCCGCCGCTCCCCTGAAGGCGATCGCCCCCCGGCTTCCCGTTCGGGTTGTGCCGCACCCGGCAGGCCACCGGCGCGCGCGGCGGGCGTGAATGCCGGCTGCCGGCGGTCAGTCGCCGGCCGGCGGAGCGGCAGCGTCAGGACGGTACTCCAGCAGATCGCCGGGCTGGCAGGCGAGCGCCCGGCAGATCGCGTCGAGCGTGGTCAGGCGGACCGCCCGCGCCTTCCCGGTCTTGAGCACCGACAGGTTCTGTTCGGTGATCCCCACGCGGGCCGCCAGCTCGCAGGACTTCATTTTGCGCTTCGCCAGCATGACATCGAGATTGATAATAATGCCCATGGCCGCACCTATACCGTCAGCTGCTGTTCTTCATGCAGTTCGCGCCCCAGATCCATGACCCAGGCGACGACCAGCACCAGCAGGCCGATAACGATCCGCGAAAAATCGGCGGAGGAGAAGCCGACGGAGAGCAGCCGCTGGCCCGGCGGGTTGTCCAGCGTGACGATCACGCTCATCATGCTGTTATGCACGATGCCGATCACGACGGAGGCGATGATCACATAGCCGAGGCTGCGGTAACAGCGGGTGGTATCACCGCTGAAGATCCGCCCCTGCTGATACAGCCCGAAGAGCCGGATCAGATACAAACAGCCCAGCATCGCCACGGCAACGGGGAGCAGGGTGGCGAGGCAGGCGAGCAGCCGCGATGACAATGACAGCGACCCCGCGGGCTGGACGAGCAATCCGGCACAGAGCTGGGCGCGGAGACCGTCGGGGAGCTGATTGTACCCCAGCCAGAGGAGCAGCGCAGCGATGGGAATGACGACCATGAGCCCGGTGAAGAGGGTTTTGAATTTCTGACTGGCCTGCTGGATGCGTTCAATATTGGTCATTGTCTGACCTCCTTACCAAGATATCGCCATCATACCACAATACAGCACAATTGTCAATAAGAATTTATCGAATAACGATAATATTTGTTCAATATACGATGTGAAATGAATTTGCGGAGACGGGAATATTGTAAAGAGAAACGCAAAAAGCTTGACAAAACCGTGATAATGCGCTATTATTACCGCTGGTAATTACCGGTGGTAATGTTGCGGAAGATAGGGTGGGTTATGAAGGATGAGAAACAGGAACTGGTCCCCTTGATTGAAACCGATGGGCCGGCGGTAATGGCGCTGTTCAATCACTACATCACAACCGGAACCGCCGCTTTCCCGGAAGAACCGTTACCGGAAGCGTTCTATTCCCGCCTGCGGACGATGATTGGCGGATATCCCGCGCTGGCGGTACGCGGGAGTGACGGCATGGTCGGGTTCGGGTTCCTGCATGCGCATCATCCATTGCCCACCTTTGCGCGCACCGCGGAGATTTCGTACTTCATTGCGCCGGAGCATACCGGTTGCGGAATTGGCGCCCGGCTGCTGGCCCGTCTGGAAGAGCTGGGACGGGCGCAGGGGATCGACACCATCCTTGCCGCGATCAGTTCCGCCAATGCGGGGAGCATTCGCTTTCATGTCCGGCACGGATTTGCGGAATGCGGCCGCTTCCGCCGCGTCTGGCGCAAGCGGGGGCGCGATTTGGATGTCGTCTGGATGCAGAAATTCCTGGGCGCGGGGGTGGTCGGAGCATGACCGCAACCATCGACCGCCAAGTGCTGGCCGCTGCCGAGCGGGAGCGCGGGGGCGGGCACGGCATGACCACGACCATCAACCGGGAGACGATCATCGACGCGTTCCTCGGCCTGGTGCGCGCAGGCGGCTGGCGCGGGACGGTCAACCTGCGTGGCGTGGCGCGGGTGCTGGGGTGCGCGCACACCAATCTCTACAACTATTTTCCCGACTACAGCGCGCTGGTCTGGGCGGCGCTCGACCGGATTGTGGCGCAGCTTGAGGAAGCGTTGCTGGCGGGACTGACGGACGGTCCGGACGACGAGGCCACGGCGGCGCTGCTCCTGCAGCGGTTTGCCGGTTTTTACCTGGCGCACCCGGGGTATTTCCGCCTGATCTGGCTGGATGAGACCGGCGGCAAGCGCCCCGAGGGGAACATTCGCGCGGTGCAGACGCTGGTGGACCGCTGCGCGGAACTGCTCGCCCGCTGCGCCGGCGGCGGTTTGACAACGGCGCGCGCACGCGATATTCTCCATACCATACACTGCTATCAGCATGGCGAACTGACCATCTACTTCGCCGGGCGCGGACTGCGGCGTGATGCGCACGAGTTCGCGGCCTATGTGCAGGACCGCAGTCTGCTGCTGTGGCGGCGACTGGCGGAGGCGGGCGACTGACCCGCCGGATCGGAGCAGGAATCATGGACTATCGTTTTGCCAAACGCATGGCGCGGGTGCCCCGTTCGTTCATCCGCGAGATCCTCAAGGTGACGGTGCAGCCGGAGATCATCTCCTTCGCCGGCGGCCTGCCCAATGCCGAGTTCTTCCCGGTGCAGGAGATCAGCGACGCGACGGCGCGCGTGCTGGCGGCGAGCGGGCCGGAAGTGCTGCAGTACAGCACGACCGAGGGGTACCTGCCGCTGCGCCAGTACATCGTCGACCGCTACCGCGAGCGCGAGGGGCTGAATTTCTCGCCCGACCAGGTGCTGATCACCGGCGGGTCGCAGCAGGGGCTCGATCTGCTCGGCAAGGTGCTGCTCGACGACAACGACAGCGTGGTGATCGAGAAGCCCGGCTATCTCGGGGCGATCCAGGCGCTTTCCGCCTACTGCCCGCGCTTCCACGATGTGGTGCTGGAAGCGGAGGGGATGAACGCCGCCGGCCTGCGCGACGCGCTGCAGGCGCACGACGTAAAGATGATCTACACCGTGACCAATTTCCAGAACCCGACGGGGATCACCTACACCGCGGCGCGGAAAAAGGAGCTGGCGGCGCTGATCCGCGGCAGCCGGGCGCTGATCATCGAGGACAATCCCTACGGCGAACTGCGCTTTCTCGGCGAGGAGGTGCCGTCGATCGCGCACGACCTGCCGGAACAGAGCATCCTGCTCGGCTCGTTCTCGAAGGTGGTGGCGCCGGCGCTGCGCCTCGGCTGGGTGGTGGCGCCGCCGGTGGTCATGGACAAGCTGATCGTGGCGAAGCAGGCGACCGACCTGCACACCAACTACTTCGCGCAGCGGGTGCTCTTCCAGTACCTGTCGGACTGCAATCTCGACCAGTACATCGCCCGCATCCGCGAGGGGTATCGCGGGCAGCGCAGCGCGATGATCGACTGCATCCGCAAGTATTTCCCGCCGACGGTGAAGTTCACCGAACCCGAGGGGGGGATGTTCCTCTGGGTGACGCTGCCGCCGCCGCTGACCGCGATGGACCTGCTCGAGCGAGCCATTGCGCGCAATGTGGCGTTCGTGCCCGGCCTGCCGTTCTACGCCAATACGCCGGAGGAGAACACGCTGCGGCTGAACTACACCAACTCGAATCCGGATGTGATTGAAACCGGGATTCGCCTGATTGGTGAAGCAATCAGAGAGCTGCAGGCGTCCTGACGGGTGGCGCAGCCGTCGGGGTGCTGGTTGACTGAATGGGGGGCGGCATGAAAAGCATTTTGCGGGCGGCACTCGGACTGGTGCTGCTGACTGCCGGCTGTGTGAAGCATGTGCCCGACCCGGCGCCGGACGACTGGTTTGCGCGTTACGCGCCGGTGACGATTACTGCCGATGTGAGCGGGCTGTCCGCCGGCGACCGTCAGGCGCTGCGCCACCTGGTCAGCGCCGCGGCGATGATCGACCGCCTCTACTTGCGCCAGGTCTGGGCCGGCAATGAACTGCTGCTGGCGCAGCTGGCGGCTGACACCGCTCCCGCCGGGGTGGAGCGTTACCGCCGGTTCATGTTCGCGCAGGGGCCATGGCAGCCGCTGGGCGAGCATGCACCATTCATCGCCGATGTGCCGGCGTGGCTGCCGCAGGCCGGCTTTTATCCTGCCGACATGACCGCGGCGGAGTTCACCGCGTGGCGGGCGACGCTGCCGGCGGCGGCACAGGCGCAGGCGACGGGCACGTTTCACGTCATCCGTCGCGATGCGCGGGGGCAGTTGTGCAGCGTGCCCTACCATGAGGAGTATCGCGCGCTGCTTGCGCCGGTGGCCGGCTGCCTGCGTGCGGCAGCCGCGGCGACCGCCGCCGCCACCCTGCGCGACTATCTGCAGCAGCGCGCCGACGCACTG
>CAZFBR010000131.1:0-9911 GCA_964517215.1 uncultured bacterium
TACGCCTGCTGCTCGCACGGCATCTTCTCGGGTCCGGCGGCGGAGCGCATCGCGGCGTCATGCCTGACCCGGGTGGTGACCACCAACTCGCTGCGGCATGACGGCCTGCCGGCGCAGGTGGAGCAGCTGACTGTGGCGCCGCTGCTGGCGGATGCCATCAAGAAGATTCACGCCGGTTCGTCGCTGTCAACGCTGTTTGACGGGACGCGTCCGGCGGGCAGCCGGTAGCATGAAACGCAGCGAACTGGTTCGGCGGCTGGCGGCGCGTAGCGGCTGGTCGGCGACCGAGGCGACGCGCATGGTGGACGAGGTGTTCGGCCTGCTGGGCGCTGCGCTGCGCGACGGGGCGCGGGTCGAGCTGCGCGGGTTCGGGGTCTTCAGCACGCGGCGGCGCGCGGCGCGGCGCACGCGGGACATCAACACGGGCGGCGAGCTGCGCATCCGGCCGCATCGCACCATTGTGTTCCGGGCGGGGAGCGAACTGCAGGATGCCGTCAATCAGGCCGTGCGGCCGGGTGCGGGATCATGACCGCGGCCCTGCTGCTGGTGCTGCTGGCCTATGTGGCCGGTTCGGCGCCGTGCGGCTATCTGCTGGGCAAATACCTGTGGCGGGTTGATATCCGGACGCAGGGCAGCCGGAACACCGGGGCGACCAATCTGGCCCGGGTGGTGGGCAAACCCTGGGGGCCGCTGGCGTTTGCGCTGGCGTT
Organism: uncultured bacterium; assembly: GCA_964517215.1. Taxonomy (GTDB): domain Bacteria; phylum DAOPZR01; class DAOPZR01; order DAOPZR01; family DAOPZR01; genus CAZFBR01. The sequence goes on from CAZFBR010000131.1 coordinate 711, forward strand.
CCTGCTTGATTTTGGCAAGGGGTTCCTTGCGGTCTGGCTGGCGAACACCGCCGCCCGGTCCGGCTGGGTGCTGCCGCGCGCCGCGTCCTGGCTGGCGGTGGGGGCCGGGGTCGCAGTGATTGTCGGGCATAACTGGACGATGTTTCTCGGCTTCAAGGGGGGCAAAGGCGTGGCCACCTCGCTGGGCGTGCTGGCCTGCCTGGCGCCGCGTGAGGCGGGGCTGGCGCTCCTGGCGTTCCTGCTTTGTTTCGGGGCCACGCGCATCGTGTCGCTGTCGTCCATCGTGGCCGCGGTAGTGCTGCCGCTGGCGGCGGTCTATCTGCGCCTGCGCGGACCGGTGTTGCTCTTTGTGGCGCTGGCGGGCATCCTGATCATCGTGCGGCACCGCGCCAATATCGGGCGGCTGCTGCACGGCACGGAAAAAAAGGTGTTCTGAAATGGCGGCGCTGCTGGTGCTTGGGGGCGGGAGCTGGGGCGTGACGCTGGCGCGCCTGCTGGCCGGGCGCGGGCATACGGTGCAGTTGTGGGAGTACGATCCGGCGCTGCGGGCGGCATTGCGCACGACGCGGGCCAATCCGCGCTGCCTGCCCGGCGTGCTGCTGCCGCCTGCGGTGGCGGTGATCGACGGACCGGAGGAGGTCGCGACGGTTGCCGGGGCACTGATGGTGGTGCCGTCGACGGCGGTGCGGGCTACGGCGGCCCGGTTCTGCGCGCCGCTGGCGGCGGCGGACTGGACCGTCAGTGCGGCGAAGGGCTTGGACGGCAATTCGCTGCTGCGGCTGAGCGCGGTGATTGCGGCGGCGGCGGATTGCGACCCGGCGCGGGTGGGTGCGCTGTCGGGGCCCAGCCACGCCGAGGAGGTGAGTGCGGGGATTCCCACATCGGTGACGGTGGCCTTTCCCGGGCTGGCGCTGGCCCGCACGGTGCGCGACCTGCTGACGACCCCGCGCTTCCGCATCTATGCCAATGACGACCTGCCCGGGGTTGAACTCGGCGGCGCGCTGAAGAATGTGATCGCCATCGCCACCGGGATCAGCGACGGCCTGGGGTTTGGCGACAACACGCGCGCGGCGCTGATCACCCGCGGTTTGCGCGAGATGGAGCGGCTGGGGGTGGCGCAGGGCGCGCGGGCGGAGACGTTTGCCGGCCTGTCGGGCCTCGGTGACCTGGTGGTGACATGCACCAGCCGCCATTCGCGCAACCGTCAGCTGGGTGAATATGTCGGCCGGGGCGACACGCTGGCGCAGGCGCTGGCCCGCATGACCATGGTGGCGGAAGGTGTGCCGACCTGCAGCGCAGCGCAGGCGCTGGCCCGGCAGCTGGGGCTGCGGATGCCGATTACCGACGAGGTCTGCCGCATCCTGCACGAGGGCCAGCCGGCGCGGGCGGCGGTGGAGAACCTGATGGGCAGGCAGCCGACCGATGAATGAACGCAAAGTGACCCGCCGCGAGCTGCAGCAGGCGCTGGCCCGGCTGGGCCTGCATGAACCGCAGGCGGCCGATGTGGTGCGCTGGCTCTGGGATGAAATTGCCGCGGTGCTGACCCGCGGCGAAAAAGTGATGATCAGCGGGTTCGGCACCTTTCGCGTGACGGCGCGGCACGCGCGGCGCGCGCACAACCCGAAGACCGGCGCGCCGGTGCAGGTCCCCGCCAAGCGGGTGGTGAGTTTCACGGTGAGCCGCGAACTGAAGAAGACGCTGAATGCCGCGGGGGGTGATGCCGTATGACCGCACCGATACCGGACAAGCTGTTCTTCACCATCAAGGAGGCGGCGGAGATTTGCGCGGTCGAACCGCATGTGCTGCGCTATTGGGAGAAGATGTTCCCGCAGCTGGCGCCGGGCAAGAGCGAGACGGGGCAGCGGGTGTACCGGAAACACAATCTGGAGCAGTTCCTGCACGTGCGCCGGCTGCTGTATGACGAGGGGTTCACCATCGCCGGGGCGCGGCGCCAGCTGGAACAGGCGCCAACGGCGGTTGACCGCGCGGCGGTGCAGGCGATTATCGATGAATTGCGCGCGATTCGCGCGCTGCTGTAGCGGTACGGACCTGGATCTGCGGGAGGAATGACCCATGTTGCATTGCGACCATTGCGGCACCGAACTTGACGTCAGCGGGTATCCGCCGGGCGCCAAGGGCAAATGCCCGGAATGCGGCGCCATTCTGACGGTGCCGGCCGCGCCGGTTGCGAAACCGGTGCTGCGCGAAGTGCCGCCGCGGCGGGAACCGGAGCGGGAACCGGAGCCGGTGGTGGCGCCGGAACCCGAGCCCGAGCTCGAGCCCGAAGCCGAAACGGAACCGTCGGCAGCAGAAGTGGCTGACGATGACGGTGAGGATACTGATGCCGGTGGTGCGCCGGTCGCGCGTCAGTCGCTGTGGTTGGGCGCGGTGGTGCTGCTGGTCGGGCTGGTGATTGTCGCGGCGGCGCTGAATTACTTCTTCGGCGGCAGCGAACCGGCGCCGGAGAGTGTTGCCCTGGCGCCGGCAACGGATACCGCGGTGCTGGCCGACCCGGCGGCACCGGCGCTGGTGACCGCCGCGCTGCCGACCGCGCCGGTAACGCCGGTAATGCCGGTGGCGAATACGGTTTCCCCGGTTGCCCCGACCGCGGCGGCGGCTGCTCCGCCGGTTGCGCCCCGTCCGGCGGTGACCGCCCCGACGACGGCGCCGCGACCGAGTGTGACCGCCCCGCCGGTCACGCCCCGACCGGCGACCACGACGCCGGCCACGACGCCGGCGGCGGCCTCCCGCAACAGCGGCGTTATCACGGTGAAGATTCTCAACGCCAGCGGGCGGGACGGACTGGCGGCGGAAGTGGAACGGAAGCTTGAGGCGGCGAATCCCAACATCCGCGTCATTTCCGTAGGCACGCATGAGGGGGCTTCCGTGGAAACGGTGGTGTATGACAAGCATTACCGCATGGAGGCCACGCAGACGGTGCAGCGGACGCTCGGGCGCGGGCGGGTGACGCAGAACCCGGACAACCGGAACCAGTATGAATACGATGTGCTGGTTGTGCTCGGCACGGACTATCCGCGGTAACGGCGCACAGCGTATGCCGGTGTCCGGATTCGAACTGGTCCTGCCGTTCTACAACGAGGCGGCGGGCGCGGAACAGACGGTGACGGCGCTGGCCGCGGCCTGCGCGGCGGCGAACGTTGACTGGCATCTGGTGCTGGTGGACAACGGTTCGCGCGATGCGACGGGCGAACTGCTGGCGCGGCTGGCGGCGGCGGAGCCGCGGCTGCGCGTGGTGACCGTGCCGGTGAACCGCGGCTATGGTCACGGCATTCGCGCCGACCTGGCGACCTGCACCGCCCCGGCGGTCGGGTACCTTGACGGCGACGGGCAGGTGCCGCCGGACGATGTCCTCCGCGTCTATCGGGCGCTGGTCGCGGGCGGGGCCGATCTGGCGCGGGCGCGGCGCATCAGCCGGGGCGACACCTGGCAGCGGCGGCGGGTGTCGTGGGTGTTCAATCTGCTGTTCCGCTGGCTGTTCGGGATCGAGGCGCTGGATGTCAATGCCAAGCCGAAATTCATGCGCGGTGAATTGCTGCCGGCGCTGGCACTGGCGGCCGATGACTGGTTTATCGATACGGAGCTGCTGATCAAGGCGGCGCGGCTCGGCCTGCGCAGTGTGACGGTGGATATCGAGTTCATCACCCGCCCGGCGGGGCGGTCGCATGTGCGCCTGGCGACGATCCGCGAATTTGTGGGCAACCTGATACGCTACCGCTGCGGCGGACCGCTGCGGGCGTGGGAGGAACAACGGCGATGCAAGTGATCATTCTCTGCGGAGGCAAGGGAACCCGGCTGCATGAGGAGACGGGGACGCGCCCGAAACCGCTGGTCGAGGTCGGCGGCAAGCCGATCCTGTGGCATATCATGCAGATCTATGCCGCGGCGGGCTATCGCGATTTCGTGCTCTGCCTTGGCTATCTCGGGCACCAGATCAAGGACTATTTTCTGCATTACGACGAGATGAACAGCGACTTCACCATCAACCTGAAGACGCAGCAGCGGCGCATGCTGCGGCCGCACTGCGAAAACTGGAACGTCACCCTGGTCGACACCGGCCAGGAGACGCAGACGGCGGAGCGGCTGATGCGCGTGCTGCCGTATCTCAAGGGCGAGCGCGCCATGGTGACGTACGGCGACGGAGTGGCGGATATCGATGTCCGGGCGCTGGTGAAATATCACCGGGCGCAGAAAAAACTCGGCACGGTGACCGGGGTGCGCCCGGCGTCGCGGTTCGGTGAACTGCGCATGACGGGCAACCTGGTGACCACGTTCAGCGAGAAACCGCAGGTGGACGACGGCTGGATCAACGGCGGCTTTTTCGTGTTTGAACGGAGATTTCTCACGCACTACCTGCAGGCGGGGGTCATGCTGGAGCGCCAGCCGTTGGAGCGACTGGCTGCCGACCGGCAGCTGTCAATCTACCGCCACGAGGGATTCTGGCGCTGCATGGACACCTATCGCGACTGGCAGTCGCTGAACGAGCAGTATGCGTCCGGCGATGCGCCGTGGCTCAAGGGGGGAACGCGATGAACGCATTCTGGAAGAACCGCCGCTGTTTCGTCACCGGCGCCACGGGCTTGCTCGGCGGCTGGCTGACCCGGGCGCTGCTGGAACATGGGGCCGAAGTGACGGTGCTGGTGCGCGACCGGGTGCCGGCGAGCAACCTGCATCGCCTGGGCCTGACCGACCAGGTCACTGCCGTGCACGGCGCGCTGGAGGAGTATGACCTGCTCGAGCGTGCGCTCAACGAATACGAGATCGACACGGTATTCCATCTCGGGGCCCAGACCATCGTCCAGACGGCGAACCGCAACCCGCTGGGCACGTTCCGGGCGAATATCGCGGGGACCTGGAACCTGCTCGAGGCGGCGCGGCGCAACGCGAAGCTGGTGCGCCGGGTGCTGGTGGCGTCGAGCGACAAGGCCTACGGCACGGCGGACGTGCTGCCGTACGACGAGGCCACCCCGCTGCGCGGCCAGCATCCGTACGACGTGTCGAAATCCTGCGCCGACCTGATCGCGCAGGCCTACGTCACCACGTACGGGCTGCCCGTGTGCGTGACCCGGTGCGGCAACCTGTTCGGCGGCGGTGATTTGAACTTCAACCGCATTGTGCCGGGCACGATCCGGTCGCTGCTGGCGGGCGAACGGCCGGTCATCCGCAGCGACGGCCAGTATCTGCGCGACTATATCTATGTCGAGGACGCCGCGACGGGGTACCTGACCATCGCCGAGCAGATGGACCGCGGCGACGTCGCGGGCCAGGCGTTCAACCTGAGCTATGAGCAGCCGCAGACGGTGCTGGCGTTGACTGAGCGGCTCACGCAACTGCTCGGCCGCACCGACCTGACGCCGGACATCCGCAATGAGGCCTCGGGCGAGATCCGCGCGCAGCATCTGTCGGCGGCGAAGGCGAAGCGCCTGCTCGGCTGGCAGCCGCAGGTGGCACTGGACGAGGGGCTCACGCGCACCGTTACGTGGTATCGCGACTGGCTGCGCGCGCACTGAGATGGAACTGGCGGGCAGGCGCTGCCTGATCACCGGCGGGGCGGGCTTTGTCGGGCGCGCGCTGGCAGAGCAGGTGCGCGTCCGGGACGCGGTGGTCCAGGTGCTGGACCGGCCCGGCACCGGCGCCGATCTCGAGGTGGACCTGACGCAGACGGCGGCGCTGGCCCTGGCGGTGCGGGCGGCGCGGCCCGATCTGGTCTTCCATTTGGCAGCGGTCACGCGGATTCCCGCCGGCGGCGAAGCGGCGGCCTGGGCGGTGAATGTGGCCGGCACCGCCAACCTGCTGGCGGCGCTGGACGGGCTGCCGGCCCCGGTGGTGTTGGTCAGCAGCGCCGAGGTGTATGGCGATGCGCCGCTGCCGTATGCCGAGACAGCGTCGCCGCGCCCGCGCAGCGCCTACGGCATCAGCAAACTCGCGGCAGAGCAGCTGCTGACCCTGGCGGCTGATCGCGGCCGCGCGGCGGTGATTGTCCGGCCGACGGTGATCTACGGGCCGGGCCAGCCGCCGGTCATGCTGGTCCCGGAGCTGGCGGGCCGGGCGCGGCGGAACGAGGCGCTGGTCACCACGCGCGGCGGGCAGCAGCGCGACCTGCTCTATGTCGACGACGCCGCGGCGGGCATGATCGCGGCGGTGCGGGCGGCGGGAACCGCCTGCCCCGTGTTCAACCTGGGCGGCGGGGTGACGGCAACGGTGGCGGAGATCGTGGCGGAATTGCGGCGTTTGACCGGACACACGGCCGCCTGGCGGCGCGACCTGCCGTATCGCGCGCATGAAGTGATGGCGTATGCGGTAAGTGTCACCGCCGCGGCGGAGCAGCTGGGCTGGCGGGCGCGGGTGGACTGGCGCGAGGGGTTGCGGCGGACAGTGGCGGCGGCATAATGGAACCCGGATATTACGCGGACTATTTTTACCTGGAGGAACGCCACTGGTACTTTATCGCCCGCCGGCGCATTCTGCTTGACCTGCTGGCCCGGGCGGTGCCGCCCGACGGCCGGCGCACGGTGCTCGATGTCGGCTGCGGGACGGGGATCATTCTGCCCGAACTGGCGCGCTGGGGCGCGGTGACCGGCATGGACAGCTCGCCGCTGGCGCTGGACTTCTGCCGGCAGCGCGGCGCGGCGGCGGTGCGCGCGGGCAGCGCCACCGCCATCGCGGTGCCCGATGCCTCGCAGGATGTGGTGACGTCGCTGGATGTGCTGGAGCATGTCGCCGACGACGCGGCGGCGGCGGCGGAGCTGGCGCGGGTGCTGAAGCCGGGCGGGACGCTGCTGCTGACCGTGCCGGCGCTCCCGGCATTGTGGAGCCATCACGATGTGATCAACCGGCATTGCCGGCGCTATACGGCGGCGGTCCTGGCGCGCGTGGTGCGCGGCGCGGGGCTGACGGTGACGAAACTGAGCTATTTCAACAGCATCATGCTGCCCGCTGTGGCGCTGGTGCGGGCGGTGCAGAAACTGTGCGCCCGCCGGCTGGAAGCAAAGCACGACATGGGTATGCCGCCGGCGCCGCTGAATGCGCTGCTGACGGAGCTGTTCGCCGCGGAGCGGTTCTGGCTGCGCGGCGCCAATCTCCCGCTGGGGGTGTCACTGGTATGTCTCGCGAAGAAACCATAATCCGGGCGCGCGCGGAATTGCGCGCGCTCTACCGGGATCTCGGGTACGGATCGTTCTACTGCGCGGTGCGCGAAGCGCTCTGCCCGTTCTTTTTCATCGAGGAGCACCTGCCGCGCACGGGCACGATCGTCGATATCGGCTGCGGCTACGGCCTGATGGCGAATATTATCCGCCTGATGGGCGGCGACGAGCGCACGGTCTTCGGGGTGGACCTGTCCGCCTACCGCATCGGCAAGGCGCAGGCCACGGTGCGCGCGGGCGATTCGCGGCTGCAGTTCATCTGTTCCGATATCCGGACGGCGCAGCTGCCGCCGGCCGACGGGGTGACGATGATCGATTTCCTGCACCACATTCCGTTTGCGCTGCAGGAGGAGGTGCTGGCCCAGCTGCCACGCATCCTCGCGCCCGACGGCGTGGTGGTGATCAAGGAGTTCGCCGACCGGCCGCGCTGGAAATACTGGGCGACCCTGTTCTTTGAAGCGGTGTTCTACCCCAACGACAAGCTCACCTACCGGCCGGTTCCGGAATGGCAGGCCATGCTGGAAAAGCTCGGCTTTGCGGTGACGCTGCACGAAGAGCATCGCGGCAGCTTTGTGCCGTCGGTAATGCTGATTGCCACGCGCACGCGGGTGGCGGGATGACCGCAGTTCGGCGCTGGCGGCTGCTGCTGTGCGCGGCGGCGCTGGCGGCAGCGGTGACGACGGCGCTGGTTAAGCGCGGCCAGCTGGCGGCGGCGCTGGCTGGCGGTGGGGTGCCCATCACCGTCCAGCGGCATGACAGCGGCATCAGCGTGCAGGGCGGCGATGCCGCGCCATCCGCCCGCGATGACTGGCATGATGACGAGGGCGCATTGTGACGCGGCCGATTGCGGCGGACGGGCTGACGCATGTTTACGGCCGCACGCGGCCGGTGACGGCGGTGGCTGACCTGTCGCTGACGGTGGATGCGGGCGATGTGTTTGCCCTGCTCGGGCCGAACGGTGCGGGCAAGACCACGGCGCTGCTGTGCCTGCTCGGGCTGATCATTCCCCGGCAGGGGACCTGCCGGCTGTTCGGTGAAGATCCGGCTGTCGTCCCGGAGGTGTTTCGCCAGGTCGGCTATCTCCCCGAGGAACCGCAGTACCATGAGCTGCTCACGCCCGCGGAGGAACTGGAGCTCGCGGCCCGCCTGCTGGCGGTGCCCGACCGGGCGGCACGCGTGGCGGAAGTGCTGGAACAGGTCGGGCTCAGCGGTGCCCGCGATCGCGCGGTGCGCACCCTGTCCAAGGGAATGAAGCAGCGGCTCGGGTTCGGCTGCGCGATCATTCACCGGCCGCGGCTGCTGTTCCTGGACGAGCCGACCCGCGGGCTCGACCCCGTCGGGGTGGCTGACCTGCGGCGGCTGATGCTGGAGCTGAACCGCGCAGGGACCACGGTATTCCTGAATTCGCATGTGCTGGCGGAAGTGGCTGCGGTGTGCAACCGGGTTGCGATCATGGTGCGCGGCCGGCAGGTCAGCACGGGGAAGATCAGCGACCTGCTGACCGCGCGCGAGGAATACCGGGTCGAATACCACGGCACGGTGCAGCTGCCCGCAGGCGTGCGGGCGGCCGATCCGCCGGCGGCAGGCGGCGCGGCGGCGGTGGTGGCGGCGGACCGGCTGGCGGAACTGCTCGCGGCGATTGCGGCCCAGGGCGGCAGCGTCGAAAAGGCGGAGCGCTGCCGCGAATCGCTCGAGGACTATTTCATGCGCGTGGTGCAGTCGTGAACGCGGTGCGGACGCTGGCCCTGCTGACCTTTACGCGCTGCCGGCGCAGCGCCCTGCTGCTGGCGGTTGCGATGGTGGCGGGCCTGGGTGCGGCGGCGGCGGGACTCGGGCTGCTCGCCGCCAGCCGGCTCGGCGGCGGCGGGGAATGGTGCCTGCGCGGCTTTCTGGCGCTGAGCGATTATGCCGGCCTGGTTATCACCCTGTACCTGGGCGTGACCGTGCTGGGCGGACCGTTGCGCGATCGCACGGCGAAACTGCTGCTGACCCGCCCGGTAAGCCGGGCGCAGCTGGTGCTTGGCTGCTGGCTGGACGA
>CAZFBR010000132.1:0-9481 GCA_964517215.1 uncultured bacterium
GACCAGCCGATCATCTGGCGAGGACCGATGAAAATGAAGGCGCTGGAACAGCTGTTGGGCGAAACCGACTGGGGCGAACGTGATTACCTGATCATCGACCTGCCGCCCGGGACTGGCGATGAGGCGCTCAGCGTCTGCCAGCTGCTCCCCCGTCTGACCGGGGCAGTTATCGTCACCACCCCGCAGGGAGTGGCGGTGCTGGACGCGCGCAAGAGCATCCGGTTCACCCAGGAGCTTGGAGTCCCGGTGATCGGGGTGATCGAAAATATGCGTGATGCGGTCTGTCCGCATTGCGGCAAACTGCTGCCGCTCTTCGGCAGCGGCGGGGGCGAGCAGGCCGCCGCGGCGCTGACGGTGCCGTTTCTCGGCGCCGTACCGTTTGTTGCGGAACAGGTTGCGGTGGGCGACGGTTGCGTAACGACTGCGTTGCCTGCGCCCGCGCAGGAGGCGTGGAGCGACATTATTGCCAAGGTGCGCATGTTCTGCGAGGCAGCGGAGGGGCAGCGCGCATGACCCCGGGAATTCTTGCCCAATGCCGCGCCCTGGCGCTATCGCGCCTGCAGCGTGACGGCAGCGACGGTATGCGGGTGACGGTTACCGCGCACGTGCTGACGTTGCGGGAAGCGCTGGGCGCACCGGGACGACAGGATTATCCCCTGCAGACCGGCCGGGAATACCTGCTTGAGGCGCTGTGCGGGCGTGCGCGCGGCCAGGCCTTCACTGATGCGCCGGCAGCGTTCGAAGGTTCGCTGGCGGAACTGCTGACGCGTGACGGGGCCGATACCGCGACCCGCGCACTGCAGGTGGCGGCGCTGAATGCGCTGCTTTGCCGGCAGGCGGCAGTGACCGACACGGTGCATTGCCGCGACGAAGGCCCGGCTCGTTGCGCGCAGGAACTGCCGGCGGCGGTCCGTTCGCGCTGGCCGCGGGCGCAGATGCTGGCGCTGGTCGGCTGCCAGCCGGCCATGGCGGAAGCGCTGGCGCCGCACTATCATCTGACGGTGATCGACGCCGACCAGGCGCGGATCGGCACGCAATTGGCCGGCACGGAAATCATCGGGAGCAATGACCGGCGCGCGGCGCTGGTGCTGCGGGAAGCGGACGCGGTGCTGGCAACGGGCTCGACGCTGGTCAACGGCACGATCGACGGGCTGATTGCCCTGGTCGGCCTGCCGCGGCTGCTGTTCTATGGCGTGACGATTGCCGGCGCCGCAGGGTTGCTGAACCTGCCGCGGTTTTGTGCCGGTGCTGAACAGGGTGCGGCATGACCGCGGCGGTGGCGGAACGGCGCCGGCGCGTTCTGGCCGCGCTGCTCAACGCCGGCGGACCCGACCAGCCGTTGCAGGCGGTGGTGCATGGCGCGCGGGTTACTGCTGTGCGCGGCGAGCGGGTCGGGGTGTGCGCCAGCATGCTGCGCGGCTGCGGCGAATCGGGCGCACCGGAAGCCGCGCTCCAGGCGGGCCGGTTGCGCACCATGGCGCAATGGCTGCTGCACGACGACCGGGAAGCGGCGGTGTTCGGACTGGCGGCGCTGAATGCGCTGCTGCCGCTGCCGGCGGGCGCGGTGACGGATGGCCCGTCGGTAATCGAACTGATCATGCCGCATGCGGTGGACAAGCGCGTGGCGGTTATTGGTTGCTTTCCGTTCATTCCGGCCTTGCGGGCGACGGCACGCCAGGTGGTGGTGCTGGAGGAGGAGCCGCGTGACGGTGAACTGCCGGCTGACGCGGCGGGTACGGTGCTCCCGGAGGCGGACCTGGTGATCATGTCCGGCACGACGCTGGCCAATCACACGTTTTGCACACTGTGCGACTGGTGCGCGCCGCGCGCGATGCGGGTGATGGTTGGCCCGTCAACGCCGCTGTCGGATATCCTGCTGGATAGCGGGTTCGATTATGTTGCCGGGGCGAAGGTGACCGACGCTGACGGGCTGTTGCGGGGTGCGGCGGCGGGGCTCTCCTTTCGCCAGTTGCACCAGCGCGGCTATCTGGTATGGACCACGCTGACGCGCAGGCGGCGATGACCCTGGAATATTCGCCGGAAGTGCTGGCGCGGTTCAGCGACCCGCAGCATTGCGGCGACCTGCCGGAAGCCGACGGGCTGGGTGAAGTCGGCGACCAGGGATGCGGTGACCGGGTGCGGGTGATGGTCCGCCTGACTGAGGACGGCGCGGCGGTGGCCCGGGCGCGCTATCGCATCTACGGCTGTCCGGCGGCGATCGCCTGCGCGGAAATGACCTGCGCCCAGGCGGAGGGGATGTTCGTCGAGGAAATTGCCATGCTGACGGAGCGGGACATCGTCACGCTGCTGGGCGGGCTACCGGCGGGGAAGGAGCATTGCTCGGCAATCAGCGTGCGCGCATTGCAGGGGGCGGTGGCGCAGGCGCTGACGGCGCTGCTCTTCGTGCGCGGCGGGCTGGCGGCTGATGCGGCTGAATTCCAGGCGAAGTTAGCACGCGGCGACTTTCGCGAATATTTTCCGCATGCCTGTGACGGGTCATGCGGCCGGCCGGCAGAGTCAGGACCGCCGGCCGGGAAATGACCGTGCGCCGGCGCATCAACCGGCGGGCCGCAACGGTGGCGGCGTTTGCCCGTTTGGCTGCCGGGTACGACAGCTGGTGGGAACGGCAGCCGCGGCTGGCGGCGGCGGAAGCAGCGGTGTTGCGCGCGGCGCTGGTGCCGGCTGCATCGCCCGCGCTGGAAATCGGTGCCGGGCCCGGGCGCTGGGCGGCGGCGCTCAAACTGATGGTCATGGAGCCGGCGCTGCCGCTGGCACGACTGGCCCGGGCGCGCGGTTGCCCCACCGTAGTGGCGCGCGCGGAACAGCTGCCGCTGCGCGACGGTTGCCTGGCGACGGCGGCACTGCTGACGGTGCTGGAATTTGTCAGTGATCCGGCGGCAGTGGCCGGCGAACTACGCCGGGTGGTGCGGCCGGGCGGGACGTTGCTGCTGGCGTTGCTGCCGCGGGTAACCCGCACAGTGCGGCGCGGCCGCCTGCTGCGGCTGGCGCGACCGCTGAGCGCATTCCGCGTGCGGGAACTGCTGACGGACAACTGGTGCCGGCACCGGCGCAGCGGCTACCGCGTAACGGACGGGACCCTGCTACCGGTGCGCGGGCGGGGTGACTGGGAAGTGCAACTATGGCGCAGGAGGCAATTCGATGGAAGTGATTGAAATCCGGACCGGGACTGAATTGTTCGCATGCGGCATGAAAATCCGCGTACTGGCCGAAGCGTCGCGCCCGGAGGACCATGCCCGGCGCTGGTGGGGGTTGGCGCTGGCGGTCGGTGATCGCGTTCTGTTTGATACCTTCAGCGATCCGCTCGGACTGCGTGACGGTGCGGCACAGGGCAATGTCGACCTGCGGGCCACCCGCGACATCATCATCTCGCATGACCACTGGGATCATACCGGCGGGCTGTCGCTGGCGCGGGAGCTGGCACCGGCGGCGACCGTGCATGTTCCGGCAGGCGCGCCGGATCTGGCGGTCCGCCTGCAGTCGGCAGGCGCGACGGTGCAGGTGACCGCAGCGCCAACGCCGTTGCGCGAGCACCTGCTTATGCTGGGACCGCTGACTGTGCCGTACAAGGGCGTGCCACTGGCGGAGCAGGCACTGGCGATTCGCGGCGGCAGCGGCTATGCGTTGCTGCTTGGCTGCGCGCATGCCGGGCTGGCGGCATGGCTGGACTATGCCGCTGACGCGGGACTCAAAACGCCGAATCTGGTGCTGGGTGGACTGCATCTCGCGGATGCCGACGCTGCCGCCCGGGCGGCAGTGCTCACCGCCTGCCGGCGGCACGGGGTCAAGCGGCTGGCGCCGGGTCATTGCACCGGGCAGCAGTTTGTTGATGATTGTCGCGCGACCGCCGGCAAGATAGAATAGCGGCAGCGACTGTGCAGGAGGAATAAACGATGGTACGTCCGACGATGCCGCGCAAGGTTGGTTGTCCGCCGCAGGTGAAATGGTTCAAGCCGTGCGGCATCCCGCGCGACCAGCTTGAGGAAATCTGCCTGACCTTGGATGAATACGAGGCGGTGCGCCTGGCCGATCTCGAGGGCATGTATCAGGAGCAGGCGGCGGAGCAGATGCAGGTATCGCGCCCGACGTTCGGCAATATCATCAGTGCCGCGCACAAGAAAATCGCCGACGTGCTGGTGAACGGCAAGGCGCTGCGCATCGAAGGCGGGACGGTGGAACTGACCGGGGTGTGCGCCTGTCCTGCCTGCGGTCATCGCTGGCGCTGTGCGGACTCGCCGGCACGGACCTGCCCGAAGTGCGGCACGGCCGGCGAGCCGACGCGCGGCTGCGGACATGGGCACCGGCATGGCCGGTGCGGGAAACGGGCATGAGTTTTACTGCTGCTCGGGCGCTGCAGCTGCTCAAACGGGAAATTGTCGCTGTTGTTGGCTGCACGGAACCGGCGACCATTGCCTACGCCGTTACCGCTGCGCGGCGGTTTTTGCGGCCGCGGGCAGGCGTGGCCCTGCAGGTCGAATTATGGCTGTCGCGCGAGGTCCGGCGCAACGGCGGCACGGCGGTGGTGCCGGGGGTTAGGCGGCGTGGTCTTGCCTACGCGGCGGCGGCCGGACTTGTGACCCGCGCCCGCGGTTTCAATCCCTTTGCGGGGCTTGATGCCGGCCGGGTGCGTCGTACGGCGGCCCGGCGGCACTGGCTGAGCGTGCACACGGCGGCGCAATGCGGGGTCTATGCGCGGGCCCGGGTGAGTGATGGCAGCCATTGGGCGGAGGCGACGGTGCAGAAAAAACATGACGGCCTGACCCTGCTGACCGACAGCCGCGGCCGGGTGCGGCCGCAGCCGCGGGCTCCACTGCTGCTGCCGGCGGGAATCCCCGAGATTTTGCAGGTGGCGCGCCGGCGTGATCTGCGGCTGGAACGGTATGTGCTCGCTTTTCTGCGCAACCAGGCACGGCCGACGCGGGCACTGCCGCCGCTGCATGCGGTGCCGCAGCTGGTGCGGGCTCGTATGCTGGGCGGTGATTTCCGGGTGCTGACGGTGACCGGATCGGGCAACCAGGGGATGTTTCTCGGCGTGCCGTTGCTGGCGCTCCATCAGCAGCGCGGCCGCGCCATGCTTCCCGCGGCGGTGGTGGCCCTGCTCACCCAATGCTGGCTGACCCATCGCCACCGGCGCATATCCGACGCCTGTGGCCTGGCGACGAAGGCGGCGCCGGCCTTGGCGGCGGGATTGGTGGTCGCTGACGGCGGGGGTGCAAAAGAAGTGATGGCGGCGCTGCGGCGGGTGCCGGCGCAGCTGGACGGCATGCGCTGCCCGGGCGCCCTGCCGTCCTGCGGCCGCAAGGCGCGTCAGGCGCTGCTGGCCGTACGCCGGCACCAGCGCGGACAATGACCGGCGCGCTTTCCGTGGGGGCGGCACTGGTAGTGCTTGAACTGGGCGACAGCGCCTCGCGCAACGACGTGCGCCGGGCGTATCGCCGGCTGGCGCGGCAATGGCATCCCGACAAATGCCATGCCGATTCTGCCGGCGACGAACGGATGCGGGAGCTGAATGCCGCGCGCGACACGCTGCTCGCCTACTGCGATGACTTTCGCATCCCGCTCGCCGACCATGCGCCGGGTGATGCCGACGCGGCGGTGCTGGAACGTTTCCGCTACGACTGGTGCTGGGGAGACGGCGCGGCTGCGGCGCCTGAACGCGCGGCACCGCGCCGGCGCCAGGCCTGACGCGCATGCAGACGGCGCTCGACTGCATTCCCTGTTTCGCCTGGCAGGCCGTGAACCTCGCCCGGCGCTTCAGCGACGATCCGGCGGTGCACGAGCAGATCGTGCGCGAGACGTTGCGCGGTGTCGCGGATCTCGACTATACGCAGACGCCGCCGGTGGTCGCGCAGCAGATTCATCGCCGGCTACGCGCGCTGACCGGACTGGACGATCCGTTTGCTGCCGACAAGCGCCGCCACAACGATATGATGCTGCGCCTGCTGCCGGAACTGGAGCGGCAGGTCGTTGCGGCGGATGACCCGCTGGCGGCGGCAGTGCGGTTCGCCATTGCCGGCAATGTTATTGATCTTGGCGTGCGCGGCGGGTGTGACCATGATCAGCTGCTGACTGAGGTGCGTGAAGCCGCAGCGCAACCGCTGGCGGGTGACTATGCCGGTTTTGCGCAGGCGGTGCGGGGGGCGCGGCGCATCCTCTATATTGCCGATAATGCCGGGGAGATTGTCGCCGACCGCCTGCTGCTGGCGCAATTGCCGTCGGGTACAGCGACGGTGGCCGTGCGCGGCGCGCCAATCCTGAACGATGCGGTCATGGCGGATGCGGCGTACGCGGGGCTGACGGCGCTGGTTCCCGTGATCAGCAGCGGCTGCGATGCGCCCGGGGTGATTATTGCGGAAGGCAGTGCTGCATTTCGTGAAGCGTACGCCGCCGCCGACCTGGTCATCGCCAAGGGTCAGGGGAATTTCGAGACGCTGAGCGGCAGCAGCGGACCGGTTTGGTGCCTGTTTCGGGTCAAATGCGGACCGGTGGCGGCGGCGGCCGGATTGCCGGTTGGCAGTCACGCGGTACTGCCGGTCGGCATGCGTTAGTCGGGGACAACCGCAGCTGCAGCGACGGCAGTACGGATATTGATCAGGAACTGTTATGCTCGATGGTAACGCCACCAGGCGGCGGCAACTGCCAGCCCGGTGGTGGCGAGGGGACTCGCCACACTGAAGAGCCCGCACCAGAACCAGACCAAGTGTTGCTCATGGGACTGAACCGGCGGCAAGGCGAACACCGCCCAGATCGCGAAGAGCAGGCCGTGGAAAATTCCGAGGAGCAGCCCGGCCAATGCAGCGAATCGATACCCGCGCTCTACAGGTATTGTGCCGGCTACGCTCGTGCCGCAGTGCAATGCGGTCAGCCAGGCGACTGGCGTCAGAAAGATAATGCCGGGATAACCGAAGAAGGTCACCAGCGGGACAGCCAAACCCCAGAAGAGCACCGGCTTGAGCAGTGCGGCAGCGAGCAGGGGGACGGGTGCGAGCGCGTTATCGCGGCCCGGCGGGGTGTCGGCAGCGGGGCGGATGACAATGCCACCGAATTTCGCTTCGTCAGCATGACAGTGTCGGCCGCGAATGTAGCAGTCGTGACCGTGATACGCGGCGCCAGTGTCGGCATATTCGGCACGGAACCCGCCGGAGAGCGATTCGTTGACAAAACGCAACGCCCGGCCGGCGTGGTCTGTGGCCAGAGCGGCGCAGGCAGGACATATTCGGTCGGGATAGCGAGGATCGGCCGGTTGCGGCGTTGCGCAGAGCGGGCAATTCGTTGCGGCGGACGAGGTCATCACGCGATGGAATCAGGGCGCGGCAGCAGCGGGTGGCGCCGGCACGGGTGCGGCTGGGGCGGGGAGCCAAAATTCCCGGCAGCCGGACTCAAGCGCGGTTTCCTCGTCGTCGGGCAAGGCGGTGAAAAAATCCAGTCCGCTGCGACGCTCGATTGCATCGACCGGACAAAGATGCTCGCGGACGATAGCGCGGCGCGGGGTGTCCTGCGCGAAAATATAGGCGCTGCACTGCAGCGTGCCCCCCGGCCCGGGCGCGGCGATGATCTTCCAGTAACCCGACGGCACGGTATGCGGCTCGTCGGCGGAGGGGAGCGGCGGCATCGGCTGTTCGTAGAGCGGCCCGGTGATGACATAGACCGTCAGCTGCTGTGCCAGTTGCCGCTCCTGATCTTCCAGCGCATTCCACGGTCCCTGATTGAGCGCGGCCTGCTGCGGGGTGATATTCGACAGGTAATTCGTTTCGCGCCAATGGTCGGTGCCCTTGAACGAACCGAGCGGCGCCTGATGCCCGCGGTCGCTGCCGCGCTTGGCGGCGGCGTCACGATAGTCATCCGGTTCGAGGGTGGCATCGGCGGGCAGCCACGGATCGGCCGACCAGTTGCGGCTGGTGCGTTCGGCGCCGGAGATGGTGGCGCTGTCAAGCCGGTAGGCGACCCAATCGGCGAACTTGGTGGCGCGATTGGCGGAGAGTGCGTAGATTTCACGGACGATCAGAATATTGGTATCAGGAGTGCCGGTCGGGATGCCATACGGCAGGTGAAAACAGAAGACCTCCTGCGCGGCAGCAGGTGCGGCGAACAAGAGCAGAAGTATCAGAGAGAACCAGTGGACAGGTTTCACGGAAGCATCTTAGCATGGAGGAGCGTGATGGACAAACCAGGAGTCGCCCGGGAACGATGTGTGGGGGCAGGCAACGTCGAGCATCCTGCGTTCGTCCCCGCTGTCACTGGGCATACAAGTAAAAAGTTGCTGCTAATCCGGATACAAAATACCCGGCATAAACATACACGAACGATAATTAAGCGAAATGGGGAAATTTGCCAGTGCTCGGGTAAAATGCAGCGACGGTTATCGGCATTACCAAAAGCGCATAACATATAAATAAATAAGAAAGATACTTGTATGAAGAATGGTATTGATATCAAAATGATTTCAAAGACAAATATTACAGATTATTAACACAATGTGGCATGCGGATTTCAACTACTTAATTGGTTGTTTTTGTAATCAAGTAAAAACACTTTGCATACGCAAAAATCAACTTGTGGTGGGAGTGTGAAAATGTTGTTTAAACAAATGAGGAAATCGAGTGCGGTGACAGGCTGGGTCGTGGCGCTGATGGTCATAGCGGCAGCCGGCATGATGTTGACCCCAACGGCAGCAAGCGCGGGTGGCGGTGAAACCACTTACTATGTGTCGAGTGACACTGGTAACGATGGCAATGCCGGGACCGAGGCGGCGCCGTACGCGACCATTTTCAAAGCCATGCAATCATGTGCCAGCGGCGATACCATTCAACTGTATGCCTGCACGAATGTCTGGTCCGAGTCGGTGGTGGTGACGAAGGACACGGTCGCCATTGTCGGCATGCGCCGCGACAGCGCGGTGATCCGGCCGCCTGCGGGTGCGGACGGCATCTATGCAGCGAACCGTACCGCCCTGAAAATCAGGACACTGACCGTCATGAACGTCACCGGTACTGGTGATGGCATCGAATTTAGCAATACCGACCGCTCGGAGATTAGCGGCTGCCGGGTGTATAATGCCGGCGGATACGGTATCCAGCTCAATACGGGTTCCGATACGAATATGCTTTTCAACAACCTGCTTGATTCGCAGACCTCGAACCAGGTTCGTTTGGGCACCGCCAGCAATTACAACCATATCGATTCGAATCTGGTCAGGAACGGGGGGGATGCCGGTATTTATTGCGCAAGTGTGGATTCCAATGTGATTACCAATAACCGGATCGAGAATAATGCCGCGCAGGGCATCTATCTGAGCAGCGCTGACCGCTTTGCGATTACGGGCAATTATGTATATAACTGCCGCTTGGGAACGAGTGGCAATGGACTGTATATCAGTTCCAACAGTGACACCAACTATGTCTATAACAACGGCTCCTCACAAGAATCGGTGGGTGATTGGAGGCAATGCCAGGCCTCCCATCAT
>CAZFBR010000133.1:0-9467 GCA_964517215.1 uncultured bacterium
CGCTCGACAACATCCTCAGCCGCGAGATGGCCGTCACTCCTTCGGAAATCAGCCGCAAAGACCTCTCGCGCCAAATCGTGATTTCTGCCGCGCTCGACAACCTCGCACTGGGCGACGCCCAGACCGTCATCCAGGCATTTATCGACCGGCAGCAGTATGCACCGGGATATCGTGTGGTCTTCGCCGGTGAAGCCGAGCGAATGGGGGAAACCTTCGGCTACATGGCCGAGGCGATGATGCTCGCCATCATCCTCGTCTACCTGATCCTCGCGGCGCAGTTCGAATCATTTCTCGCGCCCTTTGCCATCATGCTGTCGCTGCCGTTATCCATCATCGGTATGGCGGGCCTGCTGCTGCTCACCGGCGACACGCTTAATATGATGTCGATGATCGGCCTCATCATGCTCATGGGCCTGGTGACCAAGAACGCCATCCTGCTCATCGACTTCGCCCGCCAGGGCGAGCGCGCCGGCATGCCGCAGCATGAGGCGATCATCAGCGCCTGCCGCACCCGCCTCCGCCCGATCATGATGACCATGCTCGCCATGATCTTCGGCATGATGCCGCTGGCGCTGGGCATCGGCGCCGGCGGCGAGTTCCGCGCGCCGATGGCCCGCGCCGTGGTCGGCGGTCTGGTCACCTCGACCCTGCTCACGCTTATCGTCATCCCGGTCTTCTACACCTACATCGACGACCTGGGCAAGCTGCTCCACCGCTGGTGGAGCGGCGCGAAGGAGGAAACACCCGCATGAAACCCATCACCGCTGCCGCCGGCACCGCGCTGGCGTTCATTCTGCTCGTCTTGCCCGCCGGCGCCGCCACTCCGCCGGCGCCGCAACCGGCCGCCGTCTCTGGCAACGCGCTGACGCCGGCCGGGACACCGCAGCCGGCCGCAACCATGGTGCCGGTGAACGCCTTGACCCTGGATGAAGCGCTGGCCCGCGCGCTCGCGCACAACCACGACCTGCAGAGCGCCCGCGAATACCACAATTATGTCATGGGCTATTACTACAGCGAGCGCTCGGCCGCCTTCCCGCAGCTCACCATCACCGCCACCGACGGGCGCAGCCGCGATTACGCCAGCGGCGTCACCAGCCCGGGCACCGATCCGCTCATTGCCGAGGCACGCACCGCCGACCTCGGCGCCAACTGGACGATTTTTTCCTGGGGCAAGGTCAGCGCCGCCCTGCGCGCCGCCGCGATCGGTATCGACAACGCCGAGGTCAAGCTGGCGGTGCAGCGGCAGCTGGTGGTCGAAGCAGTGACCACCGCCTTCTACAACTGCCTGCTCGCCGACGAGCTCACCGCCATTGCCCGGCAGAACCTGGCGCAGAAACAGCGCCATTTCGACGAGGCGTCCCGGCGCAACACCGCCGGCACCGCCACCGACTATGACGTGCTCGCCGCTGAGGTTGCGGTGGCCAATGCCCGGCCCGAAGTCATCCGCGCCGAAAACAGCATCCGCGCCACCCGCGAGCAGCTCGCCTATCTGCTGGGCACGGGCGACAGCGGCGTCACCGCCCGCGGGTCGCTGGCGGCGGCCATGGCCATCACCCCGGTCCCCGTTGAGAATCAGGCACTGGCGACCGCCCTGGCCAAACGCCCGGAGCTGACCGACATCTCCCAGCAGGAGCAGGTCGCGGCGGAGCTGGTGACCATCGCCAACGCAGGAGACAAGCCGAGCGTTGCGCTCACCGGCCAGTACGGCTGGCACGAGTTGGCCTACGGCCCCGGCGCGGAAGACGGCCGCGACTGGAGCGCCGGCGTGGTCCTCTCCTATCCGATCTTCGACGGTTTCCGTACCGCGGGCCGGGTGCAGCAGGCGGAAAGCCAGCGCGCCACCCTGGCGATCAGGCACGCGCAGCTGCGCGACGGCATCACCCTCGAGGTTCGCACCACGCTCGACCGCGTGCGCGAGGCCGAGGAAATCGTCACCGCCCTCTCCCGCACGGTGCAGCAGGCGGAACGGCTGCTGACCATGGCGGAAAAGGGATTTGAGGCGGGGGTCAAGACCCGGCTCGATGTGGACGACGCGCAGCTGAATCTCGACGCCGCGCGCGGCAATCTTGCCCGCGCCCGCCGCGACTATCTCGTCGCCCGCGTCTCGCTCGACCGCGCCATGGGCACGCTGGCCGTGCCGGCAACCCCCGGCGCCATCGCCATTCCCGCCATGCGCGGCAGCGGCATATTTCTCCACGATTGACGCGCCCGGCGACTACCGCCGGGCGCGGCCGGCTGCCGCATCGCCGCCGGGTTCACACCGGGGTTCACACTAATCCGGCGACGATCAGGGTATTATATCTGATCCCGTTCGGCGCGACGACCGATACGCGTCACCGATAATGCGCCGCAGGCCGTACTCGCCCAGCAGCTTCGCCACCGGGACATGATCGCGATGGAACAGCACCAGCGCGTGCGCAACCAGCACGAACAACAGCAGGCATACCGCACCAATGCCGCCCAATAGACCGACAGCGGTCCACGATGGCTGCGACGCAGTGCAAATATTCGGGCGGGACCGCAGGTAGGTGACGATCAGCGTGTCACCGGGCGCAGCATCGGCTTCGAGCCACACTCCCCGTTGTTCAGTAAAAACAATCGTCGTGCCGGCCGGCAGCACAAAGGAACAGGTGACGACATCCTGACGCAAGGACACGATGGTGCCGGTAACGGCAACGCCGCCGTGCAGGAAACGGATTTTCCCCAACACACCGGAATGAATGGGCGCAGGCATCTGGCCTGTATGGTGTGCTGTTCTGGTCGCTGCTGATGCTGGTATTGCTGGGTGCGTTTATCCCTGGTCCGGGCGGCTGGTACGTTCAATCGGTTTGCCCGTCACCGCAGCCGCCGGCATCGACGGAGCGAACGGCTGGAAGTCGGGGAAGTGCTGTTGCAGCAGTTCGCCAAGCAGCCAGCCATTGCTGACGCTGCTGCTGACGCGTATGCTCCGATTGTCGTACAGCATAAACTGCATAATGAACCTGCCGCGCTGCCGTACCTCCCGGATCATCGGCCACGCCAGCAGGCCCGCATCATTATCGCCAACATCGATGCCGTTGCGGGATATGCGCACATAACGCGTTGCCTTGCCTGCAATGGACCAGATAGGCGCGACGGCAGTTGCAACTGCAAAAAGAAACATGATGATGTGCACCTTTAGCATCATCGGCACACGCTGCAGGATGGAAACATCAACCATCAGCATCCAACCCAGCCCAATGGCTATGGCGGAAATCAGCAGCAACCAGAACATAGTAAACAGATAGGCGCCGCCAAGGCCGATATAACAACCGAGAGCGAGTGCTGATCGGGGGCATCCGAACCTCAGCAGAAATATGCATGCGGGCACCAGGGGAATGCTAAACCAAAGCAGCGGTACCCAAAAAACAATCACGCGCGCACGGATGGTGCCTGGTGCCGGCAGGGCGGCAGGCGCACTCTCGGTCATAACGCTCCCTTTCTTCCGGCAGTGGCGGCATGCCGGCACCCGAGCAGCATATCAGAAAATGACAAACCGCAAAAATGTGGTATAATCCGGACTTACCCCGAGCGACCGCGCATCGTGCGCAACACAGTCGGGCGGTCACAAGGGGGGAACGTTCAACCGGAGGTTGAGCAGCCAAACGAAGTGAGGGCTGCGGATATGCTGATCGTCACGGATGTCGCCAAGTCGTACGGACCGCAGGAACTTTTCTCCGGGGCCAGTTTCCAGATCAACCCGCGCGAGCGCGTGGGGATGGTCGGGCGGAACGGCCACGGCAAGACGACCCTGCTGCGCCTGATCACCGGGCGTGAAGAGCCCGACGAGGGGAAGATCGAGTTTTCGAAGGGCTATCGCGTCGGCTACCTCGAGCAGCACCTGACCTTCGCGCAACCCACCATCCTCGACGAGGCGGCACTCGGGCTGATGCCGGGCGCGGAGCATGAGAGCTGGCGCGCGGAAAAGATCCTGCGCGGACTCGGCTTCGGTTCGCGCGACCTGACCCGCGCCGCCAGCGAATTCTCCGGCGGCTACCAGTCGCGCATCCATCTCGCGCGCGTGCTGGTCAGCGAGCCCGACCTGCTCATCCTCGACGAACCGACCAACTACCTCGACATCACCGCGCTGCGCTGGCTGCAGCGGTTCCTCGCCACCTGGCCGCGCGAGCTGCTGCTGGTCACCCACAACCGCAATTTCATGGACGGTGTGGTGACCCACGTGGTCGGCATCCACCGCCAGAAGGTGCGCAAATTCCCGGGCGACACGCAGCAGTACTACAACCTCATCCTGCAGGAGGAGGAGGTGTTCGAATCGACCCGGCAGAAGGAAGAGCGCAAGCGCGCGCACGCCGAGCGCTTCATCACCCGGTTCCGCGCCAAGGCGCGCCTCGCGGGCATGGTGCAGTCGCGGGTGAAGATGCTGGAAAAACAGGACCGCAAGGAAAAACTGACCGCGCTGGAGTCGCTCGAGTTCTCCTTCACCAGTCTGTCATTCGCGGCCAAGGTCATGCTCGGGGTCGACGACCTGACCTTCGGTTACCACCTTGAAAAGAAACCGCTCATCGACGGCCTGACCTTCCATATCGGGCGCGGGGACCGCATCGGGGTGGTCGGCCCCAACGGGCGCGGCAAGACCACGCTGCTGCGCCTGCTGGCCGGCGAACTGCAGCCGTGGTCGGGCAGCATCCGCCCGCACCCGACCCTGACCACCGCCTACTACGGGCAGACCAACATCGACCGGCTGCAGGCGCAGCGCAACGTGGTCGAGGAGATCCTCACCGCCTCCCCCGACGTCACCCCGCAGCGCGCGCGCGACCTCGCCGGGGCCATGCTCTTCTCCGGCGACCATGCGCTCAAGCCGATCAGCGTGCTCTCGGGCGGCGAACGCGCGCGGGTGCTGCTGGGCAAGCTGCTCGCCACGCCCGCGCATATGCTGCTGCTCGACGAGCCGACCAACCACCTCGACCTCGAATCGTGCGATTCACTGCTCGGCGCCATCGACTCGTTCGACGGCGCCGTGGTCATGGTCACGCACAATGAGATGCTGCTCGAGGCGCTGGCCACCCGCCTCATCGTGTTCGATCGCGGCGCCATCACCAGTTACGAGGGCCCGTATCGCGAATTCCTCGAGCGGGTGGGCTGGGAAGAGGACAGCGATGATTCCCACGCCTGCATCATCGCCCCGGATGATGACGACCCGCCGGTCAGGCGCATGTCGCGCAAGGAGCGGGCCAAGTTCGTGCAGGACCGCGCGCGCGCGCTGCGCCCGCTGCAGCAGAAGGTCGATGACCTGGAAGCCGCCGTTGCGGCGGCGGAGCAGGAACTGAACGAGGTCAATGCGGCGCTGGTCGACGCCTCGGGCTCGGGCGACGGCGAGCAGATTGCCGAGCTGGGCCGACGCGCGCACGAGCTCACGCCGCAGATCGAATCCTCCTACGCCGCCCTCGACGCCGCCACCACCGCCCTCGAGGCCGAAACCGCCAACTGGCCCGAACCGCTGTAGCGTTTTCCTGCGGTCATTGCTGCGCACTGCCGCTGGCCGGCATCATGACGCCGGCGACAGGGCGCCCAATCAGCGCCGGGATCCCGATTGGCAGCAGCAATCCGGCTGCGGCACCAGCGGCACGAGTTGCCATTCGTGGTGAAGCAGGTTGCAGCGCAGCAGGCGGTTCAGCAGCGGCTCGCCCGCGCCGGTGACCAGCTTCACCACCTCCGTCGCCTGAATGGTCCCCACCACGCCCGCCACCGCGCCGAGAATGCCCGGCAGCGGCGCTGCCGGTTCATGCGGCGGCGCCACGGGAAAAACACAGCGGTAGCAGGCACAGCCCGGCCGCCAGCTCAGCACTTCGCCCGTCCACCCCGACGCGCTGCCGTGCACAAACGGCTTGCCCGCGGCGACACAGGCATCACTCACCAGCTGCTTCGTCGCAAAATTGTCCGCACATTCGACCACCACGCCGTACCCCGCTATCAGTTCCGCAATATTTTCTGCCGTAACGCGTACGGGATGCGGGACAAAAGTCAGGTCGTGGTTCTGCCGACGCAACCGGCCGGCAGCGATATCCGCCTTGGCCTGGTCAATTTCCTCCTCGGTAAACAGGATCTGGCGCGGCAGATTGGCCAGTTCGACCCTGTCGCTGTCCACCAGCCCCAGGGTGCCAATCCCCATCGCGGCGAGATAGAGCGCCACCGGTGAACCGAGCCCGCCGCAGCCGATAATCAGCACCTTTGCCTTGAGCATGGACCACTGCCCCGCATCGCCCAGCTCACGCACCATGGTCTGTCGCCGGTATTGTTCGCGCTGCCATTCACTCAGCATAACCTCACCTCGTCACCGTCGCCGGGCCGAACAGAAACACCTGCACCCCCGGCAAATTGTCCTCGCGCACCAGCGGCCGTGCGGCACATAACCCGGTCAGAATGCCGCCGGTTGGATCATAATACTGCCAGTGGCTCCAGACCAGCCAAAGCCGTCGGCTCCCTGTCGCGGGCAACGCCGCCGGATCGAGACAGGCCACCGCCGGCAGATAATAGCGCAGCGGCAGCGCCGCGTACGGCGCCACACACACCACCACGTCGCCCGGCTGCTGCGCGCCCGCAATCAGCGCGGCGGCGCCGCGATAATCGTCCGCCAGCGGCCATTCATGCCGCACCAGATACGCCGTGCCGTAAGCCAATCCGACACCGTGGATCAGCACCGCCAGCACCGCCAGTCGACGCCAGCGCCGGTCCGGATCGTCCAGCGTCGACGCCAGCAGCACATACAGCGGCACAAGAATGATGATCAGGTAACGGGCGGCGAACGTCGGCACCTGCGACCCGACCAGCACTGCCGCCGCCAGCGGCAGCAGCACCGGCAGCAGCGTCCAATACTGCCGCCGCCAGCGCCGGGCGGCCAGCAGCAGCAGCAGCAGGCCGCTACCCAATGCGAGCCACCGCGCCGCCTGCGCTGACGGCATTTTCGGCAGCAGCGGGCCGGTCAGCAACAGCGACAGTTCCCGCGCCACCACAGCCGGCTGCGTAACCCGTACCGCCCCGGTCGAGTGCCGGTCAGTCACCCGGGCCATCAGCGTCGGCAGCCACGGCGCGAAAAGCAGGATTGGCAGAAGCACCCAGACCGCTGCCCGCACCGGCAGCAGCCGCCGCCACTGCCAGCGCAACAACAGCAAGGCAACCACCAGCCAGACCAGACAGAAGTAATAATGCGTGTACAGCCCGGCAGTCAGAACCATGGCCAGCAGCATTCCCCAGGCGCTAATTCCCGACCGGCGCCACTGCCATAGCGCCACATAGGCGGCAACAGTCAGAAACTGCAGGAACGCATATCCCCGGGTCTGCTGCCCCCAGTATTGCTGAAACGGGTGCAGGAGAAAAAGTGCTGCAAACGCGCATTGCACGGCAACCGGCGCCCGCCGCGCTGCCAGCAGCAGCAGGGCCAGCGTCGCCACATTCCATCCTGCAGCCGTCATCCGGGCCGCCGGCAGCAGGTCGCCGCCGCGCGTCACGGCATGCTGCACCAGGTAATGCAGCGGGGGCGGCCAAAGCACGCCGTTGGGAGGATGCTGCAGGACGGTTATTATCTGCGCGGGCGGCAGGGCAATCACCGTCAGGTCCCACGCTTCGTCAATCCCGATGCCGTGACGCTCAAGCCCGGTCAGGCGCAGCGCAGCAAGCGCAACGAGCAGCAGCATAACCAGCCAAGTCATCCGCATGCGGTCAGTGTACCCGATTACCGCGCCCACCGTCAATCGCGCCTTTGACACCGCCGGCAGCGCAACCTATAATCGGCGTTGTGGCATCGCACCCCGCCCGACCGGCGGAGAAAGGCAGGCGCATGTGAAAGGCGTCATCCTCGCGGGCGGGCTGGGTTCGCGCCTCGCCCCGCTCACCAAGATCACCAACAAGCACCTGCTCCCCGTCTACAACAAGCCGATGATCTACTACCCCATCGAGGCGCTGGTGGATGCGGGAATCGATGAGATCATGATCGTCACCGGCGGCAGCCATGCGGGCGATTTCCTGCGCCTGCTCGGCAACGGTGCGGAATTCAACCTCCGGGACCTGCGTTACGCCTACCAGGAAGGCGAGGGCGGGATCGCCGACGCCCTGCGCCTGGCGGAAAATTTTATCGTGAACGACCGCTTCGTGGTCATCCTCGGCGACAATATCGTCGAAAAGAGCATCCGCGCGCATGTCGACCGGTTTCGCGCCCAGGCCCGCGGCGCGCGCATCCTGCTCAAGGAAGTCCCCGACCCGCAGCGGTTCGGAGTGGCGCGGCTCGACGGCGACCGGGTGGCGGAAATCATCGAAAAGCCGCAGCAGCCGCCCTCGGCCTATGCGGTGACGGGCATTTACATGTACGATCCGCAGGTGTTCGGCTTTATTCGCGGACTCGCGCCGTCAAAGCGCGGCGAGCTGGAAATCACCGACGTCAACAACGCCTATCTGCGCCTGGGCGAACTGGAACACGATATTCTCGACGGCTGGTGGACAGACGCGGGCACCTTCCCGTCGCTCTACCGCGCCACGCAGCTGATCCACGAAAAACTATTCGGAGCGTAGCATGGAAACCATCCTCGTCACCGGCGGTGCGGGATTCATCGGCAGCAACTTCGTGCGCTGGTGTTTGCGACATCATCCCGACGCCCGGGTCATTAATCTCGACAAGCTGACCTATGCGGGTAACCTCGCCAACCTCGCGGACCTCGCGTCCGACCCGCGCTACCGCTTTGTCCAGGGCGATGTCTGCGACGCCGCCCTGGTGAACGACCTCATGCGCGGCGTGACCCGCGTGGTGCATTTCGCCGCGGAAACCCATGTTGACCGCTCGATCATGGCGGCGGGCGATTTCATCACCACCGACGTGTTCGGCACCTTTACCCTGCTGGAAGCGGCGCGGGCGACCGGTACGCTCCGGCGATTTGTGCATATCTCCACCGATGAAGTGTACGGCAATGCGGACGACGGACCGTCGCGCGAGGATTCGCCGCTCAATCCGCGCTCCCCCTACGCAGCAAGCAAGACCGGGGCGGACCGCCTCGCCTTCTCCTACTGGTGCACCCACCAGCTCCCCGTGGTCATTACCCGCTGCAGCAACAATTTCGGGCCGTACCAGTACCCGGAAAAGCTGATCCCCTTCTTCGTCACCAACGCCCTGCTGGGCGAGACCCTGCCGCTCTACGGCGACGGCAGCAATATCCGCGACTGGATTCATGTCGACGACCACTGCGCCGCCGTCGCTTTTCTGCTCTTTGCGGACGGTGTCGACGGCGAGGTGTTCAACGTCGGTGCGGACTGCGAACGCACCAACCGCTTCATCGCAGAGATCATCATCCGCGAACTGGGCGTCAGTCCGGCCCTGCTCAAGTCGGTACCCGATCGCGCCGGCCACGTGCTCCGCCATGCTGTCACCTCGGCCAAACTGCAGGCGCGCGGCTGGCGGCCGCAGTATACCGACTTCGCCGCGGCGCTGGCCGACACGGTGCGCT
>CAZFBR010000134.1:0-9428 GCA_964517215.1 uncultured bacterium
TTAGAAGTTAGCAATCCGCCATAATTTTCGTAGTTGCCAGAATCGAATATTTTCATAACAATATGTCCATCGGTGTCAACCGCCACGGTTTGTCCGATGCCCCCTGCGAGTCCCATCACCCATTCTGGCGTATCTGGACGACGAAACTCTGACCATGAGAAAAAAACAAATCGCAAATTTGGAAAAAGACACTTTACAGGTTCTGATTTTATTTCAGTCCATGGGGTGAATGCTACATCCGCAATTCGACTGTTTGCGTAATTTTGATTGATAGTAGCTTTATACGCTTCAAGAACCGGGTAAATCGGGTCCGAGTCGGAGATGACGAAAGCAGCATTACTATCCGCCTGCGCAGGAGCCCCACTGCAGAGTACGAAAGCCATTAGCATTATGCACTGAATCACCTTCATTAATATTTTCTCCCTGCCGAACGATTAGCGCTCTGCGTTGAGCCGCGCCAGCGGCGAAGCGCAGAAGCGCGAAGTTCGGCTGTTCATTTCTTCATCGGCGGCAAATCTGTTTTTGCTTTTTCGATAAACTTTTCGATGACTTCGAGTGGAATATCTTTACGGAATAAGGATAGTGTCATCTTGTGGGTATCATCTGAATAGAATATTGCTGCGAATTCATTTCTTGTTTCTGAATCAATCAATTCAAGATACATCCCGTTCCGATCAACATCGCTTCCACGGATTGTCTGAAAACCATTTGCAAGTTCAGTCATTATCTATCTCTGCCGAACATTCATATTCTACACATGTGTATAATAACAAGTATAGCATTGCATTGATTGAATGTCAACGGGATAGGTAAAAACACCCATTTACCGTAACATACAGGTGGATCACACGTTATAATGTCGGGCTGATGGTGCAGCGTAAAAGGGAACGCGCGCACCGTTAGTATAAGACACCCGTACAGGGTTGTTACACACATGTGGGTAATAACTTTAAGAGACATCGGGACCAAAGGAACGGATGCGGCGGGGATTTTTTCCATGGCGACATGTCGACACCAAAACTGCAGGCCAAATCGCTGTATTCTTGCGGCAGTGCTCAATGCTACACGCCAGAAACAGCACCTGCGGGAACTACAGCGGTTGCCCAATGAATTCAAGCATACCAGGATGTCGCGACAGGTAGAACCGTCGCGAATTATCGTTGCGCGATTACTTTTTCAGCAACGCGGCGAATTTCTCCGTCACCTTGGCGGGATCGTCCGCCGCCATCAGCGCGGTGCAAAGCGCCAGGCGCGTGGCGCCGGCAGCAATGACTTCCGCCACATTCTTCTCGTTGATCCCGCCGGCGGCAAACCAGGGAATGGTAATCGCCTTGGCGATTTCCCGCACCATGGCCAGACCGCCGGGCGCATCGGGGAAATGCTCGTCGCGGGTCGGAAAAACCGGGCCGACCATCAGGTAATCCGCGCCCTGCGCCACTGCTTTCGTCGCCTGCGCCAGCGAATGCACCGCGCAGCCGACCAGCAGCCCCTCGCCCAGCTGGCGCGCATCGGCGACTGACATATCCTTCTGGCCAAGCTGAAATCCGTCCGCCCCGCAGGTGATGGCCAGGTCGAACCAGTCATTCACCACCAGGGCAATGCCGCGCGGCCGGGTGAGATAGAGCAGGTCGTTGATTTCCTCGCGCCGGGCGTAGTCCGAACGCCCCTTTTCGCGGTACTGCACCATGTCCGCGCCGCCGCGCAGCGCGGCCGTCACCGTCGGCAGCAGCCCGCGCTTCTGCGCCTGCACCCCGTCGGTGATCACCATCAGTTTTCCGATTTTTGCCGTCATTGTCGTTTTTCCTCCGCCGCAATCAGGGCACGATTTCGACCAGTACGGTCTGACGCTGCACCGGTTCCACGCCCGTTTCCCATGGCCGCACATAGGCGAAATCGAGGAAGACCGTGCCCGGCGCGATCGCCGCAAACCGCCAGGTCTCCGTACCGCCGCCGCCAATCCGGCCCGGCGTTGCGGCGACAAAATCACGCGCCACAAACCGCACCAGTGCCGACGCCGGCGACACCAGCTGCCACTGATACCCCGTGGTCGGATTGGCCGCCAGCGTCACCGTCACCGATTCACCGACACGCGCCGGCAGCACCTGCTCGTCGCCGCGCGGCTGGCGCACCTGCTCGCGCGCGCATCCCGCCAGCAGCACCGGCAGCATCAGCATGATCAGCATCGTCCGTCGCATACACTGCTCCCCGGGTTCAGCGCCACCCACTACCATATAGCATATCTCCCCGGCCGTCTGCCACGGGAAAAGAGCACTCAGCCACCAGCATCCGGCCGGGTCTTCCAGCGGTTGTGCGCCCAAAACCACTGGTCCGGATAGCGCGCAATGAACTTTTCATAGACGCGATTGTACTGCGCGGTATTGGCCGCAATGTCGTCCTGATCCGCCGTGGCGGGCAACCAGGGGAGCGGCCCCTCGATATCAACCACATGCGTGCCGTCGGCTTCCCGATGCACGAACATCGGCAGCACCGCGCACCCGGTGCGTTTCGCCAGTTCCGCAACAATCGCGTAGGTCGAGGCGGGACGGCCGAAGAGCGGCACAAAGATCCCCTTGTGCCCCGCATTGACGTCGATCAATATCGCCACGCCCTCGTTGCGGCGCAGCGCCGCGAGGATATTGCGCCCCGCTTCGTCCTTGTCGATCATGCGCATCCCAACGGAGGCCCGCACCTCCTGCAGCACCCGCTCCAGCGCCGGCGCGCCCGCCACCCGGGCCAGGGTGACAAACCGATGCCCGCGCGCGGTGATCACCGCGCCCAGCAGTTCAAAATTGCCCAGATGCCCGGTCAGGATGATGTAGCCCTTCCCCGCCCGCACCGCGTCGTGGATATGCTGCTCGACGGTAAACGGCACTTTGATCGCCGCGCCTGAGTTGACATACTTTTTGAGCCGGACAAATTCGACCAGCGAGCGGCCATAGTGGGCGAAATTGCGGCGGATCATTGCGCGCGCGTCCGCAGCGCCGACCGCCGGCAGCGCCCGGCGCAGGTTCTCCTCCGCCAGCACCCGGTGCCGGCGGTCGAGACGGCAGACCAGCCGGCCCAGCCATTCGCCTGACCGGAGCGCCGCGGCCGCCGGCAGCATCCGCCACACCGTCGCTGCCAGGCGCAGCAGCAGCGCCCCCGCACGATTCTTCCATGGTTCGCCCGGCAGCGATTTTTCCGCTTCCGCGGTCAGGTCGTTCAGCGCCTGCTCCAGCCGCAGGCGGTACTCCTCCTCCTGCTCCGGCGTCACTCCCCGCGGCACGGTAAACGGCTGGCCAAGCCGCACGTGGAACTTCGACCACGGGAAGGGGACCCGGAACCGGTCCCAGCTCTTGAGCCGCCGGCAGGGCGCCGCCACTGCGGCCATGGTGACGATCGGCGCGCCGGTCATGGCGGCGACGCGGATGATCCCGCCCTGCACGCGCTCACGCGGCCCGCGCGGCCCGTCGGGCGTAAACGCGACCGTCGCCCGCTCCTGCTTCAGCAGCTTCAGCACCGTCGCCGCCACCTTGGCGGAATCGCGATTGCTGGAGCCGCGCGCGGTGCGAAACCCGCGCGCCTCAACCAGCCGGGCGATGATCTCCCCGTCGCGATGCGGCGAAATGAGCACGACTATGCCCTGCTGGCGATAGTGGACCGCCAGCGGGATCATCTGCGCGTGCCAGAAGGCAAGGATCACGCCGCGCCCTTCGGCCCGCGCCGCTTCCAGATACTCCGGAAAATAGCTGTCGCGGTCCACCCGCGTTTCCAGCGCGCGCAAATACCAGGCGCCGGCGCGTTCCGCCAGCGCCAGCAGCAGCCGGTCCTTCAGCTTGCGCTGCGGTGCCAACCCGGTACCCGTCATGGCCTCTCAGCGGCCGGCGGCACGCGCGGCCAGCACCCGGTCGAGCGCGGCCAGCACCCGGTCCGGCGGCAGTTCCTGCATGCATGACACCGGCTGCGGACAGGCGGCGCGATAGCAGGGCGCACAGTCGCGCGCGGCAACAATCTTCTCGCCGTACCCGAACAGGTCAAGTTCAGCCGCCGACGTCGGGCCGATCAGCGCCACCACCGGCACATGCCGCGCCACCGCAATATGCAGCGCCAGCGTGTCGCCGGTTACCACCGCCGCGCATCCGTCAATATACCCGATCAAATCGCGCAGGTTGTCCTGGGTGGCGGCAATCACCGCGCGTCCGTCGGTCACCTCACTGATCGCCTCGTTGCGCGCGCGCTCGTCGGTCCCGCCCAAGAGCAGCACGTGGCGGCCGCGCCGGATCAGCTCGCGCGCCAGGGTAATGAAATTCTCCTGCGACCATGACTTGGCGGCGTAGACCCGCCCGCAGCCGGTGTTCAAGCCGACCACCGGGCCGTCGCCAAACCACGCCTGCAGCCGCCCGTGCGCGCGAGCGCGTTCCGTGTCGGACAGTTCAACCACGAACTCTTCTCCGCGGTAGGGAAATTCCGCCATTTCGAAGATAATCTCCGGATAGGACTTGCGGTTGCCGCGGAATTTCAACTCGTCATCCACCCCCAAACGCAGCGCGTAGGCCGAGGCGGGATTGAACACCGTCAGCGACCCGCTTTCGGTCATGGCAAACCCGCGCTTGTCGGTGGCGCGCACATTCATCGCCATGCCCAGCGCCCCCGGTTCCTTGTCCAGCGACAGCAGCAGGTCGAACGACTGCGGCAGCAGCGCCGCCACCCCCAGCGCATCAAAGGCATAGACGCGGTCAAGCAGCGAATTGTGCTGCAGCAGCGGCAGCGATTCCGGCGCGGTCAGCCATGAAATCTGCGCGTCGGGCCATTCCGCCCGCAAGGCGCGCAGAATGGGGGTAGTGCGCAGATTGTCACCGCGCGCCCCCCACTTGATGATCAGAATGCGCCGTTCGATCTTGCGGTACTCCGCGCAGCCCGCGCAGTTCCCGCCCGCGGCGCACGACTTGTCCCCGCGATACCAGCGGCAGTCATACCGGTACAGCCGTTCCACCAGATGGTGGCCGGATTCAGTCGTCATCATCATCGTCCTCCCCCGCGGCGCCGGCCGGCGCCGGCCGGGCCGGGGTCGGTTCGGCGGCCGCTGCCGCCGGAGTCGCCCCCTCCGCCCCAACCAGCCCGGTCACCCTGGCCACGCGCTTCTGCAGTTCAAAAATGTCCACCGGCTTGATCAGATAGTCGCTGATCCCCAGCGTCACCAGCTTCATCACCAGATCGCGGTCCTCGTTCGCGGTGATCACCATCACCGGCACGGTCAGCTTCTGCTGGCGCAGCGTCTGCAGCACTTCCAGCCCGCTGATATCGGGCAGATTGAGGTCGAGCAGAATCAGGTCAGGCGCCTGGCTCAGCGCCGCACGCACCGCCGCCGCACCGTTCTCCGCCTCAACAATGGCAAACCCCAGTTTTTTGAGCGCCTTCCCGTACAGCAGCCGGGTATAGGCAATGTCATCGACTACGAGTGCATTCTTCATACCGGCAGCGTCAACGGCAGCCGCACCGTAAACTCCGTGCCCTGTCCGACCGTCGACGTCACGCTCACCTCCCCTTTCATGTCCTGCGCCATCTTGCGCACAATGGCAAGTCCCAGTCCCGTGCCCTGCGCCCGGGTGGTGAAAAACGCGGTAAAGAGCTGCGGCACATGCTCCGCCGCGATGCCCGGCCCGTTGTCCGCCACGCGCAGTGTCAGCCACGGTTCCTCCCGCTGCGCCGTCACCGTCAGCGTGCCGCCCGGCGGCAACACCGTAATCGCGTTGCGAATCAGGTTGTCCGCAATCAGCCGCACCTGCGCCAGACCGCCGCGCCAGGGGAGTGTCGGCGGCACCGCACAGACCACCTGCAGCCGCTTCTCGCGCACCTGTCCCTGATGCAGTTCCAGCGATTCAGCGATCAGCGTGGCGACATCCAGGTCGCTCCACGCCACATCGCCCGGCCGGGCGTACAGCAGCAGATTGTCAACCAGCCGGCGCAGCGCATCAACCTGGGTGATGATGATGCGGGCATATTCCCGCACCTCGGTCCAGTCATCCTCCTGCTGCAGCAGCTGGGCAAACCCGCGGATGGGGTTGAGCGGATTGCGCACCTCATGCGCCACCGCCGCCGCCATCTCGCCCAGCGCCGCCAGCTGCTCCTGCTGGCGCAGTTTCCCCTCCCGGCGCTTGATATCGGTCAGGTCCTGAAAAAAGAACGCCGCCCCGCACACCGCCCCCATGCTGTCGCGCAGCCGGTTGCTGCTGATCCCGAAGACCACGTCGCGCCCGGCCACCAGTTCGCCAACTTCCGCCCGCTGCACCTCGCGCCCCTCGTCGAGGGTCGCCGCCATGACCGCGGCGATGGCCGGACAGCCGGCCAGCAGTTCGCGGTACGGCCGGCCATGCGCGGCGGCGGGCGCCGGCAGCTGCAGCAGTTCCTGCGCGCGGCGATTGACCGCCCGCACCCGGCCGTCGGCTTCAAGCGTCACCAGACCGCTGAACATCGACTCGATCAGCCGCTCATTATAGGCCCGCAGTTCGCCCAGGTCGGCGATCTGGCCGTCAAGCCGGGCATTCATGCGCTGCAGCGTCGCCGCCAGCGCCCCCAGTTCATCCCGGCGCGCCACCCGCAGCGGCGTCGTGCGCTCGCCCCGCTCGACCGCCTCCGCCCAGCGCTGCAAGAAGAGGATCGGGCGGGTGAACCGCCGGGCCAGCAGCAGCGCCAGCACCAGTGCGCCGGCCACCAGCACCCCGCTCCACGCCAGCGCCTCATACAGCACCCGCCGCCGCCACTGCTGTTCCTCGCGCTCGCTGCGCCGCAGGGCCAGCAGCGTGCCGTCGGGCGCCCGCCACAGCATCATGCGGAACGCCTCGTAGGCGGGCCCGTCCGCAACCGCGGCCGGCAGGGCAACCGGCAGGGTGACCGCGGCGCCCGCCGGCGCCACCCCGTCCCATACCTCGCGCGGGACCACCGTGCGCACCTTGTCCAGGCGCAGCACCGCCACCGCGGTATCGATCATTTCCGTCGTCACCGCCTGCACCTGCAGCGCCGGCAGCGCGCGCGCCGCCTGCGCCACTGCCGCCCGGGTGTCACCCGCGCGGCAGCCGCGCAGATAGCAGCGCTGCGCCTCGTCCGCCAGCGTCGTCAGGCGTTCCTCACCCCGGCGGGTAAGCAGTTCATCCAGCAGACCGTAGGTGTACAGCGAAAAGAACACGATCGGCGCCAGCGCCACCAGCAGCATAGCGAGAATCAGCTGATCGCGCAAATGCCGCACGCGTTGCGTCCGTTCCGTCAGCTGCCGGCGGCAGTCAGCCGTTCGAGCCGCTGGGCCGCGTCGCGGAAGTTCAGTTCCACCAGCACCACCTTGCGATATTCCGCCACCGCCGCCGCCACATCCCCCCGCTGCTCCTGCACCAGGCCGCGATTATACAGCACCATCAGCCGCAGCGCCGCATCAAAGCCGGCGGTCTCGACGGGGATTTCGTCCAGCTGGGCCAGCGCCAGGTCAGCCATGCCCTTGGCCAGCAGGCAGAGGGCGGTGATGTTCCGCGCCTGCCAGCGCATGATCGACGCCCCGCGTTTCACCTGCTGCAACTCGGTGATGGCAGCGTCGTATTCGCCCAGCGCATACAGCGACCGGCCGAGCTCGAAACGCACTTCCACCCGGTCGAACAGCGTCAGTTCCATCAGCCGGCGGAACAGCGCCACCGCCGGGGCATGTTCCTCCCGCCCGGCATAATAGCGGCCGATCTCGACCAGCTGATGGTACGCCTCGACATTGTCCTGTTCCAGCGCCAGCGCCCGCAGATAGAAATCAGCGGCGGCGGCGTAATCGTGGCGGTGCTGCTGCGCCCGCGCCAGCGCCAGGCAAACCCCCGGCTCCGCCGCCACCCGCGCCAGCAGTTCCGTGCCGGTGGCCACCACCGCCTCCCAGTCGCGCTCCTGCTCGTACAGCACCAGCAGGCGGCGCAGCAGCGGCTCCTTCTGCGGCACCCGCGCGAGCACATCGGCATAGCAGCCGATCGCCGCCGGCGCTTCGCCCTGCGCCTCATACAGCTCGCCCAGCGCCATCGCCAGGCGCAGCGATTCGGGGAACCGCCGGCGCAGTTCCTGCAGCCGGTCAGCCACCCATTCCCAGTCCGCCGACTGCCGCTGCCGGTAGTCCTGCAGCGCTTCCGTGGCCTGGTCGATGGCCCCCGCCTTGATCCACAGCTCGATCTGCCGGCGCTGATGCGTCGCATCGCTGACCGGATGGTCCAGCTCCGCGTGCGCCTTTGCCGCCTCGCTCCACGCCCCGCACGCCTCCGCCACCTGCAGCCGCAGCCGCTTCAGTTCCTGCCGCAGCTGATCCGTCACCGCCAGCCGGGTCAGCTCCGCCAACTGCGCCTGGGCGGCCGGAAAGTCGCGATTGGCCAGCTGCTGCTGCAGCAGCACGGCCGAGGTGCTCCAGTCGCGGCCGCCGCCGGCCGATGCCTGTGCCGCAGTCTGCGCCGCATCATCGGTCATCCGCAGTTTCTGATAGACCTCCGTGAGCCGCGTCAGCACCGCCGCGGGCGGGTCGGGCATGGCCTGCACCGCCTCGTACTGGCGCCGCGCCTCGCCCCAGTCGCCCGCCACAAAGGCCTGGTCGCCCAGGCGCGTCAGCCACCAGCGCTTGAGTGCCGGCTGCCAGCGGCGGCGCGTGAAGAACAGCGCCAGTCCGAGGGTGACGATGATCAGCCAGACGGCGATATGCACCCACAGGTTCATCCGCGAGCGCACCCCTTCGATGCGGTCGTCAATTTCCGGATAGGCGGGCTCGGAGAATTTCACCTTCTGGTAATAGCGCAGCGCCTGCTCATAATTGCCGTTTTTTTCATTCACCTGCGCCAGCAGGAACCAGACCTCGCAGCGTTCCGCCGCCTGCAGCACGGTGGCGTCCTTCTCGATGAGCAGCGCCAGGTCGCCCAGATCCTCCTGGGCGGCGGGATAGTCGCCGTTGCTCACCATCTGCCGCGCCCGCAGGAGGAGCAGCTGGGACTGCTTTTCCGCCAGTTCGCTGTCGAGCTGACCGTTATTCTCCTGCTGGTAGGCCTTCAGCCGGGCCAGCACCTCCGCGGCCTCGCCCGCATCGCCCCCGGTGGACACCTGCTTGAGCAGCTCGTTGGCATCCTGCAGCAGCACCAGCCGCTCCGCCTTGCTCACCAGCTGCGCAATGCCGTCGGGCGGGTTCTTGGTCGCCGCCGCCTGGCGGTAAAAATCGGCCGCCTCGCCCGGCCGCCCCGCCGCCAACGCCGTGTCCCCCTTTTTCTTCAGTTCCTCACCGGCCGCGCGCTCAGCGGACAGCTGGCAGCGCTGCAGCAGCATCGCCAGCGCGGTGTCATCCGGACGCGCCGCCGCCGCCGCCGTCAGCAGCGGCACCGCCTCGCTGTATTGCTCGGCCTGGGCATAGCATTGCGCCAGCAAAATCTTGTTTTCCACCGTCGGCGCCGTCGCATGCA
>CAZFBR010000135.1:0-9317 GCA_964517215.1 uncultured bacterium
AAGGGCGGCGGGGCCTATCCCGATGCCCGCGTGCAACAGGCTTTGCGCGATTTCTGCCGTCCGTTGTTCGCGGTGGCCGACCGGGCGACGCTGCCGTGGACGGTCACCCTGACCAACGCCGCGGCTGCCGGTGACGATATCGCCATCACCTACGCCCACGGCGCCACGGCCGGCGAGTCGATTCGGGTCGACTATGCGCTGGCCACGGGCAGCGGCACCGCCGGGACCATAACCTTCGATGAGTTCGGCGATCTTTATCAAATCAACAATGCGGCGCCGGCGGCGGTTACCGCGGCATTCGGCGGCGGGGCGCTCACCA
This sequence comes from uncultured bacterium, assembly GCA_964517215.1. GTDB lineage: Bacteria > DAOPZR01 > DAOPZR01 > DAOPZR01 > DAOPZR01 > CAZFBR01. The sequence goes on from CAZFBR010000135.1 coordinate 320, forward strand.
TTGCCGCTGATCTGACCGCGCTGACCCAGCTGGCGGGCGACGATGGCGACGCTGCCGTCCTGAACGCCAATGGCTGCGCGACCGGTACGCTGGAGGATATCACGGTCGACAGCGTCGGCCGCATTATCGGATCGTATTCCAACGACCGGACAGTGAATCTGGCGCAGGTGGCTCTGGCCGACTGCCGCAACGAGCAGGGGCTGGCGCAGAACGGCGAGAGCTACTACACCGCCACCGCGAACAGCGGCGAAATGTACTATTTTGCCGCCGGCGACGAGAATACCGTTGCCATCATGAGCAGCTGCCTAGAAGCGTCGAATGTGGATACCGCCACAGAAATTGTCGCAATGATTGCCTATCAGCGGTCGTATCAGCTGAATTCGCGCGGGATCAGCACCGCCAACGAAATGCTCAAAACCGCGATCGACCTGAAGAGCTGAGCGCGCCCGAGGCGGCGGGAGGAGCAGCCGCGGGCGGCGGGCTGACCGGCATAAAAAAAGCGGACGGGACCGCAGTCCCGCCCGCGCCCTGGTTCAGTTGCCGGGATTAATGCTGTTCCTTGGCCTTGCGGAATGCGTCTTTGCCGGCGCTGACTGCCGCCGAAACCTCGTCTTTGCGATCCTGCAGATACGCGCGGCTCGCATCGTACTTGTCGCCGAGGTAATCCTTCGCCTGCTCGAATTTCTCTTCGGAGTTGTCGCGCAGGCGGGCCGAGGCCTCCGCCAGCTTGCGCCGCGTTTCCGCACCCGTTGCCGGCGCGTACAACAGCGCCACCGCCGCCCCCGTTACCGCCCCCAGCAGGAATGCCAGAGTAACATCACCATATGATTCGCGTCCCATGTTCACTTCCCCCTTTCCTCGTCGTTCGCCTGCCGCTTGCGCAGGAAGTTAAAGCCCGCTTTGGCGCCGGCGATAATGCCGGCGTATTTCACCAGTGGCGTCGCCAGCTTGTCGCTGATGGCGATGATTTTGCTGGCGACCGCATCAATCTGGCCGGTCACATGCGCCAGATGCTCCACCGGCTCATTGAGCCGCGTCGTGGCGCGATCAAGATTGGTCGCCACGCGGCGGAACTCGGGGATGACGGTTTGCAGGTCCGCCACGGTCTGCTCGACGGCGCCCAGCGTGCGTTTGAGCTGCAGCAGCACCTGCACCACAGGCACCGCCAGCACCGCCAGTCCCACCGTGATGATAATGGCACAGAATTCAGCGACGTGCATGACCGCCTCCCCCGCATTTTCTTGAACAACCATATCTGAGCACCATCGATTTGTCAACTGCGAGGCATTTGCGTTGCAAGTGATATTTGCCTTCGCCCTTTCCGCGGGGAGATCAGGGAGTCGCGGGTCCCATATATCCGGCGGGTGTGGCAGCAGTTGCGGGCACGGATAGAAGAATGACCGACGGGTCTTGCTGCGGCAGGATCAAGCGGCAGTTGTGTCACTGGATATGTTGACAAGTGTTTTCAGAGAAGGGCAGGACTATTGCGGGGCGGCAGCCAGCAGCTGCGAGAACGCGGCGAATGTTTCGTCGTCGTCGCAGACCCAGGTGATGCTGTCGAATGCGGCCGGCTGCAGGCGGAGGCAGGTGCGCACCGCCGCGACCGCCGCCGCCGCGGCGTCGGCCGCCGGCCAGCCCGGTTCATCGCAGCCCAGCGCGGGCAGGGCAATGCTGCGCACGCTGTGCTTGCGGGCGAGCGCCAGCGCGACGCGCAGCGCGGCGGCGAACCGCCGCCGGGCGTCCGCGCTGCCATGGTGCCAGTCGGGGATGACCGCATGGATGAGATGCCGCGCCTGCAGGCGGCCTGCGGCGCTGAGGCAGGCCGTGCCGGCCGGCAGCGCCCCGCGGGTTTCAACCAGAAAGCGGCATTCTTCGAATGGCCCCGGCCCGGCGGCGTGGTAGAGCGCGGCGCGAACGCCGCCGCTGATGCCCAGGTCGGGCGGTGCGGCGCAGATGATGGCGTCGGCGCCGAAGGCGCTGAGCAGGCCGCGGCGCACGGTGCAGCGGCATCCGGCCGGGAGCGATGGTTCGGGCAGAACGGCGTCGGCAGTATTCATGGCGGGGAAAACATATCTTGTCTGCCTGACAGCGTCAACCGGGCGTGAGCAGGCGGCAGCGTCAGCGATGCGGTCGCGGTTGACACTGGGACGGCAATCATTTACAAGCAGCCTATGATGATGTCGGTTACCCTCGCAGCGTTATCGCCGGCAACGCGTGTGATCCGGCAGCAGTGGCCCGCCATACCGGGCGGAGCATATGGCGCGCACTGACCTGGATGCAATGGTTCCGATAACGGCCGTGATTGCCGCTGCCGAACGCCTGTTGCGGCAGGCGTCACAACACAAGGGTGTGTTGCCGAACGTTCAGCAGCGTGATGGAGTGCAAAAATGCCGGTATGGTCGGAATTCGTATCGGAGGGCTGAACATGGCAGAAAAAATGGACTGCAGAGGATTGAACTGCCCCACGCCGGTGCTGAAACTGTCGGCATAAGTACCATTGGTGGCGCCAGGAACATTGCGCGAAATCGAAGCCGACTGTTCGACTTTCCCGGATAATGGCGCAGGTGGTCTGAGCGTTCGGGGTAAGTGCTGATTTCCTGCACCACGACTAATGGCGTACACCTCGCAAAAGTGCAGTTCTGATTTCGGCTGCACGACCCGCCTAAGTTGCTGGCAGCGTTTCAGGCGTCAAAAGAAGGGATGTTTTGCACAGCGCAGGCCTTGATCGGCTATTGACCGCCGGCCTTCTTGCGCGTCTGGGTCATGGCAGCATCCACAGTCTGACAGTAGCATTGCGGGCGAAAACGGTCAATCGGCGGGAACGGCGGGACCATCGCTCCTGTCCGGCTTGCTGACAGCGGCGGCGTAATTAGCTACAATGACTTGGCGTGACGGGAGGACGACGATGACACAGGCAATGCAGGCGCTGGCGGCGGGCGCGAAACAGGCGGCCCGGGTGCTGGCGAAACTGACCCGGGGTGACAAGGACGCGTTTCTGCTGGCACTCGCGGCGGCACTCGAAGCGCGGCAGGCGGAAGTGCTGGCGGCCAACGCGGAGGATATGGCGGCGGGCGCGGCGGCGGGACTGTCGGCGGCCATGCTCGACCGGCTCCGGCTCGACGGCGGCCGGCTGACGGCGCTGGCGGGCGCGGTGCGCGACGTTGCGGCGCTTCCCGACCCGGTGGGCGATATCGTCGGCATGCAGCGGCGGCCCAACGGCATGCAGGTCGGGCGCATGCGCGTGCCGCTGGGGGTCATTGCGATCATCTATGAATCGCGGCCCAACGTCACCGTGGACGCGGCCGTGCTTTGTTTCAAGGCGGGCAACGCCTGCATCCTGCGCGGCGGCAAAGAGGCGGTGCGCAGCAATACCGCCCTCGGGCGTATCATGCGCGACACCCTCGCCGCCAGCGGCCTGCCGGCGGCGGCCATTGGTGTGGTCGAAACCACGGACCGCGACGCGATGCGCGAGCTGCTGCAGTTCGACGAGCTGATTGACGTGGTCATCCCGCGCGGCGGCGAGAACCTGATCCGCTTCGTACGCGAGCACGCGCGCATCCCGGTGATCTCGCATCTCAAGGGCGTGTGCCATACCTACGTGGACGCGGCGGCCGATCTGGCGATGGCGGAGGAGATCTGTTTCAACGCCAAGGTGCAGCGCCCCGGCGTGTGCAATGCCATGGAGACCATGCTGGTGCATCGTGCCGTGGCGGCGCAGTTCCTGCCCGCCATGTGCCGGCGCCTGGCGGCGGCGCAGGTTGAACTGCGCGGCTGTCCGGAAACGGTCCGGCTGGCCGGGGTCCCCGTCACGCCGGCGACGGAGGCGGACTGGCCGGCGGAATACACCGACCTGATCCTTGCGGTGCGGGTGGTCGATTCGCTCGACGCGGCGCTTGACCATATCGCCCGCTACAGTTCGCAGCATTCCGACGCCATCGTCACCAACGACTGGCCGGCGGCGCAGCGGTTCCTCAATGAAGTTGACTCCGCCGCGGTGTTCGTCAATGCCTCGACGCGGTTCAACGACGGCGGCGAGTTCGGACTCGGCGCGGAGATCGGCATATCGACGCAGAAGCTGCATTGCCGCGGCCCGATGGGTTTGGCGGAGCTGACCTCGCTCAAGTTTGTGGTCCTGGGCAGCGGCCAGGTGCGCGGTTGACGTCGCGGCGCATCGGGCTGCTGGGCGGGACGTTCAATCCCCCGCATCTGGGGCATCTCGTGCTGGCGGACTGGGCGAAGGACGAGCTTGCGCTCGACGCGGTCTGGCTTCTGCCCAACGCCGCGCCGCCGCACCGCTATGCGAAGGAACAGCCGCGCGGGGTCACGCCCGAACAGCGCTGGGCGATGGTGCAGGCGGCGGTGGCGGACAGCGACGGGCTGGCGGGCTGCGATCTGGAACTGCGGCGCACCGGTCCGAGCTATACGGTCGATACGCTGCATGAGCTGCACGTGCGCTACCCGCACTACAGCTGGCATTTTCTGCTCGGGATGGATGCGGCGAAGGAATTGCCGACCTGGGAGGGCTTTGCCCGGCTGTGCGAACTGTGCGCCTTTGTCGTGGCGCGCCGGCCGGGCGAACCGGCCCAGCCCCCGGCGATCCCCCCGGCGCGGATCATGCTGCTGGACATGCCGCTGCTGGATATTTCATCGACGCTGATCCGCCGGCGCGCGGCGACCGGCCGCAGCATCCGGCAGCTGGTGCCGCGCGCGGTGGCGGAGTATATCGCGGCGCAGGGATTGTATCGTGACGGCGCGGCGTAGGACGGAGAGCGCGGCGGTGCCGGCGCGGCTGCGGCGGGCAGTGGCGCGTGAGGTGTCGCCGGCGCGGTTGCGGCATATCCGCGGCACGGCGCGCATGGCGCGGCGGCTGGCAACAATGTACGGACTTGATTCCCGGCGCTGTGCGACGGCGGCGTGGCTGCATGATGCGGCGCGCGACTGGCCGGTCGCGCGCATGCTGGGCATGGCCATGCCCGCCTGGCTGGCCGCAATCCGCCGGGCGTATCGCCCGTGGGGCGCGCCGCTGCTGCATGCCCCGGCGTCGGCGGCGTGGGCGCTCGAGCGCGGCTTGTGCACGGACGCGGCCATCCTTATGGCGGTGGCCCGGCATCCGACGGGCGGCGCCCGCATGACCCCGCTGGCCCGGATGCTGCTGGTGGCCGATTATTGCGAGCCGACGCGGGAGTTTGCCGCGGCCGGTGCGCTGCGCATGGCGCTCACTGGCCTGACCCTGGCGCAGGCAGCGGCGCGGGTGGCGCGGGAAAAGGCGGACCATGTCCGCGTTCGCGGCGGGCGGGTGCATCCGCAGACGCATGCGGCCGGCGGCCGTGCGGCCGGCCGGCCGGGGCAGGAGCAGGCGGCATGAAGCGGCCGGAACTGGAACGCAGGCATCTGCTCATGCTGGCCATTGCGCTGGGGGCGGTGCTGCTGGTCTGTGCGGCCACGCTGCTGTTCGGGAACGGCTGGCGGTTCTGGCGCGAGGGGCCGGACGACCTGATCGCGGCGAAGCAGCCGGTCGTGGTGTTGCTCAACGCGCTGGATGAGGAACGCAAACTGGCGGGGTGTGCGCTGCTGCTGTACGACGCCGGCAGCCAGCGCACCGTGCTGCTGGGTGTCCCGACAACTGCGGTCCTGCCGGGGGCGGACAGCCAGCCGCACCGGCTGAGTGCGCTGCGTGACGAGGGCGTGGGCGCGCAGAGCGCGGCGCTCGCCCGCTTGTGCGGGCTGGCCATTCCCTTCTACCTGGAAATCGACAGCGAGGAATTCTATCGGCTCGCGGACGTGCTGGGCGGCATTGAAGTGCGGCTCGACCGTCAGCTGACCGCCACGGTGCGCGGTGAGCAGCTCATGCTGCCCATCGAGCGCTATCGCTACAACAGTGACAAGCTGCGCGAATATGTGCGCTATGCCGATGCGCTGGAGTCGCCGGCGGAGCGTCAGGACCTGATGCAGCGGCTGCTGACGGGTCTCGTGCTGCAGTTCAAGCTGCAGCGCGATTTGCTGGCCAATCCCGAGGTCTGGGGCCTGATCGGCGATTGGCTGCAGAGCAATCTGACCGTTGCGGAAATCGGCCAGCTGGCCAATCGGGTGGCGGATTGCGGGGCGGACAACCTGCAATGGCAAATGTTGCCGGGCAGTGCGGAAATCAGCAACGGGGTGGCGATGTTCGTGCCCCGCGCGCCGGAGCTGGCGACCCTGCTGGCGGTGACACCGGCGGCGCCGGCGGAAGAAGCGCCGGTGCCCGAACCGGAAAGCGCGCCGGCGGCGCTGACGCCGCTCAAAACGGCGCTGTTGAACGGCACCGGGGTCGGCGGGGTGGCCCATGGTTTGCGCCAGCAGCTGGCGGAACACCGCGATGTGGATATCGTCGAGGTGGGGAATGCGGACAATTTCAACTACCGGCAGACGAAGATTGTGGCGCGGACGGGCAATTTGCCGGCGGCGCAGCGGGTGCGTGAATATCTGGGCTTCGGTCAGGCGACCACTGATGGCGCGGCGTCCGACCTGGTGGACGTGACCATCATTGTCGGGCGGGACTATCTGGAACGGAGAAATCAATAATGGAAAAGAAGACCACAGGGAAGCCGAAGCAGCGGCGGACGGCGCCGGCCGGGAAGCAGCGGACGGCGGTCGCAACCGCGCCCGGGAAAAAGCGGGTGTCAACCCGCAAGCCGGCGGCGCCCACCGCGGCGGAACGCGAGCGCAAACGCGAGGCGACGAAGCGACGGCTGCGCGAACGGTTGCGCCCGGCCGCGGCGGCCGTTACCCCGGCCCGCAAACCGGCAGCAGCGGCGTCGGCGGCGCTCGCGGGAACGGGCGCCGCGGCGAAACTGGCGCGGCGGATCATCGCCATTCTGGAAGAGAAGCAGGCCATCGATCCGGTGATGGTCGACGTGGCTGACCGCACGCCGCTGGCGGATTACTTTGTCGTTGCCGGCGGCCGCTCGTCCACGCACGTCAACGCCCTGTTCCAGGCGGTCTACCGGACGCTCAAGGGCGACGCACAGCTCCGGCACAGCGAAGGGGTGCAGGCGGCGCAGTGGATCCTTGCGGATTACGGCTCGGTGATTGTGCACCTGTTCGATCAGGAGATCCGACCCCGCTATGCGCTCGAGGAGTTGTGGCAGGCGGCGCGCCGCGATTGAGGGCTGACGGAGGCCGGGCGTGAACGAACGTCGCATCGGCACGATCCTGCGCGGGACGCGGGTGGAGGAGGGCGCCGGGGTCATGCTCCGCCGGCTGTTCGCCCATGCCGAAGCGGGGCGGTTTGATCCCTTCCTGCTCTTCGACGATTTCGGGTCAACCGATCCGCAGGAATATGTCGCGGGGTTTCCCTGGCATCCGCATCGCGGGATCGAAACCGTGACCCTCATGCTGGCGGGCCGGGTGGAGCATGGCGACAGCATCGGCAATCGCGGAACGATCGGTCCGGGCGACGTGCAGTGGATGAGCGCGGGAGGCGGCATCATCCATCAGGAGATGCCGCAGGCGGATCCGGTTTGTCTGCGCGGGTTCCAGCTCTGGGTGAATCTCCCGGCCGCGCACAAGCTGACGCCGCCGCGCTATCGCGGCATCACGGCGGCGGAAATCCCGGCGGTGGCGCCGGCGCCCGGGGTGACGGTCAAGATTATCAGCGGCGAGTGCGGCGGCCGGCGCGGTATTGTCTCTGATCTTGTGGTTCCGGTGCTCTACCATGACGTGAACTTTTCCCGGGCAGTGCCCTATACCCAGCCCGTGCCGCCGACATGGACGGGACTGGTCTACTGTTATGCCGGGCAGCTGGCAATTGGCGATACACTATTGACCGACGGCGAACTGGGGGTCCTGACGCCGGGCGACGGGGTGACCCTGCAGGCGCAGGCAGCGGCAACCAGCTGTCTGCTGCTGGCGGGCCAACCGGTCGGCGAACCGATTGCCTGGGACGGCCCCATCGTCATGAACACTGCGGCCGAACTCGAAACTGCCTTCCGCGAATACCGCAACGGCACCTTTCTCACGGCATGAACCCCATCCTGATCATCGGCGCCGGCCCGTGCGGGCTGGGCGCGGCCCGGGCGCTGCAGGCGATGGGGCGCGACGACTGGGAAGTATGCGAGGCGAACGAGTATGCCGGCGGGCTGTCGGCCTCGTTTCTCGATCCGCACGGGTTCACCTGGGACGTGGGCGGACATGTGCTCTTCACCAAATACCCGCAATTCGCCGCGCTGGTGCGCGACGTGCTCGCGGGCGAGTACCATGAGCATCAGCGTTCGGCCTGGGTGCGCCTGTGCGAACCGCCGGCGTGGGTGCCGTACCCCTATCAGGACAATTTGCACTGCCTGCCCGCCGCCATGCGCGCGGCGGCGCTGCGCGGCCTCGAGCGCCGCGAGGCGGGCAACCCGCGCAATTTCGAGGAATGGATCAGGGCCCATTTCGGCGAGGACATTGCCCGCCAGTTCATGCTGCCGTACAACGCCAAGGTCTGGGGAACCAGCCCGCGTGAGATGGATTTTCATTGGATTGCGGATCGGGTCAAGACCATAGACGCGGAAGAACTGAAACGCGTGCAGCCGGGTGATCCGCCGCGCGGCGGCTGGGGGCCGAACGCCACGTTCCTCTTTCCGCAGTCAGGCGGGACCGGCGAGATCTTCCGCCGGCTGGCGGCCCCGCTCCAGACGCATATCCGCTACGGGGCGAAGCTGGTGGCGCTTGATGCCCGGCGCAAGGTCGCCACTTTCAGCGACGGGCGCGAGGTTGCCTATCGCGCGCTGATCAGCACGCTGCGGCTGGATGAACTGCTGGCCATGGTGCCCGGCATCGGCGTGACCGCGCCGCTGCGGGCGGTGGGCGGGGCGGTGGTCGGCATCGGGGTCGAACATCACGAGGCGAGCGGCCGCTGCTGGTCGTACTTTCCCGAGAACCCGCCGGGCTTCTACCGGCTCACGTGGTTTCATCATTATGCAGCGGGCAATGTTCCCGACGGCGATGCCGGGCGCTACGCGGCGTATATGGTGGAGAC
>CAZFBR010000136.1:0-9165 GCA_964517215.1 uncultured bacterium
AGTCGCCGGGGTCGTGGAAGCCGTCATCTTTGCCAATCCCGACACGGGCTGGAAAGTCGCCGCCCTTACCGACCCGGTCACCGGCGAACGGCACACCATCGCCGGCTACCTGCCCCAGGTCAAGGTGCGCGACAGCGTGCGCGTGCGCGGCACGCGCAGCGAGCATCCGCGGTTCGGTCCCTGCCTGCAGGTCGATGAATTCGTTCCCGAAACGCCGTACGCGCGCGACGCGGTCAGCCGCTACCTCATCGCCGCCATCGACGGTATCGGCCCGGTGCTGGCTGAACGCATCGGCGCGCAGTTCGGCGACCGGGTCCTGAACGTTATCGAGCGCGAGCCGGACCGGCTGCTGGACGTCCCCGGCGTCACGCGCGCGATCCTCGACCGCATCGTCACCAGCACGCGGGCCATTGACAGCACGGTGCGCGAGCTCATGCTCCTCGGGTTCTCCCCGCTCTGGGCGGGCCGCATTTACCAGCGCTACGGGGCCGACGCCGCACAGCAGGTCCGCCGCCAGCCCTATAAGCTCATCAGCGATTTCAAGGGGATCGGCTTCAAGAAGGCCGACGGCATCGCCCGGCAGGCCGGCCTCGATCCGCTCGCCGACGAGCGCTGCGCCGCCGCCGCCCGCTTCGTCCTCACCGCGACCATGGCCAAGACCGGCCACAGTTTCCTCTACCTGAACGAGCTGGTGCGCGGCATGGTCGACCTGCTCGACCTCACCCCCGCCTGGTGCGAGGCGCAGGTCCTCGCCTCGGCTGCGCTTGTCGTCGAGCAGGACCGCGTCTATCTCCCCGCCTATTTCGAGGCGGAGGGGGCCATCGCTCGGCAGCTGGCCGCGCGCCTGGCGCTCCCCGTGCGCGAACTGCCCATTCTCGATCCGCTTATCGCCGCCTGCGCCCGTGAGCTCGCGTTGGACTTCAGCGACGAGCAGCTGCTCGCCATCCGCGAGGCGGTCTGCCAGCCAGTCACGGTCATCACCGGGGCGGCGGGCACGGGCAAGTCGACGCTCTGCCGCGGGCTCTTCGCCGTGCTCACCCGCCTCGGCGCCGCCTGGCTGGTGGCCGCGCCGACGGGCAAGGCGGCGGACAAGCTGCATACCCTGACCGGCGCGCCCGCCCAGACCATCCACCGCCTGTTCCGCGCCGTGCCGCAGCGCGGATTCCGGGTGAATCATGAGCAGCCGCTGGTCACCGACTATCTGATCATCGACGAGGCCTCGATGATCGACCTGCTGCTGCTGCGCGCCATTCTCGACGGGCTCGCCCCGACCTCGCGGCTGGTGCTGATCGGCGACCCCTACCAGCTCCCGTCGGTCGAGGCCGGCAATTCGCTTGCCGCGCTCGCCTCGTCGTATTCCATCCCGCAGGTGGTCCTGACCGAGGTCTTCCGCCAGGCGCGCAATTCCACTATCCTGCGCAACGCCGGGCTGGTCAACCTCGAGCGCCCGTTTCCCACTGCGGCGGCGCCCGATTTCCAGTTCATCGACACCGCCGAACCGCAGGCGATGCTGCGCGCGCTCGACGAGACGCTGACCGCGCTGCAGGCGCAGGGCTTCAACCCGATCCGCGAGGTGCACGTGCTCACCCCGCTCAACAAGGGCGGCGGCGACATCTCGGTCATGTCGCTCAACCTGCGCCTGCGCGACCGGCTCAACCCGCGCACAGCCGCCAACAGTTTTTCGGTTTTCGGGCGCGAGTTCCGCCTCGGCGACAAGGTCATGCAGCGGCGCAACGACTACGCCCTTGAGCTGTTCAACGGCGATATCGGCTACATCACCGCCAACCATGCCGATACCGGCTGCACGGAAATCGAGTTCTACCGCAAGACGGTCAGCGTACCGCACCTGGCGATGGAAAGCATCGTCCTCAATTACGCCATGACCGTGCACAAGGCGCAGGGGAGCGAAAACCGTGCGGTGATCTTTCTTGCCACCCGCGCCGGCTGCTACTTTCTGCTCAACAAGAACCTCTTCTACACCGCCATGACCCGTGCGCGGGAGAAACTGGTGATGATCATGCCGTACGACGTGGTCACCGCCGCGCTGCGCTACTCCACCCAGCGCCATTCACACCTTGCCACCCGCCTGCAGGAAATCGTCATCGGCCGCGAGCCGTCGCGCTGAGCGCACCGGGCGCAGAACAACGGCGGCGCTGACGGGATCACCGCCAGCGCCGCCGGAATACTGCCGTGGCCGGGTCGCCCCGGCCGGAATGCGGGTTACTTCAGGCCCTTCACCGCCTGCACCAGTGCCGCCTGGGTGATGCCGAAATGCTCCCAGACCTCGGCAAAGCCCTCGGACGGAGCGAGGGTCGGGTCGGTGATGCCGATGGCGTTGAACGGCACCTGCTCCGCCGCCGCGTCCGCCGCCACCACGCCGGCCAGACCGCGCCATCCGGACGCAGGCGTGCCGATCAGACCGTCTTCGATCGTGACCACCCCGCCCGGATAGTCGGCCAGCACCTTGTCCAGCCAGCCCGCGCCCAGCGGCAGGCCGTTAATCACGAAAACATCGGTCGGCAGCCGGTGCTGCACGGTCAGCTCATCCGCCGCCTGTTGGGCGAGGAAGGCGGGGGAACCGAGCGCCAGAATCACCCGTTCCGCGCCCGGATACTCGCGCAGCTGGGTTGTCGGCTTCCATTCGTCGGTCGGCAACCACAGCGGCTCGTCGGTCCCCTGCTTGGTGAGCACGGGCAGCTCGTCGCGCGGGATACCAATGATCCCCGCGCCGTAATGCTTCGCCATATCGAGCACCGCGACCAGCGCGGCATTCGCATCGGCGGGCGCATAAAACCACTGCAGGTACGGCAGGTAGCCGATGGCGAGATTCACCCAGTCGAGCGACCAGCCGGAGAAATGGTCGCGCCCCGTGCAGGCGCCGACATGCGACAGGTGGAACGCCACATTCAGCCCCTCGTTGGCGCCGTTCAGGTTGCGCTGGTAGCGCCACATTTCGCATCCCTCGCGGGCGATCCCCTCAAAAAACGCGGCGAAAGTCGAGACGACATTGAGCTGCGGCCCGATGAGCCCGGTGGCGAGGCCGTTGGTCATCAGCGTGGCCGCCTGCTCCTGGATGCTCACCTCGAACTGGTGGCTGGGCGCCAGATACGAACATGCCTTGGCCAGCTTGGTCGACGGGTTCAAATCGCAGCTCACCACGAAGACCTGGTCGGGATGCGCCTCAGCCACGAGGGCATAGCCCAGTTCCGACCCGGCACGCGGCGACGGTTTCTTCCCCGCCGGGAAGGCGGGCACGGTCGCCAGCTTCTTCGCCGGCACCACCAGGTTCTCGCTCCCCACTTTCGGGCGCGCCTGCGTCACCACCACGCGCGGCGCCTTCTTCTTCAGCGCCGCCAGCGCCTGCGCATGGGCCGGCGCCAGCCGCAGCATGGGATTGCCCAGCACCTGCGCGACATCGCGCCCCTTCATGTGCCCGTCGTGATGCCCCTTGCCGCCCGGCAGGTCATTGGCCAGAAAAACATTTTCCAGCATGCAGGTGACATCGCGGAAGCTCATCAGCGCGCCCGGAATCCAGATGGGCGTCGTCAGCTTGACCTTGTTCTTCTCGGCAAAGGCCCTGACTTCGGCGCGGATGCCGTACATCTTGCCCAGCGTCTCGACCGTGACTTTCTTTGCGCCGCTGCTGCGATAGCCCGTCGGATAGATCAGGTTGGGCTTGCCCTTGGCCGCCAGCGCACGCCCCTTGACGAAGGCGGCATACAGCGCCTTGCGGTCGTGGATGGAGGGGATCTCGATGATCTCGATGCCGAGCGACTTGATCACCGGGCGCGGATCGCGGTCGAGCACCTTGTGGGTCGCGTTGGAAAGCTGGATGCCGTTGCGGTGCATGACGAACGTCATCGGCGCCCCATGCAGCGCGGCAATGAGGAACCCGTTCAGCGCCTGTCCCGACACCCACGCCGCGTCGCCACAGTGGGTGATCATCCACGCCGCATCGCCGTACTTTGCCTTCTTCGCCAGCGCATGACCGACCGCCACCGGCACCATGATGCCCAGCCGCCCGCCGTTGAGCTGCGTCCCGCCCGGGATCCAGCTCACATGCCCGGCGATATCAAGCCCGCGGCGGAACCCGTCAATAACGATCTGCTCATCGAGGAACCCGTAGGCGGCGAGCACGGCATAATACCCGATGCTGGTGTGCGCATTCTCAATGGTGAAACTCACCTCGCGCTCGTTGCAGAAGGCCAGGGTCTGCACCAGCGCCGGAGTCAGATCGAGCGCCCCGCCAAGGTGGTCGAGTTCGTTGATTTTCGCCAACGAGGCCAGCGCTTTGATCTCCGTGCGTGCCGCGCTGATTTCCAGCGCCTCAATGACGGTCAGCTGCGCCGCCGTGAGCTTCTTCTCCCTGCGCGGATCGAGTGTGAACGGGATCACCTTCGAGGTCACCTTGTCCCGCATGTATTTGGTCTGCTTAACCACCTGCGCGTTGCGCCGGCGCTGCTGCTCAGTTGCGACATTCAACTGGTACATGACCTTCTCCTTTTGCGATTAGTTCCCTTTTTGTCCACCAGTCCCGTCTCATTCCCCACCTGACCGGCTGGTGTATGCGGCAGACAGTATACTAAGTTGTCCGGCAGATGACAACTAGCGTCACCGTTGATCGTCAATGCGCATGCGACAATTCCGTAACGCCGGCAGCATAACCGCAAGCGCGTGAACCGTCGCGGTGTCTCCCCCCGGCGCAGGTGCAATTTCAAGCACGATTCCTTCCTGCTGCGACAGCAGGCGGGCAAACCCCGCCCGCCGCAAACGAAACAGCACGTCTGCCGGCGTTCCAGCAAGCATGCCCGTGATGTACTGGCGATCGAGGACGGACGGCACGACCATAGCTTCGGTGCCATAGTAGCCGTAGTAGCCATCTGGGCAGAATGCTCTCCCCGGGCGCTTGACCAATTCCCGGCGCATGGCAAATCCCGGCAAGCTGATTTCCAGCAATTCTGTCCTAGGCAGCAGCAGCCGTTCCATCCGCAGCGCATCTACCAGCGTCACCGCTGGTACCAGCGTCAGCGTCAACCATACGGCAAACACCATTCTGTGCCAACGTCGATGGTCCATATCGATTCCGGCCAATAATATGACAAGCAGAATCGGCAGCATGTTCCAGCGAAGGGCATGGTGCGCCTGCGGCGTCAGCAGCGGTGCCAGCAACAGCATCACGATCGCCAGCCAGCACAGCGGGCTGCGCCAGCATGAACGCGGCCACAACAACGGCAGCAGGAGTAGCGCCCCGGCTTCAGGACGCGTCAGCATACGCCACAAACCAGCAGCATAGTCGGAAGCGGCGCCGGCCAGCACCTCGTTTTCCGCCAATACGCCACGAATGACTTCACCGCCCGCGAGGCAACGTACTGCATGCGGCAGTACCGGAAGCACGGCCAGCATGCAGCCCGCCAACCAGCGCACCGCCGCTGCCCTGCCGGCAATTAACCAGCTGGCAATTCCCAGCAGCAAAACAAGCGGAGCAGTCTGATACTTCGCCATCAGCATCAAACCTGCCCCCATACCCGACAGCCAGCCAGCAACAGCATGTTCACGGGCGGCAGGAAGCAACGCTAACCCAGCCAGCGCTGGCGTAATTGCCATAATGTCCGCATAGGACAAATACGACCACACCAACGTCCCGGGGAGTGTCATAAACAGCAGCGCCGCGTACCGTCCAACTGCAGCAGCAGAAGACACCTGACATGGCACCAGGCGCACAAGGCAGCTCAGCAAAAACGGAAGGAACACGAACGCCCACAAGTGCAGTGCATGTACCACCCCGCCGTCACCAAACCGAAAAGGCAGCGTACGATACGGTTCCTGCAACGCCAGCGCGCAAGCATACCACGCATGTAACACCGGTGACAGCCGGCTCGACATATTGTGCGACAACGGCGCCATGGCATGCTGCAACAGATACTGCTTGGGCACTTCGAGATAACCAATGAGATTGTCATAGTGAATTTCAGCATGCAGCAGCAGCACGCCGTGCAGCAGCAGACAGAACAACCACGGCAGCAGCAGCGAGGTATCGACACCGGCAACAGCAGTTAGCAGCCGTCGCCAGGAGCGCAACATACTCGGGAGCGACCAGGCTCCCGGCAGCAGCGACAATCCCGCGAGGATCTGCCAGTGCAGCCATCCCACCTGTCCGAGCAACAAAACCACCGCAGCATAGCCAGCCATCCCGGCGACAACCGCTGCCGGCCAGCGCACAGCCGCCGGCAGTTTCCAGCGACAAGTAAGCCATCGCCCAGTGACAACAATGCTTAGGCAAAACCAACCTGCCAACAGCACATCCAATGACCGCTCACCCCAGCAGGGCATCGTCGTCTCCGCTACGATAACCGGTCACGCCCCGTCATGCAGCGTCTACCGCACATACACCACATAGCGGTACTTGATCTCCTGTTCGCCGCCGGCGGGCACGATCACCGTCCACTGCAGGTCGGTGGTCGGATTGACTGCGCGAATCGCCTCTGCCTGTTTCACCGCCGCACACGGCACGCTGCCGGAGACAAATTCGCCGGTCACCGTGCGGCGAATCTCGACCGTTACCGCCTCGCGCTTGAAGTTGCGCAGATTGAGCACGCCCTCGACGGTGACTTTGTCGTAACGGTCGCCGTTGAAGGTGTGCGCGTCATGTTCCCGCGCCTGTTCCGTCTCCTCCTGCTGCGCGCGGATGTCGAGCGCCTTGGTGATCTTCACCCGCCCTTCGCCGCCCGCGGCGCAGTAGTTGAGCACATCCTGACCGAGCACCCGGCCGGCCGCCACCACCAGCGCCGGACCGGTGGTCAGGGGCTGGCTGAAGGTGTTGGTGAACTTGATCTCATGCCACACCGTCTCGTTTTCGTTCGTGCCTTCGCTCCGCTGCTGGTAGCGCGCGTTCTGCGGCGTGCTCGCCGCGATCTGCCAGGTGTAGAGATGGCTGTACGGCACCCGGTCCGCCAGCAGGTCGAACGCCGCCCGCTCGTTCTGCTTCAGCGTCACATGCGGCACACAATAATAGAACAGGTCGCCCGCGTAGTCACCGTCACCCGCCACCGGATACGCCGCCTCGCCGTCGTAGCGGCCCGGGCCATTGGCAAAGGCCGCGGTCTGCATCATCATTCCGCGCACATTGTACCGGCCGGGACCGCTGCCGCCGCCCAGCGCGTTGAGGAAAGCGTGCAGGTCCTCCGTGCTCGACAGCGGTGAGTTGACATTGCTCTGCGACAGGTTGGGAAAGCCGCTGATGAAGTTGACCGTCACATCGTTCAGGTCCTGCGCCTCATTGATGAAGGTGCCCTGCAGGCGGAAGCCCGCCTTGTCCGCGTCGCTGATATCGATGCGGTAGGCCGGCGCCCAGGCCACATCGCGGGCAAGATACGACAGGTAGTAGTCCGCCGTCCGGGCGGCGGCATACCGCACTTCCAGCACCGGCCGTTCTTCCGTCACGGACAGCTCCGTCGCCAGCGTCGCATCGCCCGCCACCCGGCGCACATCGTTCAGGCGGATCGCCTCGGTACGACCATCGGCGGCAAAGAGCATAATCTCTCCCGACTGCGGCACCACCCGCGAGCGCACCTGATACGGCTGCGGTTCCGGTTCAAGCGGGGTGTACTGCGGGATGGCCGTGATCACCCCGCGCCGGCTGGTATCCTCGAAGTAGATCTCGACCGCTTTGCCGATATTGGCCCGCAGCATATCCTGAATGCTGGCTGCCGGGCGCTGCCGTTCCCGGGTCTGCCGCCGCGCAGTCAGCGACTGCACCGTCAGTTGTGCAGGATCGTAGCCCAGCCAGATGCTGCCGTGCACCGCGGCCGGTACCTCGCTGATACTGAGCACACCCTCGCCCTGCAGTTCGCCCTGCTGCACGAACCAACCCAGCCCGTTCTTGAACAGCGACACCTCGCGCACCTGCGGCGGTGCCGTCACTCCGTCCGCCAGCGCCATCGTCGCCGCTGCCAGCAGCACCACCACCGTCATCAACGCCGTTATCTGTCGCATGCCTGTCCTCCCCCGGTCAATTCGCCGCCGGCCCCGCCGGCAGCACCTGCCGGCAGTGTAGCTTATTTCATGTGCACCCGCGACGCGCCGGTCGCCTGACCGGCAGCATCGGCGTCGTGCCGCTTTCCTGTCCGCCATCCCGTACCGCTCCGCCGCTTGCACCCCGACACCCCAGCAGATATACTGGCGGCATGGAGAACGAACAGCTGCAGGAGATTATTGACGCGGAAAGCGACGGGTTGCGGCTCGACGTTTTCCTCACCAACCGCCTTGACGGCGCCTCGCGCGGTGATGCGCAGCGCCTGGTCGAGAGCGACCTGGTCACGGTTGACGGAAAGAACCGCAAGTCAAGCTACAAGCTGCGGGTTGGTGAACTGGTGCTGTGGCATGAGCCGGAACCCCGTCTGTCGGAACTGGTACCCGAACCCATCGCGGTGACCGTCGTGCATGCCGATAACGACCTTATCGTCGTCAATAAACCGGAAGGCATGGTCGTCCATCCCGGCTGCGGCCATCATATCGGCACGCTGATTGCCGGCCTGCTCTTCCGGTTTCCGGAAGTCGCCACCGTCGGCGGCCCGGACCGGCCGGGCATCGTCCACCGGCTGGACAAGGACACCAGCGGGGTCATGCTGGTTGCGCGCAGCGCCCGCGCCTATCAGTCACTGATCAAACAATTCGCCGACCGCACGATCCATAAACGCTATCTTGCCGTCTGCCACGGCGGACTGCGCACCGACCACCTGACCATCGACCTCCCCATCGGGCGCAGCACCACTGACCGGAAAAAGATGGCGGTCCGCCGCGACGACAGCCGCGAGGCGCAAACCGAACTCGAAGTCATCGAACGCGCGCCGGGGCATACGCTGGTTGCCCTTCACCCGCGCACGGGGCGCACGCACCAGATTCGCGTCCATCTCAATTACATCGGGCATCCCATTGCCGGCGACCCGATCTACGGTGCACGACCAACCCGCCGTCATGAACGCGGCAATGACGCCGCCCGGCTCCTGCTGCATGCGGAATCAATCACCCTGACCCATCCCGGCAGCGGCGAGCCAGTCGGCTATCGTGTCCCGCCCCCGCCGTCGTTCGTCAGCGAGTGGACCAGGTTCTGTGCCGCCAACGCCACGTAACCGTTCGCCATTGGATTCAGTTGCGTATTGAGCAGCT
>CAZFBR010000137.1:0-9103 GCA_964517215.1 uncultured bacterium
GGGCGGCGATGGCGACGTTCCGCCGCTTCCGGCCGGTGCCGCTGGCGGTTGGTCTCCTCGAGGGCTGCGGGTTCCTGATCGGACTGATTGCACTTTGTCTGCTGCTGGCGCGTCTCGGCACGGCATGGAACACGGCGGCGGATGCTGCCCACGGGCAGCAGATGTGGGGCGGCGCGCTCGGGCGGTATCTGCTCTATCGCGGGTCGTTCTGGCTGGGCGATTGGGGCAGTGTGCTCGCGGCGCTGGCCGGCCTGCTCTGCTGTGTGGTGCTGACCACGCGCCTGTCATTGCGCGATGTGCTCGGCGTGGCCGGAGCGGCGGGCCAGTATCTCGTGCAGCACAGCATGGCCACGGGCACGGAAGTCGCGCATTCGCTGAAGGAACACTGGCTGCAGCGGCGCGAGGCGGTGGCGCAGAGCGGCGCCGAGAATCATCCGGCGCCGCGCACCCCCAAGGGCCGGGGTGACGACCGCACCGCCGCCAAACCGGGTGCGGGCGGAACGGCGGGGGCGGCGGAAGAGGAAATGGGAACGTTCCGCAGCAAGCCGGCGAAGCCGAAGATCCAGCGCCCCGGCGAAGAGTCGGCGGCGAGCGCGCCGGCGGAGGAGCAGGCGGTGGCGGAGGGCGACAAGGTGGTGTCGCTCGCGCGCAAGCGCAAGGAACGGGAAACGACCCCGGACAAGGGCAAGCGCCCGGAACCATCGCCGGAGACGGCCGGGGAGGACCCGGCCGCGGCGGCGGACGACGGCGAGGAGAGCGCCGGGTCAGGCCCGGCCGCGGCGGCGCCGGAGGAAACGCCGATTTATGCGACGGACGACTACGACCCGGCCGCGTACCAGCTGCCGCCGCTGACGCTGCTGGCGGAGGCGGAGGTGGTCGCCACGGGGGTGGACGACGCGCAGATGCTGACCACGGCCGACGTGCTGGTCAGGACCCTTGGTGATTTCGGCATCGATGCCAAGGTGGAAACCATCACCCCGGGCCCGGTGGTAACCCTGTACGAACTGCTCCCCGCTCCGGGGGTGCCGGTCAATAAGTTCGTCAGCAGGCAGGACGACCTCAAGCTGGCGCTGGCGGCAAAATCGATCCGCATCGTTGCCCCCATCCCGGGCAAATCGGCGGTTGGTATCGAGGTGCCGAACAAGACGCGGGCCAACGTCTACTTCAAGGAAATCGCGGAGTCGGCAAAATTCCGCGCCTCGACCGGCCTGCTCAAGGTGGTGCTGGGCAAGGACGCATTGGGCGCGCCCAACTTCCTCGAACTGGACAAGATGCCGCATCTGCTCATTGCCGGGGCGACCGGATCGGGCAAAAGCGTCTGCATCCACGGGTTGCTGACTTCGCTGCTGTTCCATGCGGCGCCGCATCAGCTCAAGCTGGTGCTGATCGACCCGAAACAGGTGGAGATGACCTTCTACAAGAACATCCCGCACCTGCTGACGCCGATCATCACCGACGCCAAGGATGCGACTCGCGCCCTCAAATGGCTGTGTGCGGAAATGGACAATCGCTATGAGACGCTGGCCAACGCCACCTGCCGCGACATCACCCGGTATAACGAACTGATGACGCAGCAGCAGCAGCCGGTGATGCCGTTCATCGTGGTGGTCATCGACGAGCTGGCTGACCTGATGGCGGTGGCGGCGCAGGAATGCGAGGCCTCAATCGCCCGGCTGACCGCCAAGGCGCGCGCCGTGGGCGTGCACCTGGTGCTGGCGACGCAGCGCCCGTCGGTGGACGTCATTACCGGGCTGATCAAGGCCAACCTGCCGGCGCGCATCGCCTTTGCCGTGCTGGCCAAGGTCGATTCGCGGACCATTCTTGACCAGAACGGCGCGGATACCCTGCTGGGCAACGGCGACATGCTGTTCCAGGATCCGCGCTCGCCCGCGCCCATGCGCATGCAGGGGGCCTATCTGCGCGATGCGGAAATTGAGGCGGTGGTCGAGTTCGTGCGCAAGCAGGGCAAGCCGCACTACCACATGGAAGTGACCCGTTCTTCGGAGATGGCGGGCGCCAATGCCCTGACCGACGAGGATATGGCGTATTACGAGGATGCCAAGCGGGTGATTATTCGCGCGCAGAAGGGCTCGATCATGCTCATCCAGCGGCAGCTCAAGGTGAGCTATCCGCGCGCGCAGCGGCTGATGGAGCAGATGGAACGCGACAGCATTGTCGGGCCGGCGGAAGGGCCGAAGGCGCGCAAGGTGCTGGTGACCTACAAGGATTATTACGGCGAGGACGCCGGCGATATGGCCGCTGATGATCCGGATGCGGATGGCATTGACGGCGGCACGGATGCGGACGGGGATGCCGGTGATGACGATGGCAACGACCGCTCCTGACCGGCCGCGCTGGTGGCGGCGGCACCTGACGACGCTCCTGACGGTGACGGCGCTGCTGGCGGTGGCGGTGGCGTATGCCGCCCGGCCCGCGGACGCGGTGCAGCTTGACCAGGTCCGCCAGCAACTGCTGGCGGGAATCATGGCGGAACGTGCCGCCGCTGTGGCGGTGCTGTTGTCGCCTGATTACCGCGATAACCATGCCCAGGCCGCGGAACAGCTGGGGTACAGCGGTGCCCGCGGGGTGGATCGCGATAACGCAATCAGATTTCTGGGCACCCGACTCTGGGGGCCGTATGACGCCGTCCGGGTCACGGTGGAGCGTCCGCAGGATGTGCAGCAGAAATTTCTTACCCGACATCGCGCCTGGATGCGGTTGGCGGTGCGGCTCACGGGTGTTGGCAACCGGAAGACGCTCGATGAGGTCTATACGGTGGAACTGGACCTGCGGCGCGAGGCGTTGCGGATTTTCAGCAGAAAGCAAAGCGCCGCGCTGGCCATTGACTCGACGCATCCGCTGGCGGCGGTGGTGACGACAGCCCGGCTGCTTCCGCTGGGGACGTACTACCTGCTGCGGAATGTGGTTACCTGCACTGACGCTGACGTGCGCAGCGACGAAGAGTATACCGACTGGCACAATCTGGTGGCGGGCGGGCCGGTGGGGTGGCGGGTGATTGCGGCGCGGATTTCGTGCCGGACGCCGGGGGCGGCAATATGATGCTGAACTACAACCGGCTCGCCAACCAGCTGACGCTGTTTCGCCTGATCCTGGCGCTGGTCTTCATCGCCCTGATGCAGGTCGATCGCGCAGCGTTCGCAACAGCAGGATTGTTTGTTTTTGCGGTGGCGTCAATTACCGATATTTACGACGGGCGGCTGGCGCGGATGGCGGGCAAGTCGAGCAACTTCGGGGCGTATTTCGATCCGCTGGCGGACAAGGTGCTGGTCTCGGCCGCGCTGATCGTGCTGGCGGCCACGCCGTACCTTGCCATCCCGACCTGGATGGCAATCGTGGTCATTGCGCGCGAATTCCTGGTGACGGGCCTGCGCGTGGTGGGCGCGTCGCGCGGGGTGATGATGAAGGCGGAGACGCTGGGCAAGGTCAAGACCATCTTCCAGATGGTGGCGCTCAACTTCATTCTGGCGGAACTGGCGGTGTTGATGTATCTGCGCGAATCGTTTCCCGGCCTGGTGCTGGCGGAGAGTGTGCAGGCGGGGCTGACGGTCTTTTACCAGCTGCTGATGTGGGGGATCGTGGTCCTGGCCCTGTGGTCGGGCATCGGGTACTTTGTGCGCCATGCGAAACTTGTGGCGGACGACTTTTGAGGGCGGCGACATGAGCGATTGGCTGGTGCGACTGCTGGCGACGGGTGGCGGGGTCGGCTATGTCCGTTTTGCGTCCGGCACGTTCGGCACGCTGCCGCCGCTGGCCCTGACCATGCTGCTGGCCATGGCCCTGCAGGGTCAGCCGCTGACGGGCTGGCTGCTGCTCGCGCTGGCGGTGGTTACGACGCTGCTGGCGGTGCCGGTGGCGACGCGAGCGGAGACGCTGTTCGGGGGGAAGGACAGCGGGCGCATCGTCGTTGACGAAGTGACGGGGTATTTCTGGACGGTGGCCCTGCTGCCGCTCCCCGCCGGCGGCTGGCCGCTGCTGCGGGCGCTGCTGGCGGCGTTCCTGCTGTTCCGCCTGTTTGATATCTGGAAACCCTGGCCGGTCCGCGGCCTGCAGCGGCTGGCGGGCGGATACGGAGTGGTGCTCGACGACGTGGTCGCGGGCCTGTATGCGAATATTGTGCTGCGCCTGCTGCTGCATGTACACGGCTGACGGCGGGCACTCCGGAGGATAAACGATGAAAGTGGCAATTATCGGCACGGGCTATGTGGGCCTGGTGGCGGGGACCTGTTTCGCCGACCTGGGCAACGACGTGGTCTGCCTGGATGTGGATGCGGGCAAAATTGACATGCTGCGGCGGGGCGAATCGCCCATCTACGAGCCGGGCCTGTCGGAACTGATTGTCAAGAACACCAAGGAAAAGCGGCTGCGCTTCTCGACGGACATCGCTGCGGGGATCCAGTGGGCAAAATACATTTTCGTCGCGGTGGGCACGCCGAGCAACAAGCGTGGCGAAGCGGACATGCAGTATGTGTGGGCGGTGGCCCGGTCCATCGGCCGGCACATGAACGGCGCCAAGATCATTGTGGACAAGAGCACCGTCCCCATCGGCACGGGCGACAAGGTCAGCGCGCTGATCGCGGCTGAGCTGCGCAAGCGGAAAAAGCAGTATCCGTACGTGGTGGTGTCGAATCCCGAATTTCTGCGCGAGGGTTGCGCGATCAAGGATTTCATGGAACCCGACCGGGTGGTGATCGGCGCGGACAAGGCGAAGGCGGCGGCGGAAGTGGCGCGCCTGTACCAGCCGCTGCACGCGAAGGTCATCCTTACCGACCTGCGCAGCGCGGAGATGATCAAGTACGCGGCCAACGCCTTTCTCTCGGTGAAGATCTCGTTCGTCAACAACATCGCCTGCCTGTGCGAGGCGATGGACGAGGACATCAAGGCAATAACCGAAAAAATCGGCAACGACCACCGCATCAATCCGCACTTCCTGCATTCGGGCATCGGCTACGGCGGGTCATGCTTCCCCAAGGACGTCGATGCGCTGGAAAAGCTGATGCAGGAGCACGGCGTCGATGCGGGCATCCTCGAATCGGCGCGGCGGATCAATCGCGGACAGCGGACGCGGTTTGTGGCCACGGTCAAGCAGGCAATGCCGAAACTGCGGGGCAAAAAGATCGGGGTGCTCGGACTGGCGTTCAAGGCCAACACCGACGACATGCGCGAAGCCCCGGCGCTGGATATCATCCCGCCGCTCTTGCGCGCGGGGGCGAAGGTCTGCGCCTACGATCCGGTGGCAATGAAGAACTCCGCCGCGCTGCTCCCCGCCGGCGTGCGGTTCTGCGATTCGGTGTGGGACGCGGTTACGGGCGCGGATGCGGTGCTGCTGCTCACCGAGTGGAATGACTTCAAGGAACTCAACTTCGCCACGCTGCGCCGGCGCATGCGCGGGCGGCTGCTCTTTGACGGACGCAATCTGTACGACCCCGCCGCGGCGCGCCGCGCGGGCTTTGTCTATCACGGCATCGGCCGCAACGGGAGGACGGAATAATGGCACGACGCGTACTGATCACCGGTATCACCGGCTTTGCGGGGAGTCACCTCGCGGAATATGTGCTGCGCGAGCATCCGGGGGTCGAGGTGTGCGGCACCTGGCGCTGGCGCAGCCGGATGGAAAACCTCGACGGCTGCCGCGACCGCGTGCGGCTGATCGAGTGCGACCTGCGCGACCCGGTGGCGGTGCGACGCACGCTGGAGGAAGTGAAACCCGAGCGCATTTTCCACCTCGCGGCGCAGAGTTTCGTGCCGTCGTCGTGGACGTCGCCGCTGGAGAGCATCGACACCAACGTCCATTCGACCCTGCACCTGCTCGAGACCATGCGCGCGCTCGGCCTGCAGGAGACCTGGCTGCAGATTGCCTGCTCGTCGGAGGAGTACGGGCTGGTGCATCCTGATGAAACGCCGATCAGGGAGACCAATCCGTTGCGGCCGCTGTCCCCCTATGCGGTGAGCAAGGTGACCCAGGACTACCTCGGCTATCAGTACTGCCAGAGCTACGGGCTCAAGACGGTGCGCACGCGCGGGTTCAACCATACGGGCCCGCGGCGGGGCGAGGTGTTTGTGACGAGCAACTTCGCGCGGCAGGTGGCGCTGATCGAAAAGGGGAAGCAGGCGCCCGTGGTCAAGGTGGGCAACCTCGAGGCGAGGCGCGACTTTACCGACGTGCGCGACATGGTGCGCGGTTACTGGCTGGCGACGGACGGCGGCTGCACGCCGGGCGAGGTCTACAATATCGGCACCGGGCGCGACGTCACCATCCAGTGGGTGCTCGACACGCTGGTCTCCTATGCCAAGGTGAAGGTGACCGTGGAGCAGGAGGCGAGCCGCATGCGCCCGTCGGACGTGCAGATTCTCTGCGCCGACAACAGCAAGTTCGCCCGCGCCACGGGTTGGGCGCCGAGTTTCACCCTGGAACAGACCCTGCTCGATCTGCTGAATTACTGGCGCGAGCGCGTGTAAGTGCGGCTGCTGATCACCGGTGCCGGCGGGTTTGCCGGCAGCCACCTGGCGGAATTGTGCGCCGCGCGCGGGGATGAGGTGTGGGGGACGGTATGGCCGGTGCGCGCGCAGGCGGACCTTGCGCCACGCTACGGCGAGCGCCACCTGATCCCGCTGCATATTGCCGACGCGGACGGGGTGGTGGCAGCGGTGCGCCGGGCGCAGCCCGAAGGCGTGGTCCATCTTGCGGGCATGGCGTTTGTGCCGCAGGCGACGCGCAACCCGCGCGCCGCTTATGACGCGAATTTCACCGGGACCGTGAACCTGCTCGCAGCGCTGGCGCGGCACGCGCCGGCAGCACGGGCGGTGATCGTCACCTCGGCGGACGCGTATGGTCCGGTGCCGGCTGACCGGCAGCCGATTACGGAAGACGAACCGCTGTGCCCGGTGACGGTGTACGGGGTGAGCAAGGCGGCGGCGGATGTGGCGGCGCGGCAGGCGGCGCGCGGCAACCGGCAACCGGTGATTGTTGCGCGGCCGTTCAACCATATCGGGCCGCGGCAGCACCCGGATTTTGTGGCGGCGAGTTTTGCCCGGCAGATCGCGCAGCTGGAGCGCGGCGGGCGGGAGGCGGTGTTGCGCACCGGCGACCTGACGGCGGTACGCGATTTTTCCGACGTGCGCGATATCGTGGCGGGGTACCGCCTGCTGCTCGACCGGGGCGTGCCGGGTGAGGCGTATAACCTGGGCAGCGGCACCGGCCGGACGATCCAGGAACTGCTGGACGGGCTGCGCGCCCTGGCGACGGTGCCGATCAGCGCGGAAACAGATCCGGCGCGGCTGCGGGCGAGCGACACCCCGCGCGTGGTGGGTGCTCAGGACAAGATGCGGGCGCTGGGCTGGCAGCCGCGGCAGACGTGGACGGACACGCTGCGGGCCACGCTGGACTACTGGAGGGAACAATGCGGGCATTAGTGACGGGGGGGGCGGGTTTTCTCGGGTCCCACCTTTGCGAACGGCTGCTGGCCGAGGGCATGGACGTGGTGGCGATGGACAGTTTTCTCACCGGCAATCGGGAGAATATCGCCCACCTGCTGGCCAATCCCCGGTTCGCGCTGATCGAGCATGATGTGACGAAATTCATCGCGCTCGACGGGCCGGTGGACTGGATCTTTCATTTCGCCTCGCCGGCGAGCCCGATCGACTACCTCAAGCTGCCGATCCAGACGCTCAAGGTCGGCTCGCTGGGGACGCATAACGCGCTCGGATTGGCCAAGGCCAAGGGGGCGCGGTTCCTGCTCGCCTCGACGAGTGAGGTCTATGGCGATCCGCTGGTGCACCCGCAGCGTGAGGAGTACTGGGGCAACGTGAATACCATCGGTCCGCGCGGGGTGTACGACGAGGCCAAGCGTTTTGCCGAGTCGATCACCATGGCCTACCATCGCGCCCACGGCGTGGCGACGCGCATCGTGCGCATCTTCAACACCTACGGGCCGCGCATGCGGCTCAAGGACGGACGGGTGGTGCCCGCGTTCATCGGGCAGGCGCTGACCGGGGCGCCGATGACGGTGTTCGGCGACGGCAGTCAGACGCGGTCGTTCTGCTATGTCAGCGACTTGATTGACGGGATCTACCGGCTGATGAAGTCCGACGAGGTGCTGCCGGTCAATATCGGCAATCCGCACGAGATGACCGTGCTGCAGTTTGCCGAGGAGATCAGGCGCCTGACCGGGAGCGCGAGCGTGATCAAGCACGAGCCGCTGCCGGTGGACGATCCGAAGGTGCGCCAGCCCGATATCAGCAAGGCAAAGCGCCTGCTCGGCTGGGAACCGCGCGTGGCGCTCGAAGACGGCCTGCGCGAGACCATCAACTATTTCCGCCCGTGGGTGTAATTATCAATGGACACTTTAGTAACGCCTGGCTTTTTCGCGTATCCATGGATCGATGCTTATCGAAATATCGCCGTTGTTTTCACCAGTCTTGTTATATTGCGGTTATCGATAAACTGTGTTTGTCAGAACGGCGGTATTTCAATATTTGGAAACGCTATACCCGGTTTGACATTATTCATCTTAACGACGATGAGTGATAAAAAGTATCGAGATAGGTTTGGTGATAGCGGGTACGGGTGCTTTGCCAATGACTGAACCGGATGCCCGCACCAGGCACCGACGGAATGTCGTTGTTACAGTATTCATTCCGAGTGTGCTGATCGGTATTTTCATACTTATCCTGAATGTGACATCTGTGGGGTATCCTCTGACCGCCGACGACTTCGGCTTCATGAACAAGGCCTTATACCCGACGCATTTTCTTGACCACTTTACGCAACACCAACAGGGCGCTTATCGCCCTTTGCGGACGATCATCCATGAGGCCAGCGTTGACGTAATGGGTGATAATTATGTTAATCTCAGGCTGTTGACGATTGGCATACATTATGGGACAGCACTTGCCTTGTTTACCATCATACTGAATTTGTTCAAAGAGAAGAATCACATTGACGCGTTGCTGGCAACCCTGATATTTGTTTCTTTTCCCCAACATCATAACACCTTGAACTGGATGGCTAATCTGGCGGATGTTCTAAACGGCTTGTTCATCTTGGCACAAATAGCTTTTTTCCTGAGATACCTCAATACCGGCG
>CAZFBR010000138.1:0-9060 GCA_964517215.1 uncultured bacterium
GGTGGCTGCCGCCGGCGCGAGAGAGAGAGAGTGCTGGCTGACCTGGCGCACGCTGGACGAATGGCGGCCGCCGGAAGGTGAAACGCTGGCAATCACAGTCGACCTCGACTGCCTTGCGGAGCGTGCGTTTGCCGGCGAATGGGCGCCGGGTGAATTGCCGCAGCCGTTCCTGCTGCACTGCCTGCGCCGGCTGGCCGCAACCAATACGGTGCGCAGCGTCAGCATCTGCGGGTTTGCCGCTCAGCAGTCCGCCACTGAATGCGCAGCGCTGGCGGAGGCGGTGCGTGCCATTGCCGCGGCGACGGAGCAGAAACCATGAAGCAGATCCTGCGCCTCGTGCTGGCACTTGCAGGTGCCGGTGCGGTCTGGTGGCTGGGCATGACCTGGCTGCTGCTGTCAACGCGGGAAACGGCATTGCTGGCGGTCATCACCGCCGGCGCCGTGGCGCGATGCGGGTCGGCGCGGCGCTGGCATGCAGGTGACACCCTGGTGCTGATCGTGGCGCTGACGGGGTTTGTGGCGATTGCCTGGCAGCGGCTGGCGGAGAGCAACCTGGTGCTGGTGCTGATCATGCTGGCGCTGACCGGACTGCTGACGGAGCGCAACCGACCATGAATCACTCCGGACCCCTGCTGCTGGCGCTGCTGCTGGCGCTGCTGGCGGCGGCACCGGCAGATGCGGAGGCGCTGGCCGACGCCTATGCGGCGGCGGTCAGCGATGCGCAGGTGATCAGCCCGGGCGAATTGCAGGTGACGCTGCTGTCGCTGGCGGAGACAAATGCCACGCTCGACTGGCGGGTGGTTGACGGCGACACGTATGTGCTGATGGCCAATTTCACCAAGTACCCCGCCAGCTATGCCGGCAGCATCGGCGACACGCTCATGCTGGTTTGGGGCAAGACCTGGGTGACTGCGGCGCGCGAATTGCGCCAGTTCATCGCCATGACCAGCCTGACCCCGGCGGAGCGCCCGCTGCGGCTGTGCCAGCTGCTGGGCTTGCCTTCGACCGGGAGCTATCAGTCGCTGGTGTTCATGTGGGTGCGCCCGGGCGACATGTTCCGGCCGGCGTATGATTCAAGCGTGTTCAATACCGTGATTCACGACACATTTCCGGCAGGGACGGACAGCGCGTACCGTGCGTGGTTCACCGCGAACGAAGCGGCATCCTATACCGGCGTCAAACCGTTTCCCTGGACGCGACTGGGGTACACCTATGACTGGGGGCGAGCGCAGGCGCCGCATGCCGGGTTGAATGAATTTGTTGTTGTCGACAGCGCCGTGGTTATGATCGATGCGGTCGAACCGGTAACCACCTATCTGATCAGCACTGACCCGGCCGCAGTCGTTGTCTGCCCGAATCCGTATGTGCCCAATGACAATGTCCGCAGCAACGGGTATCCCTACGACGGCAGCTACGGTTCGGGCATGAGTTTTGCACCGGTCCCGCATCAGTCGATCATCAGCATCTTTGACCTGCAGGGGCGGCGGGTCCGCACCCTGCAGCCGGGCAGCGTCACCCGCTGCCAGTGGGACGGGCGGAACGAGGACGGCGCAGAACTGGCAAGCGGCGCCTATCTGTTCCGGCTGGAGAGCCCGGCGGGAACGCAGCAGGGCAAGTTCGTGATCATCCGCTGACCGGCCGCACGCCACCCGTCCGCCAGAACTGCAGGGAAACAGGACGGGCCGGCAGCAGGTGTGTTGGCGTCAGCCGGGAAAGTCGCCGTGGCGGCCGGCGGGGAACCAGTCGGGGACTTCGCGGCCGCTGACAAAATTGCGCAGGAAGGCGAGTGCGCCGCGCCAGTTGCCGAGCGTGAAGCGCAGCAGATCGAGCACGCGCCCGTGCCGCAGGTAGAGTCCGAGATAGCCGCGCAACTGCGCCAGTTCCAGTTCGCGCCGCGTCACATGCTCCAGTTCCAGCGCCTTGCCCAGCTGCTTGTTAAAGGCCTCCCAGCTGCGGTCGAGCAGGCGGTAGCCGCCCTCGCCGCGCGCTATCATCGCCGCCAGCTCGGTGCCCGGGTAGGGAACCATGATGCCAAGGGCGAGCAGGTCGGGATTCAGCTCATTGATGAACGCCAGGGTCTCATCGATTTCAGCGCGGGTCTCATGCGGATGGCCGACGATGAACAGCCCCTCAATCCTGAGGCGGGCGCGGCGGGCGTTGGCGACAGCGGTGCGGACCGTTGTCTTGGCAATACCCTTGCCCAGGGTTTGCAGCACCCGCTCACTCCCGGACTCGATGCCGAACTGGATGAGGAAACAGCCGGCATCCTTCAGCGCGCGCAGAAACTCATATTCGGCCCGGTCGACGCGGGTGGCGGCCCACCACGGGCAGCGCTCGCCGAGGCGGTGCTCGCGGAAGAGATCGAGGATGCGGTAGGCGCGCGCGCGGTCGAGACCAAAGGTCTCATCGACGAAATAGACCCGCTCGGGCCGGTATTGCTCGACCAGTCCGCCGAACATCGCCGCCACGCGTTCCGCCGAGTGCATGCGCAGCACATGACCATGGGCCTGCGCGCAGAAGATGCAGCGATAGGGGCAGCCGCGCGCGGTATTGAGGTGATAGACGGGCAGGCGCGGCCACAGGTCGAACGCAGGCGGCGCCAGCGCGTCGAGATCGGCGGGCGGCGGCGCGGCCGGTGTCAGGATGATGCCGTCGTCGCGGCGCAGCGCCAGATTGGGCACCGTTGTGGGCGCACCGCCCGGTGCCAACGCCGCGAGCAGCGTCACCAGCGTTTCTTCGCCTTCGCCGATGACTGCATAATCGAAGGCGGGGAATTCCTGCAGTGTCTCGCGGGCGAGGAAGGTGGCGTGGACACCGCCGATGATGATGACCAGCGCCGGTTGCGCCTGCTTGAGTGCGACGGCGACTTCGGCGGCCCGGGTGATTTCGTGGGTCATGGCGGTGATCCCGACCACGGCGGGCTGCTGGCTGAGCACCCGCGCCACGGTTTGGGCCAGCGTCAGCGGCTCGAACTTGGCGTCGACGATGCTGACGGCATGACCGGCGGCGCGCGCGCTGCCGGCCAGATAGGCGAGCGATAGCGGCGGGTAGTTCGGCCGGTCGTAGAGTTCCACCCGCCGCCGCGGCGGCGGGTTCAGGAGCGTCAGGCGCATGATGGCGCCATTATGCCTGTCGTGCGCGAGATCGTCAAACCCGGCGGGGATGGCGGAAACGGTTCAGGACGTGGCGGTCAACGACGGATCGTGACCGATAGTCCGGCCGGTTTGACGGCGCCGCCCCTTGATTTTGGCCGCAGGTTGTGTATAATTACCGCCTGTGCCTGATATGAAACGGAAGAAGACCATCACCGCGAAACCGGCGGCCACATCACAATCGCAGTTGACGACCCGGCGGCCCAAGCGTGCATCTGCGCCTGCCCCGATGGTGGTGCGGACACCGCGGCCCGCGGTGCTGCCGGCGCCGCTGCCGGATGACGAACTGCTGCTGCCGCCGGAGGTCATTGACGAGGAGGTTCCGGACGTCGCGGCGGAGGTGCTGCTCGAACCGGTGGAAACGGCACCCGCGGCGGCCGGCTCCGGCGTTGACCTGTTGCGGCTCTATCTGAGCGAAATCTCCGCGTACAAACTGCTCGATGCCGCTGAAGAGCGTGCGCTGACGGAACGGATTGCCTGTTTCAACCGCGAACTGACCAGCCGGGCCGGGCGCTGGGGCATGACACGGGCGAGCGCGGAGGAAATTGAAGACGCGTTGAATGATTTCCGCGCGCATGGTGACCTGCACGGGCTGCGGGCCCGGCTGCTGCAGCTGGGAGCGAAAGAACGAAAACTCAACGCGTTCCTGGGGACGGAGCTGCCTGAGGACTGGCTGACTGATCCGCGCCTGGCTGGCGGTGCGGTTCCGGCGGCGCCGGCCGGCGGCCGGCTGCGGCAGGGCAAACGGAAAGCTGCCGCCCGCCCGGGCCGCATACCGCATGGTATGGCCGGCACCAAGCCGCGAATCGCGCCGCAGCGTGATCTGCCGGGCACCAGCGATATTCTTGAAAATCTGCGCGTGCTCCGGGCGGAATACCTCGATTATCGCGAAGCGCGCCAGCGGCTGATTCTGGCCAACCTGCGCCTGGTGGTCAGCATCGCCAAACGGTTTATCAAGACCAGCATCCCGTTGCTCGATCTGATCAATGAGGGAACGCTTGGCCTGATGCGGTCGGTGGACAAATTCGATCCGTCACGCGACCTGCGTTTTTCGACGTATGCGACCTGGTGGATCCGGCAATCGATCACGCGGGCGCTGGCGGACAAGAGCCGCACCATCCGCGTGCCGGTGCATCTGTCCGATGTGATCAGCCGGCTGCATCGGACGCGCGATGCATTGCGTCAGAAAATCGGACGTGAGCCGGAACCGCATGAGCTGGCCAAGGCGCTGGCGGTATCGCTGGACAAACTGACGGAACTGGAAAAGTACTCGACCGAACCGAGCTCGCTGGATATGCCGCTCGGACAGGATAATGCCGGGCAGCTGCAGGACATTGTCGAGAACACCGAATCGCATGATCCGTTCAATGAACTGTACCGGGGCATGCTGCGCGATGAACTGGACAAGATCCTTGCGAGCCTGCAGGACAAGGAACGGCAGGTGATCATCTACCGGTTCGGCCTGCACGGTGGCCAGCCGATGACGCTGGAAGAGGCGGGCGCGAACATGAAACTGACGCGCGAGCGTGTCCGTCAGATCGAGGCGCGGGCGCTCAAAAAGATTCGCGCCCACCGCAGCAGCAAGGATTTGATGGCTTTTTTGCAGCGCTAACCACCGCGGTTTGACCGGCGGCTTGAAGTGAAAGGAGAAACACATGGATCTGCAGGCGATCATTCGCGATGTACCCGATTTTCCGAAGAAGGGCATTGTATTCAAGGATATCACCACGCTGCTCAAGAACGGTCCGGCATTTAAGCAGGCGCTGGAGCAGATGCTGGCGCCGTACAAGGATGCCGGCGTTGACGTTGTGGTTGGCGCCGAATCGCGCGGGTTCATTTTTGGCGCGCCGCTCGCCGCCATGCTTGGCGTCGGGTTTGTGCCGGCACGCAAGCCGGGCAAACTGCCCGCAGTGACGATTGGCCGGTCGTATGCGCTGGAATACGGCACGGACACGATTGAAGTGCACAAGGATGCCATTCTGCCGGGGCAGCGGGTGCTGCTGGTGGACGATCTGCTGGCGACGGGCGGCACGGCATTGGCCATGGCCCAGCTGGTCGAGGACGCGGGGGCGACGGTGGTCGGGTTGTCCTTCCTGATCGAGCTGTCGTTCCTGCCCGGCCGGGCCAAGCTGGCCCCGCGCCCGGTGTCGTCGCTTATCAGCTACGCGTCCGAGTAAGCGCATGCCCCAAATCGTCACCCTGCCGGCGGACAGTCCGCTCTACCTCAAGGGTGATCGTGCGGACCGGGTGTTTCATATCATGCGCGGGGCTGCATGCGAGCAGTACGAAGAGGGAATGGTCTGTCTCGACACGCCCGCTGATGCGGGTGAGTGCTGCGGTGTGACGGAACTGCTCTCGGGTACGCCGCGACTGGGTCGCGCGCTGACGACAGCGCCATCCCAACTGGCGATCTATGTGGCGGACGAATTTCTGCAGATCGTGGTGCATGACGCGGCCCTGCTCGACCGGGTGCTCAAACGCGAGATAGCCATTCTGCAGCAGCTCAACCGCATGGCCAAGCAGTACATGGGCGGTGGCGGTGAAGAGGCGAGTTCGGGCGATGAGTCATTCTACGCCATGGGCACGTACTTTGCCGCCATGAAGCGGCCGCTGCAGGCACTGTACGTGTTCCGGCGTTACGGCGAGTTGTTTCCCGACGGCGCGCAGGCGGAACGCGCGGCGCGCAAAGCCGCGGAACTGGGGGTTTCGGTTGAGGCGCAGGGTGACGGGCTGACCGGCGAGGAACTGCTGGACAAGGCGCAGGCGCGCGAGCAGGCGGGTGATTTTGCTGCCGCTGCCGAACTGTATAAAAAGGCGCTGACCGGCACCCTGACCCCGGTATTGAAAATTTCCGTTACCCTGCGGCAGGCCAACGCACTGCAGATGGCGGGCAAGCCGCTGTTGGCGCTCAAGGCGATCAAGCTGGCAGGGGCGCTGGAGGGCCTGACCGTTGACGACCAGAATCAGGCCCGCTTTCTCGAAGGACGCTGCTATGAGCTGATGCAGGACCCGAAGAAGGCGGCCCTGCTCTACGCGCAATGCGACAGCGGCATCTGGCAGCAGCTGGCGCAGGCGCGGCTGGCGGAAATGGGCCGGTAACGGCATGGCGGACCAGGCACAGCGCTATCGCCCCGGCGAAATCATTTTCTGCGAATACGAGCCGGGTGATTGTGCCTACATCGTCAAGGAAGGGCGGGTGCAGATCACCCAGATCCACGACGGCAAGGAGCGGCTGCTGGCCATGCTCGGGCCGGGTGAGATTTTTGGGGAGATGGCGGTGATTGCGGCGGCGCCGCGGTCGGCCACGGCGGTGGCGCATGATGCGGTGCTGCTCTACCGGGTGGACAAGGCCAATCTCGGCACCGTCCTGGCCGGCAATCCCGGAGTGGCGCAGAAGCTGCTCCAGTTTATCAGCCAGCGCAGCCTGGCGGCGTTCAACCAGCTCAAGCTGCTGGCAATTCACGAGCCCGAGGTGCGGCTGGCGGCCATGCTGGTGGCGCGGTTGCAGCAGCTGGCGGACGCCGGCAAGCCGCTGACGCTGCCGGCAACGGCGGAACAGCTGGCGACGCTGACCGGACTCTCCGCCGCCGCGTGTGCCGGCCAGCTGCAGGAATGGTCGAAGCGGAAGATCATGGTTGTCCGCCAGGACGGCATCGACTGTCTCAACCTCAATGCATTAAAATCGATCGTCACGCTGTACAACCGCAAGCATCACAGCTGAGCAGATGGCGTGCGGGGCCGTCCCTGCCCGCGTCCAGCAGCGACGACGGCAGCTTCCCGCGGTTATCCTGATGCTCCCGGCCGCCGCGCGGCTTCCCGGTCACGGGCAGAGCGGATGACGACGTTCACCTGCGGCTCCATCGTTGCGCGTGATTCGGTTGCATGATTGACCACAAAAAACACTTGACTTTACGGTGTGGCGCGGTATACTTGTCATAGACCGCCGCTGCGGTCCGGAGGCCGGCGATGAGCAGAAAAACCTTCCGGATTAAGACGCTGTTTCCCGCCCGCTGCTGTTTTTCCGAACCGCCGCGTTTCGTCAAGGGCATTATCCGCGATATCGGCATTGCTGATGCCAACGCTCCGGGGCTGAACCTGTGCGGTTGTTCCGTCAGTTTGTTTGAAACCGCGCTGGCGGCCGGGGACACTTTCCATATGGTGCTGATGCTGCCCGACCATGATATCGAGGTTGCAGCCATGGTCTGCCGGGAAAAGCCGGCTGAACTGCCGGGCGACCGCCTGTATGGCGTATCATTCACCAATCTGACGGACAGCGACCGCGCCTATCTTGAGGACTGGCTGGTTGAGCATGCCCTCGAAGTGGAGTTCCCCACTGACAGCAAAGCAGAGCAGCCGACCTGCGCCGACGGCCAGTACACCGGCTGACCAGTATTCTGCAAATTATCCCTGGCGCTGCACTTTTGGGAGAAAACCGTGCGGCGGCGCTTTGGGTGCCGACCTATCGATCAAGGGAGCAAGGCGGCGCTGCCTGTTCCGGCACAGGTGCGTGCAGCAGAAAAGCGGATATCACGGGCTGCGGGGTATAGGCGTCAGTCTGTGTTCAGAACCGCCGGCAATGCGGCCGCAATATGCTCGGCACCGACGAAGGTCTCGCCGTGCTGCTGCGCGGCCGCCTGGCCGGCGCGGCCGAGGAACCAGGCCGCCCGCGCCGCGGCGGTGAGCAGATCGGTGCCGCGCGCACGCAGGCCGGCGGCCAGCCCGGCGAGCAGGTCGCCGGTGCCGGCGGTGGCGAGCGCGGGCGTCCCCGAGGTGTTGATCAGGGTTTCGCCTGTCGGCAGCGTCAGGGTCATGCGCGCGCCCTTGAGCAGGACGACGGCGCGGGAAAAGTCCGCGAGCGCCCGGGCGTGGGTCAGCGGATCGTCGGCAATCTGCGTCGGGGTGGTGCGCTGCAGGCGCGCCAGCTCGCCGTAATGCGGAGTGACCAGCAGCTCGCCCGAATGCGCGGCAAACGCGCGCGCGTCCTCGGCCAGGGCGAAGAGGGCGTCGGCGTCGGCGATCAATGAACCGTGCCAGTAGCGGAAGAACTGCAGCACGGTCTGCACCGCGCCAGCGCTGCGGCCCCAGCCCGGCCCGATGAGGACGGTATCGCACCCTTCGGCCAGCTTGAGCAGTTGGTCGACGCCGTCGGCAGCTGGACCCTGCGGGGTGTCCGGCAGCGGATGCAGCACAACGCCCGGCAGGGCGGCGGCGAAGATCGGCAGCAGCGGCGCGGGGGTGGCGAGCTGGACATAGCCCGCGCCGGTCGCCAGCGCCGCGCGGCAGGCGAAGATCGCCGCACCGGTGAGCCCGGGCGAACCGGCGATGATCAGCAGGCGGCCGTTACTGGTCTTGTGGCTGGTCAGCAGGCGGCGGGGGACGGGTTTTTCGCCCGGCCCGGTGAGCCAGCCCATGGTCGGGGCCAGTTCGCCGAACAGCGGCAGCGGCACGCCGAGCGAACCGACGACGACCTCGCCGGCGAGCGCGGCGGCGGGATAGAGTAGCACGCCGGGCTTGGCCGCGCCGAGGGTGACCGTCAGGTTGGCCTTGACGGCGGGGCCTTTGACCACCGCGGCGTCACCATTGACGCCCGAGGGGATATCGATGCTGACCACGGGACGCGTGCTTTCGTTGATCGCCACCGCCAGCCGCTCCGCCAGCCCGGTGAGCCGCCCGTTTATTCCCGTGCCGCAGAGTGCGTCAACAATGACGTCGCATTCCGCCAGTGCAGCGGCCTGCTGCGAAAAATCAGCGCCGTCAACGGGGGTGACCACGGGAATACCCAGCTTGTCCAGCAGGGCGAAATTGACCAGTGCATCGCCGGACAGTTTGGCGGCGGGACCGGCCAGCCAGACGCTGACCTGCCAGTCAGCGGCCTTGAGCTGGCGCGCCACGGCGAATCCGTCGCCGC
>CAZFBR010000139.1:0-9043 GCA_964517215.1 uncultured bacterium
CCGACCCCGCGCCGGCCACGACCTTCAGCCACCTCGACGCCACCACCGTGCTCTCGCGCTCGCTCTTCGAGCTCGGCATCTATCCCGCCGTCGACCCGCTCGACAGCACCTCGCGCATCCTCGACCCGCTGGTCGTGGGCGAGGAGCATTACCAGGTGGCGCGCGGCGTGCAGCAGGTGCTGCAGCGCTACAAGTCGCTGCAGGACATCATCGCCATCCTCGGCATGGACGAGCTGTCGGAAGACGACCGGCTCACCGTGTCGCGCGCGCGCAAAATCCAGTCGTTCCTTTCCCAGCCGTTCCACGTCGCCGAGGTCTTCACCTCCATTCCGGGCGCCTACGTCCCGGTCAGCGAGAGCATCCGCGGCTTCAAGGAAATCCTCGAGGGCAAGCATGACGACCTGCCCGAGCAGGCCTTCTACCTCACCGGCACCATCGACCAGGTGATCGAGAAGGCCAAGCAGATCCAGGCGGCGCAGTAGCCATGGCCGCGCCGACCTTCGCGCTCGAGATCGTCAGTCCCGAGCAGACCGTGTACAGCGGCGACGCGGTCGCGGTTGCCGCTCCCGGGCGCGAGGGCTCGTTCGGCGTGCTGGCGCATCATGCACCGCTCCTCGCCGCGCTCAAGGCGGGCGACCTGACCGTCACCGCCGCCGACGGGCAGGTGCAGACCTGGCCCATCCGCGACGGGTTCCTCCAGGTCGGCGCCAACCGCTGCATCGTCCTCGCCACCCTCTCCCAATAACCGGGACAGTATACTCTATTTGCCGCCAGTCGCAGTACCCGTTTGCATACCGGGCGGCAGCGCGGTATAATAATGCCGGCTTGCTGAAGACGCGCCCATTGCCTCCCGGCAGGACCCCAGTGTGAAAGCAGGATACCCGTGGAAAAACTGAAATTCAGCGAACTGAACCTGTCGCGGGAGCTGATGCGCGCGATTGAAGAGATGGGCTTTGAAGAAGCGACGCCCATCCAGGCCGCGACCATTCCCCTGGTCATGGCGGGCCGTGACATCATCGGGCAGGCGCAGACGGGGACGGGCAAAACCGCCGCTTTCGGGATCCCGCTGTTGGAAATGATTGATCCCAAAAACCGCCGTCTGCAGGCGGTCACGCTCTGCCCCACGCGCGAACTGGCCATGCAAGTGGCGGAAGAGCTGAAAAAGCTGGCCAGGCACAAGCGCGGCATCGAGATTGTCCCCGTCTATGGCGGCCAGCCCATCGACCGGCAATTGCGCGCGCTCAAAGCGGGGGTGCAGGTGGTCATCGGCACTCCGGGCCGCGTGCTCGACCATCTGCAGCGCCGGACCCTGCGCATGGACGAGGTCAAGCTCGCCGTCCTCGACGAGGCTGACGAAATGCTGGATATGGGATTCCGCGACGATATCGAGACCATTCTGGCGCAAATGCCGGCAGCGCGTCAGACCATCCTCTATTCCGCGACCATGGCGAAACCGATCCTGGCCCTGGCCAGAAAGTACCAGACCAATCCCGAGTTTATCAAAATGGCGCACAAGGCCATGACCGTCCCGGCCATCGAGCAGGTTTACTACGAAGTCAAGCCGCACACCAAGACCGACATTCTCTGCCGGCTGTTCGACGCCAATTCGTTCAAGCTGGCACTGGTCTTCTGCAATACCAAGCGCAAGGTCGACGAACTGCTGGAAACCCTGCAGGCGCGTGGTTACCTCGCTGACGGCCTGCATGGCGACATGAATCAGGTGCAGCGCGACCGCGTCATGCAGAAATTCCGCAAGGGCCAGGTTGAGGTTCTCGTCGCCACCGACGTTGCCGCCCGCGGCCTTGATATCGACGACATCGAGGCGGTCTTTAACTACGATATTCCCCAGGACGTCGAGGACTACGTGCACCGGATCGGACGCACCGCCCGCGCCGGACGCACGGGTATCGCCTTCACTTTCGTCGTCGGACGTGAGCAGTACAAAATCCGTGAAATCCAGAAATTCGCCAAGACCCGCATCAATTACCGCAAGGCCCCGACCCCGGGTGACATCGCCGAGGCGAAGTTCAACCAGGCCCTGGACAAGATCAAGACCACCCTGGCCGGGGGCGGGCTCGGCCGACACGTCAATTGGATCGAGAAACTGATCGCTGACGACTACTCCTCGCTCGATATCGCCGCCGCGCTCCTCAAGCTCATGGTGGGCGCAGACGTCAGCGACCAACCGGCCCCGGCCAGCGGCGGCAGCACCGGACCCATGGTGAAATTGTTTATCAATATCGGCAAAGACCGCAACGTCCAGGTCAAGGATATCGTCGGCAGCATCGCCAACGAAACGAAGATCCCCGGGCAGTTGATCGGCAAGATCAGGATCCTCAACAAATATTCGTTCGTTGAAGTGCCTGAAGCATATGCCGATGAAGTGATCAACTCGATGCAGGACAACCAGATCCGCGGCGTCACCGTCACCATTGAACGGGAAAACATCAGAAGCAAGCGCTGATCCGGACCATCCCGGATGCCGCTAAGCACCATACGGCTCCTGCGCTTGACCGCGTTCTTTACCATCCTGGCGAACGCGGCACGGCGCGCCTCCTGCGCTTGACAGCGTGGCATGCGTATTATATATATGCGTAACAATTGCAGGGGGGTCCGCGACTGCGCGACAATGGCCAGACCGCTGAATCGTTATGCTGTGGTTCTGCTCATCGCGGCCGTGGGGCTGTGGTTCCTGTTTTTCAGCCAGTATCAGGAACGCTATTTGTTCCTGCATATTGAAGGCGAGCAGAAAAAGATCGCCGAGGCGGAAACTCCCGCCGAGGCGATGAAACTTGAATTTGAACTCGGTCGTTATTACGAGACGAATGGAGCGCACCAGAAAGCGTTTGACATGTACCGGCGGGTGGCAAGCAGTTACCCGTATCCGGACGTTCATTACGGTTACCTGCAGGATGAAGCGCTGTGGCGAATGAAGGAGCTGGCGGACGCCGGCTTGCTCACTGATACCCCAGTTCTTCCCCGGTAGGTTTCTTTTCCCGAGCCCGTGTAGCTCAGTTGGTAGAGCAGCGCATTCGTAATGCGCAGGTCACCAGTTCGAGTCTGGTCGCGGGCTCCATTTTTTTCAGGAGAACCATCATGGCCGATCCGATGGCGCAGCATATTAAGCAGGCCGAAGTCCTCATCGAGGCCCTGCCCTACATCCAGCAGTTTCGCGATTGCGTGTTTGTCATCAAATACGGCGGCAGCGCCATGGTCAGGGACGAGCTCAAGGCCAGCGTCCTGCTTGACCTGCTGCTGCTCAAATTCGTCGGCATCAAACCGGTGGTCGTGCATGGCGGCGGCAAGCAGATTTCCGCCCTGCTCAAGAAGGTCGGCAAGCAGCCCACCTTCATCGACGGCCTGCGCGTCACCGACGCGGAGACCATGGACATCGTCGAAATGGTGCTCGCGGGCAACATCAACAAGGAAATCGTCGCGGATCTCAACCGCCGGGGCGGGCGCGCGGTCGGACTGACCGGCAAGGACGGCGATATCCTGCTGGCCAAAAAGATCGCCGCCAAAGTCGACTACGGCCAGGTGGGCGAAGTCGACAAAATCAACACCGACCTGGTCCAGCTCCTGCTTGACCGCGATTACATCCCGGTCATCGCCCCGGTCGGCGTTGACCGGAACGGCACCACGCTCAACCTGAACGCGGACACCGCGGCCGGCGCGCTGGCCGCCGCGCTCAAGGCGGAGAAATTCATCCTCATTACCGACGAGCCCGGGGTGCTGCGCGACCAGCACGACCCGTCCACGCTGATCAAGACCATCACCATGGCCGACCATCAGCAGCTGCGCAAGGACGGCATCATCGACGGCGGAATGATTCCCAAACTCGAGGCCTGCATCGATGCGCTGCAGCAGGGCGTGCGCAAGGCGCACATCATCAGCGGCGAAATCCCCCATGCGCTGCTCATCGAAACCTTCACTGAAACCGGGGTCGGCACGGAAATCGTGCTGAAGAACACATCCCCAAAATGAATATCGTCGAGTGCCTCACCAACACGCGGATCTTCAATACCCTGCTGCCCGAAGAGCTGGCCATTGTCAAGAAGCTCTTTGTCACTGAGTATGTGAAGGAAAACCGCACCATCTTCACCGAAGGCGAACCCGGCAATGCGCTCTATATCATCGTCAGCGGCGGCATCGCCATCACCAAGCAGCTGGAAGGCGGCAAAACCAAGCTGCTGGCCCAGCTCGGCGAAGGCGAATGCTTCGGGGAGCTGGCGCTCATCGACGGTGATACCCGCTCGGCAACCGTCAAGACCACCCGCGAGACCGCGCTGCTGGTCTTCCGGGTCGAGGAGTTCGCCCGGCTGATCGAGTCGCACCCCTACACCGCCTTCAAGATCATCATGCAGCTGGCCAAGGTCCTCTCCAACCGGCTGCGCGAAACCAACAACCAGGTTGTGGGACTGGTCAACTTCCATCTGGCCATGAAGGAACAGCCATGAATCTTACCGAGGCGCAGGCGCTGGCGCAGCGCCACCTGCTTAACAATAACGGTGCCCGTTCGCTGCTGCTGGTGCGCGGGCAGGGGTGCCGGGTCTGGGACGCGGCCGGGCGCGAGTATCTCGATTGCCTCGGCGGCATCGCCGTCAACGGGCTCGGCCATGCGCATCCTGCCGTTGCCCGGGCCGTCGCGCAGCAGGCGGCGACGCTGATCCACGTTTCCAACCTGTACCTCAACGAGCCGCAACTCACCCTGGCGGAAAAACTCTCCGTACTGGCGGGCGGGGCGGGTGCGCGCAGCTTCTTCTGCAACAGCGGCGCCGAGGCCAACGAGACCGCCTTCAAGCTGGCGCGCAAATTCGGCAAGACCCGACCCGGCACGCCGTACGCGATCATCTCCGCGCAGCACAGTTTCCACGGGCGCACGCTCGCCACCGTGGCGGCGACCGCGCAGGAAAAATACCAGAAACCGTTTGCGCCCATGCCGGCGGGATTCAATTATGCACCGTACAACGACCTGGCGGCGCTGCGGGCGGCAGTCACCGATCAGACCGTGGCCGTGCTGCTCGAAGTGCTGCAGGGCGAGGGGGGCGTGACCCCCGGGACCACCGAGTTCCTGCAGGGCGCCCGGCAGCTGTGCGATGAACGCGGTCTGCTGC
This sequence comes from uncultured bacterium, assembly GCA_964517215.1. Classification (GTDB taxonomy): domain Bacteria; phylum DAOPZR01; class DAOPZR01; order DAOPZR01; family DAOPZR01; genus CAZFBR01. The sequence continues at coordinate 5,115 of CAZFBR010000139.1, forward strand.
TGATCTTCGATGAAGTGCAGACCGGCGTCGGCCGGCTCGGCGAGTGGTTCGGCTGGCAGACGGTGGGCGTCCGGCCGGACCTCTTCACCCTGGCCAAGGGACTGGGCGGCGGCGTCCCCATCGGCGCGACCGTGGTGCTCAATCCCGCCGTCGATTTCGCTCCCGGCGACCACAATTCGACCTTCGGCGGCAATCCGCTGGCCTGCGCAGCAGCGCTCGCCACCCTCACCACCATCGAGCAGGAAAACCTGCTGGCAGCGGTCCGGGAGCGCGGCACGGAACTGCAGGCGGGGCTGGCGGCGCTGGCGGCCCGGCACCCAGCCAAGATAACCGGCACGCGCGGCCGTGGCCTGCTGCAGGGGCTCATCCTTGCCGCACCCGGCGCGGCACTGGTCACCACGATGCAGGAACGCGGGTTCATCATCAACTGCACGGCGGGGAATGTGCTGCGCTTTGCCCCGCCGTATATCATCACCTCCGTCGAGATCCAGCGGCTGCTAACCGCGCTTGACGAGGCAGTGGCCGGCTGGCAGCCCCAGCCGTAACCGGCAACCAAAAGGCGCCGGCACTTCTGCCGGCGCATGATTTTCACAGCCAGGAACGGCTGTGCGACACTGAAGACGAGACAAGGAGTTTGGGTATGCAAGCGACACAAGTGAAACGGGTGGCATTGGCGTATTCCGGCGGGCTGGACACCACAGTCATGGTCTACTGGCTGCGCGAGAAATTCGGCTGCGAGGTGGTCGCCTACTGCGCCGACCTCGGCCAGGAGGAGGAACTCGCCTCCGTACGCCAGCGCGCGCTGAAAATCGGAGTCAAGAAGGTCATCATCGAGGACCTGCGCAACGAGTTCATCAAGGATTATATCTGGCCGTCGCTCGCGGCCAACGCGCTGTACGAGGGGCAGTATCCGATGGCAACCTCGCTCGGCCGCCCGCTCATCGCCAAGCGCCTGATCGACGTCGCCAAGAAGTACCACTGCGATGCGGTCGCCCACGGGTCGACCGGCAAAGGGAATGATCAGGTCCGCTTTGAGGTTTCCTTCCGTGCCCTCGCCCCGGAGATCAAGGTGCTCGCCCCGGTGCGTACCTGGGAGTTCAAGACCCGCGACGAGGAGATCGAATACGCGGAGAAGATGCGCATTCCCATCACCGTTTCGAAAAAGAAGCCCTATTCGCTCGACCGCAACCTGTGGGGCCTCTCCTGCGAGTGCGGCGTGCTCGAGGACCCGAACGCGGAGCCGCCTGAGGACATTCACAAGCTGACCACCGACCCGCTGCGGGCGCCGGCGAAGCCGCAGTATCTCACTCTCTCGTTCAAGCGGGGCATCCCGTATGCGCTCAATGGCAAAACCATGCCCGCCTACAAGCTGATCACCACCGTCGAGAAGCTCGCCGGCCGGCACGGCGTCGGGCGCATCGATATGGTCGAAAACCGGCTGGTCGGCATCAAGTCACGCGAGACCTACGAAGCGCCGGCAGCGGTGGTCTTCCACCTCGCCCACCGTGCCCTCGAGGCGATGTGCCTCGACCGCGAGACCGCGCACTACAAGGACATCCTGTCGCTGCGCTATGCGGACCTGGTCTATTACGGCCACTGGTTCTCCCCGCTGCGCCGCGCGCTCGATGCCTTCAATGCCGACACCCAGCAGGTCGTCAACGGCGACGTCCGCATCAAGCTGTACCGCGGCAGCGCGACCGTGGTCGGACGCACCTCGCCGACCTCGCTCTATTCGCTCAAGCTGGCGACCTACGACAAGGGCGACAAGTTCGACCAGAAGCTGGCCGAGGGTTTCAACCGTCTGTGGGGCCTGCCGCTCGAAGTGGCTGGCATCCGCGACCGCAAAGGCCGGGTGTAGGCCGCCATGGCCAAGGCGAAGGCGAAACGCGCCGCCGGGCAGAAGCTGTGGCAGGGCCGCCTGCAGGGCGGCACCGACCCGTGGTTCGAGCGGATGTCCTTCTCCACGCACTACGATTGTGCGCTGGTGCATGACGATCTCGCCGTCGGTCAGGCGCATGTCCGCATGCTGCAGCGCATCGGCCTCCTGACGAAAAGCGAGGCCGGCCGCATCGCCCGCACCCTCGGGAAGATGGCGAACGAACTGCACACGGGAAAACTGCAGCCGGACCTGTCGCTGGAGGACATTCACACCTGGGTCGAGCAGGAACTGACCCGCCGGCTCGGGAAACTCGGCGGCAAGCTGCACACCGGGCGCAGCCGCAACGACCTCGTGGTCATCGACCTGCGCCGGTACCTGCGCACCGCGACGACCGCACTTGACCGTTTGCTGCGCGACCTGTGCGCCGCGCTGGTAACCCAGGCCGCCGCCCACACCGGGACGGTCATGGCGGGCTACACCCACGGCCAGCCGGCGCAGCCGGTCACCGTGGCGCATTACCTGCTCGCCTTCGCCGAGATGTTCGACCGCGACCGCCAGCGCCTGCGCGACCTCATGCCGCGGCTCAACCGCTGCCCGCTCGGCAGCGGCGCCCTTGCGGGCAGCACGCTGCCGCTCGACCGTGCCTTCACCGCCAAAGAACTCGGGTTTGATTCGCCGACCGACAATTCGATGGACGCGGTCAGCGATCGCGATTTCGTCCTTGATTTCCTCCACGCCGGGGCGCTCATCGGCCTGCACCTGTCCCGCTGGGCGGCGGAGTGGATTGAATGGCACCGTCCCGAGCTGAACTTCGTCCATATCCCCGACGCCTACTGCACCGGGTCATCACTCATGCCGCAGAAACGCAATCCCGACGCGCTGGAACTCATCCGCGGCAAGGCGGGGCGGCTGCTCGGCAATTACCAGTCGCTGGCGATCGTCCTCAAGGGCCTGCCGCTGACCTATTACCGCGACCTGCAGGAAGACAAGGAACCGCTCTTTGACAGCATCGAGCAGCTGGTGCCCATGCTCAATGTTGCCGCGCGCATCGTCACCGGCACGACCTTCAATGCCGCCGCGCTGGCGCAGGCGTCGGCCAACACCTTCCTGCTCGCCACCGACGTTGTTGAGCAGCAGGTGCGGCGCGGCATGCCGTTCCGCGCCGCCTACCGCGCCATGGGCGAGGAAGTCGCCCGCGCCGTCGCCGCCGGGAAACCGCTGGCGGTGCCGCATGACGCCGCCGCCTCGGTCAATCTGCGCCGCACCCACGGCGGGCCCGCCGCCCGCGAAGTCCGCAAACAGCTCGCCGCCTGGCGGCGACGGCTCAAACGCTGACCATTATCCCAAAGGACACTGCCGCATGGATCATTTCGTCTACCGCAACAATGAACTTTTCTGCGAGGAGGTGCCCGTCGCCGACCTGGTGGCGCAGTACGGCACGCCCCTCTATATCTACAGTCGGCGCACCCTGCTCGACCATTACCGCAAGCTCGACGGGGCGCTCCGGGACCTCGACCACCTCATCTGCTACTCGGTCAAAACCAACGGCAATCTCGCCGTGCTGCGCGCGCTGCATGACGCCGGCAGCGGGTTCGATATCGTCTCCGGCGGCGAACTGTTCCGCGTCCAGCGTGCCGGCGGCGACCCAGCCAGGGTCGTCTACGCGGGCGTCGGCAAGCGCGATGACGAGATTGCCCAGGCGCTCGCCGCCGGCATCTGCATGTTCAATTGCGAATCGTTCGCCGAACTCGAAGCGATCAACCGCGTCGCCGCGGGTCTCAATCTGACCGCCCGCTGTGCCCTGCGCATCAATCCCGATGTGGATGCGCACACGCATGCCCATATCACCACCGGGATCGCAGAAAATAAATTCGGCATTCTCATCCCCGAAGCCGGCGAGATCTACGCCCGCGCCCGCCAGCTCCCCGCGGTGCAACTCTGCGGCGTGCATGTTCATCTCGGCTCACAACGCACCGAGACCGGACCGTATCGCGAGGGGGTGCGCCGCGCGGTCGAATTCACCCGCCAGCTGCTGGCGCAGGGCCACCCG
>CAZFBR010000140.1:0-9033 GCA_964517215.1 uncultured bacterium
TTCTCGGCGGCGCAGGCGGCGATGGGGACGATCAGGGACGAGGAACTGGCGGTTCCGCCGGCGGACGCGGCATGGGCGAAGGTGGCGCCGCAGCTCGCGGCGCAGCCGAAGAGCTGGTGGCGGGTGCAGACCCCGAAGATCGCGGCGGTGCTGGTGCTGGCGCTCGGTATGGGAATCTATGCGGGGACCCAGACGGGGTGGCGGAAGGCGTCGTCCCCGGCATCGGACAGCGCAGACAATAGCGCACTGGTCCTGTGCGAGGCGGCGGCCAGCAGCGAAGAGACCGATAACAACAAGGCAGCGCTGTCACAGTGCATCTACTCCGCGGGCAGCAGTCGGGCGGAAATGACGGTGGCGTCGGCGTCGCCGCGTGACGCACGCCCCGGCCGCGACTACTATGAAGCACGCTCGCGGCAGTTCGAAGCGGAACAGGCGAAACGTGCGGCCGAGCAACCGAGCAGCACAACGGCCGAGGCCGAGGGCGAACTGCTGCTGAGCCGGGGTGGAGCGGCGGACCGGCGGACAGCGGCGTCCCCGGCGGCACCCGCTGCGGAGCACGCACCCCGGGCGCAGCACCGTGCGGCTCCGGGCAACAGGGAAACGCCCCGGCATTACTACAATCAGGGCGTGATTGAATCGTATCCGGGTGGTGACACGGGGAGCGGTGATGTGGTGCAGCTGCCGCTGCCAACGACGCCAACGGACGAGCTGGTCCCGCTGCCGCAGCAGCGCCTCGAGTACGCGGCGAACGTGACGATGCAGGTCGACGATGCGCGGGCGGCGCACAAGCAGGTGACGGGGCTGGTGGCAGAGGCGGGCGGACAGCTGATCAGTTCGCGGGTGCTGCAGAACGACGACGGGGAAGCGGCGGCGACGCTGCGGGTGCGGGTGCCGTCGGCGAAATTCGACGGATTTGTCAGCGACCTGCATGAACTGGGCGAGGTCATTACTGAGGACATCAGCGCGGAGGATCGCACGCGGCAGGTACAGGCAGTCGAACAGCGGGTGCAGGCGAACGAGCAGCATACCACCAGCGTGAAGCGCGAACTGGCGCAGGCGCAGGACGACGAATACCGGGCGCAGCGGCTGCAGCGGCAGCTGACGCAGCTGCAGGGCGAGCGCGAGCAGCTGCAGCAGGCGCAGCAGGAGATCACGCGCAAGGTCGATTTCGCCACCATCGCCATTGTGCTGCGCGAAAGTGACGGGCGGCCGGAGACCGATGGTGTGACCAGCGGGTTCGGTGGTGAACTGCGCCTGGCCCTGACGCGGGCGCTGAACTCGAGCAGCGAGGGGTTCGGGGTGATCATCATGGGCGCCGGCTATCTGCTGCCGTGGCTGTTGCTGGCGGCAGTGATCTGGTGGGCGGTGAAGAAGCAGCGGCAATCGTGGTAGCCGGACAGCACTGAAACGGAGCACCGTATTTGCAGGCCGGGGCGGCAACGCCCCGGCCTTTTGTCGCCGGCTGCAGTTTGACGCGCGGTGACGGGTGTAGTACCATACACTGCTGTTAGCGACGGCAGCCGTGGCGGTTGACGGTGATCGCTGTCCAAGGAGAACGCATGGCACGGGTCAATTACGGCGGCGACAAACGCAGGAAAGAACTGCAGCGGCTGGCGAAGCAGGAAGAGAAGCGGCAGCGCAAGCTGGAGCGCAAGCAGGCGCGCGCCCGCGGCGAATCGGCGCCGCCCGAGGATGGGGACGCCGAGGCATAGCCGGCATCGGCGGCGGCGCGGCGGGAACAGGCCATGAGCACGAACCAGGCGGCGGAACTGTCGTACCGGGAGCTGTACGCGCGGTATACCACGAAGCCGGATCTGTGGGAACGCCGGTTTTACTACTTTTTTTCCATTCGCCTGCTGAAGCGCGTCGCGCGCACGGGGATCATGCCCGACGACATCACGGCAGTATCGTTGGTCAGCGGCATTATTGCCGCCATGCTGCTGTTCCCGAATCTCGGTTACTGGATCAACCTGCTTGGGGTGCTGGTGCTCAATTTCTCCAATGTATGCGACGCGCTTGACGGGCAGCTGGCGCGCTGCCGCAGCCAGTATTCGCCGCTCGGCTGGCTGTGGGATGTGCTGGTGGACCAGGCGAAAATACTGGTTATCACGCTGGCGATCATCCTGGTCCCGCGCGGCAGCGGCGACAACCTGCTGCTGATGACCCTCGGCTGGCTGTTCCTGGTCACCCTGGCGATCAAGCATTTCTTCCATTATTTTCTCGAACACAACGGCCCCGCCAAACTGTGGAATTTCCATCCTGAAAGCGAGGAACTGGAAAAGGCGGAACTGCTGTACGGGATATGCACGAAGATCGACGAGAGCATGCTCAAGGCCAAACTCGGCTTTCTCACGGTGGGCGAGTTTTATCTGCTGATCTCGCTGGGGGTCATCATCCAGCTGCCGGAACTGGCGCTGGCGATCCTGATCCTGTATGCCGCAGCGGGGCTGATTTTCAACATCGTCTTCTGGGCGGCGCGGATCGCCTGCCTGCAGCCGCGATTGTCGCATCTGCGCCAGCAGGGTGCGTCATTCTACATCTTCGGGGCGGGTGCCGCGGGCAAGTCGCTGCTCTTCCGGCTCCGGCGCGAGGGGCTTGACGCCAAACTGTTTATCGACAATGACCTGACGCTCTCGGGGCGGACGAAGGAAGGGGTGGCGATTATCCACCCGTCTGAGCTCAAGCCGGAACTGCCGCCCGACCGGGTTGTCCTGATCGCCTCGCTTGCCCGCTATGAAATTCGCGACCAGCTGCTGGCACAGGGCTTTCCCGCAGCCAATCTTATCCTCGTCTGATGCCGCGCATTGCGGTGGTCATCTGCCACCATAACCGGCCGGGTGTGCTCGGTCCGCTGCTTGATTCGCTTCGGGCCCAGACGGCTGCCGGCGAGCTGGCAATCTTCCTGGTCGACAACGGCAGCACCGACGGCAGCGCGGCGGAGGCGGTTGCGTACCCCGAAGTCACGGTGCTGGCGACCGGGGCGAACCGCGGCGGTACCGGCGGCTTTAACTTTGGCCTGGCGGAGGTACAGCGCCGCGGAGGGTGGGACGCGGTGCTGCTGCTCGACAATGATGTGACGCTGGCGCCCGGGGCGGTGGCGGCCATGCAGGAGGTGCTCGACACGCGGCCGCGCGCGGGGATGGTCACGGGAACGGTGTACTTCGCGCATGAACGCGAGCTGATCCAGGAAACGGGCGCGCTGCTCATCCCGGCGACGGGGGACCTGCTGCCGCGGTTCCATCGCCGCTACGACGACGGCTCGTACGTCGATACGGTGGCCGTGGATTACGCCGGCGCCTGCCTGCTGATGGTGCGCGGTGCGACCCTGGCGCAGATCGGCTTGATGGACGATTCATATTTCCTCTATTGGGACGATATCGACTGGTGCTGTCGCGCGCGTGCGGCGGGTTGGGACGTCATCGCCGCGCCGGCGGCGAAGTGCTGGCATCGGGGCGGCCTGAACGTCCGACGCACGACGGGGTACCATTACTACAAGCTGCGCAACCGGCTCCGCTTCTGGAAACGCTGGGCGACGGCGGAGGAATGGCCGGGCATTGTGGCGGCGATCGGCCGCGAAGTCGCGACCATGCGTGCGGTGGCCGCGTGGCAGCAGCGTCCGGCGCTGGCGGCGACCCTGCTTGACGCTTTGCGTGATGCTGCCGGCGGGGTCACCGGCATGGCGCCGGCGGGCAGGATCCGCGAGCTTGCCCCCGGTCCCGGCCGACCGGCATTGTCCGGACCGGTTGCGGTTTTTGATTGGGACGCCGACGAAGAAATTCGTTACCAGACGCTGTTCCGGGTGACGGAGCTGTTGCGCCAGTGGCTGCCGGACGCGGCAATCAACCTGGTTGCCGTGCAACCGCCTGAGTATGAACTCTACCTGCTGCTGCGCCAGCGCAATATCACGGTCACCATGAGCGGCGAAGTGGCGGCCAACACGATCATTGCGCCATGCGAGCATGCCTGGCTGCAGCGGGACAATCCCTGCGCCGCAGCCCTGCCGCCCGAATTGGTGTGGTGGTGCGACCGGCACAGCAATGTCGTTTCCGGCAGCCAACCATGCATAACGGCTGATGGTGACAGTGAATTGGCAGGAGTGCTCGCCCAACTGCGTCATTAGCAACGAGTTAGTTCTCACAATGAACGTTTTAGACGATTTGTCATTACCTCTTGCGGTACTACCGATAGTGTCAAAAAGAATACATTGACCCCATCGATCCGATGTGGTATAAATACGTTGGTATCCAGGAGGGGTGACGTATGCATATGCGAGTGCTTTTTTTTGTATCGTTATTCATCGTATTGACGGCGGCGCTGTCGGTCTCGGCGGCGACGTGGTACGTGAATGACGATGCCACCGGCAACGATGTATTCACCGGGGTGGCGGGTAATGATGTCAATTCGGGCACGGATACTGCCTCGCCCAAACGGAATATCTCCACCGTGGTCGCGCTGGCGAGCGCCAACGACACAATCTATATCGACAACGGATTCTATCAGGACACCCCCATTGTTATCACCGTGAGCAACCTGACGATTATCGGCGCTGATTCACGGTACACCACCGTTGACTGTGCTGTCGCGGATTCCAATGCGTTTATCGCGGTCGGGCAGTCGAATCTGGCAATCCGCAATCTCGGCATTACGGGCTCGTACAACGGCATTGACTTCAGCAACGTCGATTACTCGGAGATCAGCGGCGACAGCATCAGCGGCAATTCCTATACGGGGATTTATTTCTACAACTACTCGTCGTACAACCGCATTGTCGGGAACAATTTGGCGTACAACAACGGTAATGCCGGCGTGTTCATCAATTACGGCGACAACAACCTGATTGCCGACAATTATTTCGCCTTTCAGAACACCACAAACGGAGCCATTAAACTGGCGTATACCGCCGGCGATTCGGTGATCAATAACCGCTGCGACACCAGCGCAACGGCCATCGACCTGCTGGGCGCGGACGCCGCATATGTGGGCGGTAACATCGTCGTCTTCGCCACGACGGGCATCAGCGTCACCACCGGCGGGGACAGTAATGTGGTGACGGGCAACACCATCAGCCAGGGAACCGGCAATGCCATCAACTGCAACAGCAACGACAACCTGTTTGCCGACAACAGCATCAGCGGATTCCAGAACGGCGTCGCGAATTACGGCCAGCGCAATGTGTTTCGCAGCAACCGGATCGGCGGCTGCACTGATTACGGCATCCTGCTGAGCAGCGCATCCAACGGTGTGCTTATCGGCAACCGTGTGGTCAATTGCCAGGACGCCGGCCTGTATCTGTCCGGCTCGAGCGGCAATCTGATCACCGGCAACGATTTCGACTCGAACGCCACCACCCAGATATCGGTGGCGAGCTGCAGCGACACGCTGGTCAAGAACAACATTTTGGCGCCCCCGCTCTATCCGACCGGCGGCATCAGCATCACCGCCGGTGTCTTGCATGCCGTACAGAACTGGTGGGGGAGTGTTGACTCGGCAGCGGTGAATGCGCAGGTTACCGGCGCCGGGAGCGGCGGGGTAACTTACGAACCGTGGCGGCTGAATATGATCGACACGACCCCCGGTGCGGATACTGTGGCGCCTGAACCGCCGTCGGTTGTTACCTGCACGCCTGGTGTGGGGACAATAATCGTCGGGTGGACGCCGTCGCTGTTCAATGAAGACGGCAGCTTTCACGGCGGCAGCGGAGTCGCCGGTTACCGCATTTACCGGACCTTTGCCTTCGACAGTTGGATTGTGGTAGCCAATGTCGGTGCCGGAGTCACGGCCTACGCGGATACCGGGCTCGGTACCGGCGTGACCGCCTATTATCAGGTTTTCGCGTATGACAGCCATACGCCGCATTACAACGTCGGATGGTGTGACACCATGGCTTCGGCGACGACCTTCGGAGGCATGGCGTCGGTGACCATGCAGTTCATGAACGCAACTTATGTGCTGGCAGTTGACAGTTATGCGGTGGGCGATACCGCCTATCTGCAGGTGGAAGCCGCCGACGCCAACGAGGATACCGCCGCGACCGATAGTATGACCCTGCGGGTGGTGAACGTCACTTCCGGGGATTCCGACTGGGTGACGCTGTTTGAAACCGCAGTCAGCAGCGGCGCATTTCGCGGCACCTTTCTGCTGGTTGCCGGCGACAGCGTGAGCGGCAACCTGCAACTGGGCGTTACCGCCGGCGAAGTTGTGCGTGCCGATACCGGAGAAATCGGGACGGTCATCGATACGGTGACCGTGGTCGCGGCACCCCCGAACACGGCCGGACCGAATGCTTGGTACGTCAATGACACCGCGACGGCGGGCGATCTGTTTTGCACGGTGGCGGGCAATGCCGGGTACAATGGTTTGTCGCCGACCAGTCCGTGCAGTTCGCTGGCCACCGTGCTGGGTCAGGTGACGACTGGCGACACGGTCTATATCGACGCCGGCACCTACAGCGGCAACTGGACCATAACTGATGTTGTCGGGATCGTCCTGCAGGGTGCCGACTCGTCTGCGACCGTGCTGCAGGTGAGCGGCGCGGCTGACGGGCTGACCCTAACCGGCTGTACCGGGTGCGTTATTGCCGACCTGCGGGTGACCGGTGCGCCGTCCGGGTACAGCGGCATTGTGCTGAACGGATCGCCGCAGGCAACGCTGCAGAACGCGACGGTGTCTGGCAACGATATGGCTGGAATACGTCTGTATAACTATTCGTTGTCGGCGAGTATCAGCAATTGTGCTGTCGACAGCAACAGCAGCTACGGCATTTATATCGAAAGTAGCTCTGAGGTGATGGTCTACGGCACGGCCATCCGCAGCAACGTAAACGGCGTCTATGGGGTCAGCAGCTCACTGCTCACCGTCGAAGACTGCCTGATCGACAGCAGTATCGCATACGGTGTCTATCTACCGACGGGGTGTGACAGTGCGATGCTGGCGGGCAACCGCATCACCAGGAACGGTTCGACCGGAGTGTACGGTGTGCCATATGCCTTGCTGACGGATAATGTCGTTACCGGCAACGTCAGCGGAATCGTGGCGGACATTGGCGCGCAGTTGCGGGGCAACTTGGTGGCCGCTAATTCCGCGTACGGACTGTCAGTGACCGGGATGTACGTCCAAGCCTCGCTCAATGAATTTGGCGGAAACGGGACGGCGGCAGTGGGCTTGCAGGGGGGCGCTACCAACAGCAATGTGCACCACAACAATTTTACGGCAGGCGATACCCTGGTGATCTGTGATGTCATGATGGCGACCCCGATGCTGCGCAATTACTGGGGTACCGCGGACAGCGCCGCCATCGCGGCGCGCATCGGCGGAAGCTATTCGTGGAACGTGCAGTACCAGCCCTATCGTTTCTATCCTGTCGACACCGCCCCGGGCGCGGATACCATTGCCCCGGCCACGCCGGACACTATTACCGCCGCGGGTGTTGACACGGGAACGGTGCACATCAGCTGGGCGGCGGTACTGGACAACGAGGATTCCGGCGGTCCGTGCGGCGACCTCGACGGCTACTCGCTGTTGCGCCGCCAGCAGGGTGATATTGCCTGGGCGGAACTGACCAGCATCGGGGCCGGGACCGAGGAATACGCCGACGCCAGCGTGTCGTCGGGTGTGCTGTACTGGTACGCGGTGGCGGCGTATGACAGCAAGGCGCCTTACGTCAATGAATCGTGGCTGAGCGGCGCGGTGTCGGCCATGGCGCTGATTGACACTTCGGGCGCCAATGCCTGGTATGTGAACGACGGGGCGATGGCCGGCGACCGGTTCACCTCGACGATTGGCGTCTTCGCCAACCCGGGCACCTCGCCCGATTCCCCGGCCATCAGCATCGGGAGCATCCTGCCCTATGTGTCGCCCGGCGACACGATTTTTATTGATGCCGGAACCTACAGTGAAACCTTCACCATTCCGTGCGATTCGCTGGCCATTATCGGGGCGAGCGAAACGCTGACAGTCATTATGGCCAGCGGGACGGATACGGGCATTTACGCCCTGAACCGGTCGGGGCTGCTGCTCAGCGGTCTTGAGGTCGAAGCGGCTGCGTCGGGGGTGTACTGGCAGGGGGTGACCGGGTCGCGGCTCGAACATGTGGCGACCAATGGCTGCGGCAGCGGCATGGTGCTCGAACACGGTGACAATAACACCATTATCGCGGCCCGCTGTGAGTCGAGCACCAGTCCGGGCCTGTGTCTGTACGACGAACAGCATGCGCAGGTCAGCGCCTCGCAATTCTCGCAAACGACGATGGGGGCGGGCCTGCATGCCATCAGCAGCGACAATCTGCTCATCAGCGGCAACAGCGCCTACAACAACTCGGGCGCCGGGTTTTTGCTGCAGGATTGCGCGAATGCGTATGTGGCCGACAACAAAATCTCCTGCGGCACGATGTATAGCGGCATTGAACTGGCGACCAGTTCGTCCTGCCTGGTGGTGGGGAACAGCGTTGCCAGCGGGTATTACGGGATCAGCGATTCGCAGGGTGTCGGCAATGTCTTTACCGCCAATACCACATCAAACCAGACAATGGCGCAATATGCGCAGTACGGCGCCAACAGCAACACCTGGCGGAAGAACAATCTCGGAAGCATGATGAACAGCGTGTATTGCGATTCCGCCGCCGCGCCGCTTGATTTCACCAACAACTGGCTGGGCACAACGGATTCCGCGCTGATTCCCACCTACTTCAGCTCCGGCAGCGCCGCCATCCAGTATATTCCGTACCGGCTGACGGTGGTGGATACCGCGCCGGGTGCGGACACGGTTGCGCCGGCAGTGGTGACCGACCTCGACGGCAGCGTCGGCGGCGGGCTGGTGTCGCTGGAATGGTCGGTGCCGTCGCTCGACGAAGAAGGCAACGGCCTGTCCGATCTTGAAGGGTATCATGTCTGGCGGACCGCCAGCGGCATCACCATGTTGGCCGGGATCAGCTACAGCAACCGCTTTGACGATTCGGCGGTGAGTCACGGCACCTGGTACACCTACCGGGTCACCGCCTTTGACTATGCGCCCCTGATAAATGAAAGCTGGTATTCG
>CAZFBR010000141.1:0-8954 GCA_964517215.1 uncultured bacterium
GAGCTGCAAGAGCCCGCAGCAGATGCTGGGCGCGGTGATCAAGACCTACTTCGCCGAGCAGGAAAAGGTGGCGCCGGCGGACATCTTCAGCGTTTCGGTCATGCCCTGCACCGCCAAGAAATTCGAGGCGGGGCGGGCGGAGCAGGAACACGACGATGCCGTTGATATCGATGCGGTGCTGACGGTGCGCGAGCTGGTGCGCATGATCAAGATGAACGGGATTGATTTCAAATCGCTCGAACCGGAATTCGCCGACAGTCCGTTCGGCACGCGCAGCACGGCGGGCAAGCTCTTCGGCGGCAGCGGCGGGGTGATGGAGGCGGCGCTGCGCACGGCCCATTTCCTGCTCATGGGCGGGAAGGAACTGAAGGCGCCGGCGCTGAAGGAGATCCGCGGCTTCGCCGGGATCAAGGAACTGAAGGTGAAGATCGGCGACCGCGAGGTGGGCGTGGCGGTGGCGAGCGGCTTGGGCAATGCGCGCAAGCTGCTGGAACAGCTGCGCGCCGGCCGGTCCGACCTGCACTTTATCGAGGTGATGACCTGCCCCGGCGGCTGCATCAACGGCGGCGGCCAGCCGATCGGGGTCAAACCCGAGGCGGTGCGGGCGCGGCTGCAGGCGCTGTACGAGCTCGACCAGAAGGAGGCGCTGCGCGTGTCGCACAACAACCCGGAGCTCCAGCGGCTCTACGCGCAGTACCTCGGCGCCCCCGGCGGCGACAAGGCGCATCATCTGCTGCATACGACGTATCACCGGCGCGACACGGTGCACTGAGGCGACCCGATCATGCGCCAGCCGGGACCCGCGCCGCTGGTCAGCACGGTGCGCGAGCGCTGCCGCGTCTGTTTCACCTGTGTGCGCGAATGCCCGGCCAAGGCGATCCGCATCGTTGACGGCCAGGCCGAGGTGATCCCGGAACGCTGCATCGCCTGCGGCAACTGTGTGCGGGTCTGCAGCCAGGGGGCCAAGGTCGTGCTCGATGCGGTGCCGGCGGTGCAGGCGCTGCTGGCCGGCCCGGCCCCGGTGGCGGCACTGGTGGCGCCGAGCTTTCCCGCCGAGTTTCCCGACATAGACGACCGGCAGCTGGTCGGGACGCTGCGGGCGCTCGGGTTCGCCCGGGTGTTCGAGGTCGCCTACGGCGCCGACCTGGTGGCGGCGCGCTATGCGCGGCTGCTGGCGGAGCAGCCGGCGCGGCGGTTCATCGCCACCACCTGCCCGGCCGTCGTGGCGTATGTCGAGCGGTATCACCCCGAGCTGACGGGCGCGCTCGCGCCGGTGGTTTCGCCGCTGAGCGCGGCGGCGCGGGCGGTGCGCCGGCGGCATGGCCCAAACCTGCGTCTGGTATTCATCGGGCCGTGCATCGCCAAGAAGGGCGAGACGGCCGATGCGGCGGGCGGGCGCGATATCGACGCGGCGCTGACCTTCCGCGAGCTGCGCGACTGGTGGGCGGCGCGCGGGCTCGACCCGGCGACAGCGCCCCCGGCGGCCTTCGACCCGCCGCGCGGCGGATTGGGCGGGCTGTTCGCGGTCAGCCGCGGGCTGCTGCAGGCGGCGGCAATTGACGAGGACCTGACGACGGGCGAGGTGGTGACCGCGGCGGGGCGGGCGGAATTCGTCGAGGCGGTGCGCGAATTCGGCAGCGGCGACCTGTCGGCGCGCCTGCTCGAGGTGCTCTGCTGCCAGGGCTGCCTGTCGGGCGCGGGGATGACGGAGCAGGCGCCGCTGTTCCGCCGGCGCACGCGGGTCGGTGAATATGTGCGGCGGCGCCAGCGCGAATTCGACCGCGCGGCGTGGCAGGCCGACCTGGCGGCCGACGCGGCGCTGCCGCTCGACCGCAGCTTCACTCCCGCCGACCAGCGGCTGGCGGCGCCCGACGCGGCCGCCCTGACGGCGACGCTGCGGCAGATGGGGCAGCGCGGGCCGGAAGACGAGCTCAACTGCGGCGCCTGCGGCTACGACACCTGCCGCGAGCATGCGGCGGCGATCGTGCGCGGCCTGGCGGAGCACGAGATGTGCCTGCCGCATACTATCGAGCAGCTGCGGGCGACGGTGCACGAGCTGGCCAGCACGCAGGAGGCGCTGGTGCAGTCGGAGAAGCTGGCGGGGCTCGGGCAGCTGGCGGCGGGGATCGCGCACGAGGTGAACAACCCGCTGGGGGTGGTGCTGATGTACGCCCACCTGCTGCGCGATGCCTGCGCGCCGGGCTCGGAACAATACGCGGACCTCGACCTGATCGCCCGGCAGGCGGACCGCTGCAAGAAAATCGTGGCGGGCCTGCTGCATTTCGCCCGGCAGAACCAGGTGGCGTCTGCGCCGGTCGACCTGCACGGGCTGGTGCGCGAGGTGCTGGCGCTGCAGCCGGCGCCGGCGGGCGTGACGGTGACGACGGCGCTGACGCTGACGGATCCGGTCATTATCGGCGATGGCGACCAGCTGCTGCAGGTGCTGACCAACCTGGTGACGAACGCCTACGCCGCGCTGGCGGGCCGGGGTGAGCTGACGGTGCGCACGGCGGCGGACGGCGACCGGGTGACCCTCAGCGTGACCGACACCGGCAGCGGCATTGCCCGCGAGCATCGGGCGCGGCTGTTCGAGCCGTTTTTCACGACCAAGCCGGCGGGCCAGGGGACGGGGCTGGGGCTGGCGGTGAGCTACGGCATTGTCAAGATGCACCGCGGCGATATCCGGGTCGTCTCAAACGACGATCCGGCCGCGGGTCCGACGGGAAGCAGCTTTACCCTGGTGCTGCCGCGTGCGGCGGCGCCGCGGGAATAGGACGGCGGCTGCGGCCGCCGCGGAGGTGGGATGATGAGCGAAGCGAAGGCGAAACGGCACCAGGGAACGCTGCTGGTGGCGGATGACGACGACGATTACCGGCTGCAGCTGGTGTTGCAGCTCCAGCGGGAGGGGTTCCGCGTACTTGAGGCGGACAGCGCGCAGGCGGCGGAAGCGCTGCTGCAGCGCGAAACCATCGATCTGGCGATCGTTGACGTGGTGATGGAAAACTGGGATTCAGGGTTCACCCTGTGCTATCACATCAAGCAGAAGAACCCGCGCACCCCGGTGATCATGGTGACGGCGGTCTCAAGCGAAACAGGCATCGACATCGATGCGGCGACGGACGAGGAGCGCTCGTGGGTCAAGGCGGACGTGCTGTTCGCCAAGCCGGTCCGTTTCGAGCAGCTGCTCAACCAGATCGAGCATTTCCTCCATGGCTGACCAGGCGGCGGTCACCGGCCGGCTGCGGGTGCTGGTGGTGGATGACGAACCGGGCATGTGCCGCGGCGTGGCGCGGGCGCTGGAGCGGTTTGCCGTGCCGGAGCCCGACCTCGGGCTGACCGTCAGTTTCAGCGTGGCGCAGGCGGCGAGCGGCGAGGAAGCGCTGGCCATGATGGCGCAGGGGCTGCCTGACCTGCTGCTGCTGGACCATAAGCTGCCCGGGATCAGCGGGATCGAGGTGCTGGAGCGGCTGCCGGCGGGCGAGCACGACCTGCAGACGATCATGATCACCGCCTATGCCTCGCTGGAAACGGCGGTGACGGCGATCAAGCGCGGGGCGTACGATTTCCTGCCCAAGCCGTTCACGCCCGACGAGCTGCGGGCGGTGGTGCGCAAGGCGGCGCATGCGGTGGTGCTGGCGCGTCAGGCGCGGCAGCTGGCGGCGGAGAAGCGGCAGGTGCGCTTCCAGTTCATTTCGGTGCTCGGCCACGAGCTCAAGGCGCCGCTGGGCGCCATCGAGGGGTATCTGCGCATCATGCGCGACCGCGCCGCCGGCAGCGAACTGGCGGCGTACGACGAGGCGGTGGCCCGGTCGCTGGTGCGGGCCGACCAGATGCGCAAACTGATCGAGGACCTGCTGCAGCTGACGCGCATCGAATCGGGCCAGCGGGCGCGGACGCTGGCGCCAACGGACGCGATGGCGGTGCTGCGCGCGGCGGCGGAGACGGTGCAGCCGGACGCGCAGGCGCGCGGCATCAGCGTGACGCTGGCCGGGCCGGTGACGCTGCCGGTGCTCGCCGACGCGACCGAGCTGGAGATCATCGCCAACAACCTGCTGACCAACGCGGTGAAGTACAACCGCGACGGCGGCACGGTGACCGCGACGCTGGCATCGGCGGCACCCGGCCTGACGCTGACGGTGGCGGATACGGGGATCGGCATGACAGCGGAGGAAACCGCGCGCCTGTTCGGTGAATTTGTGCGCATGCGCAATGCCAAAACCAAGCATATCCTCGGCAGCGGACTGGGCCTGTCGATTGTGAAGAAACTGGCGGAATTGAACGGCGGGTCGGTGACGGTCGCCAGCACGCCGGACGCGGGGACGACGGTTACCGTGGCCCTGGCGCTGCCGGCGGCCGGATGACGGCGCGGGAATGCGTGCGGGCGAACGCTGTCCGGCGGCCGGAGGGACGGGAAGGCGGGAACGGAAATGCAGGAGATGCTGAGCGACGGTTTTGCCGATTTTATCGATGACGCGCAGCTGACGGCACTGCTGGCGCGCGGGCCGGCGGACGCGGCCGAGGTGCGCGATCTGTGCGCGCAGGCGCTGGCCAAGCAGCCGCTGACGCCGGTGCAGGCGGCGCGGCTGGTGACGGTGACGGACCCGGAACTGCGGGCGCAGGTGCTGGCTGACGCGCGCCGGCTCAAGGACGCGATCTACGGCAACCGCATTGTGCTCTTCGCCCCGCTCTATGTGGGCAACCGCTGCGTCAACGACTGCGCCTACTGCGGGTTCAAGCGGTCGAATACGGCGGCGGTGCGCTGCACGCTGGACGAGGCGGCGCTGCGGGCGCAGATCACCGCGCTGGAACAGGCCGGGCACAAGCGGCTTATCCTGGTCTTCGGCGAGCATCCGGACTATTCGCCGCAGTTCATCGCTGACGCCGCGCGCACGGCCTATGCCGTCAAGACCGGGCCCGGCGAGATCCGCCGGGTCAATATCAATGCCGCCCCGCTCGACGTGGCGGGGTACCGCACGGTCAAGGCGGCGGGGATCGGCACTTACCAGATCTTCCAGGAAACCTACCATCATGCGACCTATGCCCGGGTGCATCCGACCGGCCGCAAGGCGGATTACGCCTGGCGGCTCGACGGCCTGACCCGGGCCATGCAGGGCGGCTGCGACGATGTCGGCCTGGGCGCGCTCTTCGGGCTGTACGACTGGCGGTTTGAGGTGCTGGGTCTGGTGAGCCATGCGGTGCAGCTGCAGCGGCAGGGCGGCGTCGGGCCGCACACCATCAGTTTTCCGCGGCTGCAGCCCGCGCACGGGGTGCAGCATCACACGCAGTGGCTGGTCAGCGACGACGACTTTATCTACCTGATCGCCGTGCTGCGCCTGGCGGTGCCGTACACCGGGCTGATCTGCACCGCGCGGGAGAACCCGCGGGTGCGCCGCACCGCGCTGACCGTCGGCGTGTCGCAGATCGACGCCGGCACCAATTTGGAGATCGGCGGCTATACCGACGGCGACGAGCCGGAGCAGCTGGCGCGCGAGCAGTTCGCGCTGGGCGACAGCCGGTCGCTCGACGCGGTGATCGGCGAACTGGCGCGCGACGGGTATCTCCCGAGCTTCTGCACCTCATGCTACCGGCGCGGGCGGACGGGCGAGCATTTCATGGAGCAGGCGATCCCCGGGTTCATCAAGCGCTACTGCACGCCGAACGCGCTGCTGACCTTCCAGGAATACCTGAGCGATTACGCGTCGCCGGCGGTGCGGGCGGCGGGCGAGGCGCTGATCGCCCGCGAGACGGCGGCCCTGCCGCCCGCGGCGCGCAACGAGGTGGAGCAGCGGCTGGCCGGCATCCGCGCCGGCACCCTGCGCGACTCGTCCTACTGAAACTCCAGCATCTGGTTTGCCGCGGGGCTGCGGTGGCCGCGGCGGCCAACGGGAGCACGGGTCAGAACAGGTTCATTTCCTCGGCAGCACGCAGCAGGTCGTCGCGGAACTGCGGGTGGGCGAGCGACACGATGGCCTTGGCCCGCTCCGCGGAGGAAATCCCCTTCAGATTGACCGCGCCGTACTCGGTGACCAGATAGTGGACGTCCATGCGCGGGGTGGTGACGGCCGCGCCTGCGGGCAGGACGGGGACCACGCGGGAGACGGTGCCGCTTTTGGCGGTGGCGTAGAAGGCGAGAATCGCCACGCCGCCGCGGGAGGCATAGGCGCCGCGGATAAAATCGAGCTGGCCGCCGGTCCCGCTGAACTGCGAACCGTCGATTGACTCCGCATTGCACTGCCCGGTCAGGTCGACTTCGATGATCGAGTTGATGGCGACCATGCGGTCGTTGCGCGCGATCACGTTCGGGTCCATGATGTATTCGGCGGAATACGCCTCCATGGCGGGGTTGTCGTTCAGATGGGCGAAGGTGTCGGCGGTGCCGTAGGGCATGCAGAAGAGGTGCTTGTGCGGATGGTAGTTCTTTTTGCGGCCGGTGATCACCCCGGCGCGGATGAGTTCGACCATGCCGGGCCCGATCAGCTCGGAATGGACGCCCAGATCGCGGTGGTGGCGCAGCGAACCGCACAGCGCGTTGGGCAGACCGCCGATGCCCAGCTGGAGCACGGCGGCATCGGGGATGAGTCCGGCGATGCGTTCGCCGATGACGGCGTCCTCGGGGCGCGGGTCGGGGATCGTCGCGTCGGGCAGCGGCGCGTGATGCTCGACAATGGCGTGGACTTCGGAGACATGGATGAGCGAGTCCCCGAACACCCGCGGCAGATGGCGGTTGACCTCGACGATGATGTGTTTGCCGGTGCGGGCGGCGTCAATGATGTAGCTGCCCGAGCCGAAACTGAAATAGCCCGCCGCGTCCATGGGGGAGACCATGGTCACCACCACATCGGGTTTGACGTAGTCGCGGATGAGGCGCGGGATCTGGTGGAAATAGGCGGGGACGTAATGCACCAGGCCGACCTTGACCAGATTGCGGACCGCGCCGCTGACGAACCAGGCGTTGGTCTGCACGCAGTCGCACAGGTCGGGGGCGATCAGCGTCGAGGCCAGATGCTGCTGCGGATTGAAGGTCCAGACGTTGATGCCGTCCAGCCCGGCATTCCGCACCCGGTCGGCGATGGCCGCCAGCAGGGCGGGCGGTTCCGCGACGGTGACGCCGACGGCGATGGAACAGCCCGAGCGCACGGCCTCCGCGGCGGCGGCGGGCGTGGTCAGCCGCGCCTGATACAGCTCCCGGTTGCGGGCGGTGGTCATCGCCTCAGACCCTGAACTGTTCGACCTGCGCGGACAGCTGTGCGGCCGCGGTGCGCAGCTGCTGGGTGGCGGCGTTGAACTGGGCGAGCGCGGCGACGGTCTGTTCCGTGCCGGCGCGCAGCTGCTGCATGGACCGGCTGATTTCCTCGGCGCCGGTGGACTGCGCGCCCATGCCCTCGCTGACATGGGCAAACTGCGGGGTCAGCTCGTGCACCTGCCCGATAATGCTGGCAATCTGCCGGCCCACGTCGGCGGCAGTGGCCACGCCGCGGCTGACATCGCCGGCGTAGGTTTCCATGTCCGCCGCGCCCGCCGCCACGGCCTGCTGCATCTCCCCGACGATGGTGGCGATGTCCAGGGTGGCAACGGCGGTCTGATCAGCCAGCCGGCGGATTTCCTGCGCCACCACGGCGAACCCGAGCCCCGCTTCGCCCGCTTTTTCCGCTTCGATGGCGGCGTTGAGCGACAGGAGATTGGTCTGGTCCGCCACGGTGCCGATGGTGGTGACCACCCCGCCGATGGCGGCGGCCTTGGCGCGGATGGCGGTCAGGTGCCCGATCAGCGAGGTGCTGGCATTGCCCAGCCCGGTCATGGTCTGTTCGAGGACGGTCAGGCCGCTGCGGCCGGCATCGGCGCAGGCGGTGGTGGTCTCGGCGGTGGCGCGCACCTGGCGCATGGTGGCCGCCAGCTGGCGCGCGGTGGCGGATATCTCCGCCGAGGAGGCGGCGATGCCGGCGGCGGCGGCCTGCTGCTCCTGCACCAGCTTTTCCTGCTGGCCGCTGGCCTGCGCGATGTCGCCCGCGGAATGCTCGAGCAGGGCCACGGTTGTTCCGATGCTCTGGTTCTGCGCGCGCAACGATCCGGTCATGTCGGCGACCGCCTGGGTCAGAACCCCGATCTCATCAACCCGGCCGGTTGCGGTGATGGCGGTGGTCAGGTCGCCCGCCGCCACGCTGCGGGCGGCTGCGGTCAGCTCGCCGAGCGGGCGGCTGATCAGCTGGCGGGTCAGCAGGCCGATGAGCATGACGAGGAACAGGCCGAGGAGCACCACGCAGACCGCGACCCGCTTGAGCAGCGTCCAGGCGTCGGCGACGATGTCGGCGTATTCGCGGCAGCTGATGATGTACCAGCTGTGCAGCACATTGAACTGGTCGCTGCTGAAGCGCGCCACGGAGTAGACCTTGTTCCGGCCGTCGAACTCGCCGCTGAAATGGTCGTTGCCGCGGCGGATATGGGTCATGACCGGGGTGAAGCGCTGGATGGCGGTGTCGTTGAGGATGGTGGTCGTGTCCGGATGGGAAATGACCATGCCGCGCTCGTCAAGCATGATCAGGTAGCCGGTGGTGCCGAACCGCGCCCCTTCGATGAAAAACTGGGTGAAGTAATCCATGCGCGGGGCGACGATGACCGCACCAAGGACGGCGCTGTCGGCCCGGACCGGGGCGGCGACCACGAAGATGGGGTTGCCGCGCAGGATGCTGGGATAGACCTCGCTGATGAAATAATCGGAACCGCCGAAGACCTTCTGGATGTAACTGAAGCGCTCGCTGCATTTGCCGATGGTGCGGCCCTGGACGGTGTCGATGACAAAATTGCCGCGGCGGACGATTTTGCTGTCGGTCCCCACCGCCACGGAAAGGGCGCGGCTGTCGGGCAGGTTGATTGCCACCGGGATGTTTTCGCAGTAATTGTAGCGTGCGTGCATGCCGCTGAGGTAGGCCTGCGCGCGGGCGCGGGTGGCGGGATCG
>CAZFBR010000142.1:0-8940 GCA_964517215.1 uncultured bacterium
TGCCCCGCCTCGGTATGGTTTTTGATGATCTCGAATTCCTCTTTGGTCAGCTTGTTCGGCTTGTTGAGGATTTCTGGCGGCACCCGCGACTTGCCCAGGTCGTGCAGCAGCGCGCCAAGCGCAAGGTCGTACAGCGGATCGAGCAGCATCCCCGCCTTGAGGCCGATGATCACCGTCAGCACGGCGGTATTGACGCTGTGCGCGGCAGTGTAATTCTCCAGGTTCTTCAGGTCGGCGTTATTGACGGTGATATTGCGCACCCGCCGCAGCTGATCGACGAAATCGTTGGCCAGGCGCTTGAGGTCGAGGATCGGCAGCTCATAGTCGGCGTCGAGCGGCAGGGCTTCGATCTCGCGCAGCACCCGCCCCATCAGTTTGATCGCGGCGAGGCGGGTGGCGTCGTCGATCACGTCGCGGATAACGATATCGTCGGTATGCCGCGCCTCGATATAGACCGTGCGCACGCCATGGCGCGCGAGCCCGGCGCAATGGTCGGCGGTGAGCAGCTGCCCGCGCTGCAGCAGCGCATTGCCGTCAACGTCATAAACGGTGCGGGCGAGCGCCATGCCCGGCTGCGCGCGTTCGAGCGTCAGCGGACGCATCTCAACCGCGCCCCCCGCCGCATGCCCCGCCCGGGCGCACTGCCGTCAGCATGCGCCTACAGCAGATCCGCATCGCTGCCGTGGGTGGTCAGGGACGCAAAAATGCGGTCGAAATCAGCGAGCGAACGGAAGGCGATAACCACCTTGCCGCCGCGCGTCCCGCCCTTGATGGTTACCGCGGTCTTGAGTGCATGGCTGAATTTCTCCTCGAGATCGCGGATATTGGCGTCGACTTTCCTGATCTTGCGGGCAGCAGCGGCGCGCGCGGCCTTCCTGCCCGCCACCAGCTCCTCGGTCTGGCGCACGGTCAGCCCGCGTTCCATGACCTTCTGCGCCAGCTCCGCCATGCGCGTTTCGTCCTCAATCGCCACCAGCGCGCGGGCATGCCCCATTTCCAGCTGGCCCGACCGCAGCGCCATGCGCACCGCTTCGGGAAGCTTGAGCAGGCGGATCTGGTTGCTCACCCCCGCGCGGCTCTTGCCGACGCGCGCGGCGATGTCCTGATGGGTCAGCCCCTCGTCGGCGAGCATCTGGTAGGCGTAGGCGATTTCCAGCGGGTTCAACTCCTCGCGCTGGATGTTCTCGGTGATGGCCAGGGCCATGGAGGCGGTGTCATCCGCATTGCGCACAAAGGCCAGCGCTTCCGGGCGCTCGAGCAGTTTCAGCGCGCGGAACCTGCGCTCACCGGCAATCAGTTCGAATGTGTCACCCTTGGGGCGCACCACCAGCGGGGCGAGCAGGCCGTGCCGGCTGATGGAGTCGGCCAGCTCGCGCAGCGCCTCTTCACCGAACTGCTTGCGCGGCTGGTAGGGATTGACGTCGATTTTGGCCAGCGGGATCTGCTGCAGGCCCTGCGGCCGCGCGGCGGCGGCGGGAGCAGCAACCGCAGCGGTGGCGGTCGGGGCGATGAGCGCGCCGAGGCCGCGGCCCAGCGCGGGTTTACGCGGCGGATGGTTGGTCGTCATAACGGATCACTTCCTTGGTCAGATTGGTGTAGGCCAGCGCGCCCGGCGAATCGGGCGCGTAGATGGTGATGGCTTTGCCGTGGCTCGAGGCCTCGGAGAATTTCACTGTGCGCGAAATGACCGTTTCATAGACCAGCGTACCGCACTGTTCGCGCACCTCGCGCACGACCTCATGCGAGAGGCGCGTGCTGGCATTGAACATGGTCAGGGCAATGCCGCGCAGGGTGAGGGCGGGATTGAGCGAATCCTTCACCTGCCCGATCGTGGCATAGATCGCGCCCAGCCCCTCGAGCGCAAAATATTCACATTGCATCGGGATGAGCACGCTTTCCGCCGCGGTCAGGGCGTTCAGCGTGATGATATCGAGCGAGGGGGCGGTATCGATAAAGATAAAATCATACTCATGCCGCACCTGCTCGAGCGCCTTGCGCAACACAAATTCCCGTTCGCCGCGCGGGAACATTTCAATCAGCTCGATGCGCGCCCCGGAAAGATTGCCGCAGGAGGGGAGCACAAACAGGTTGTCAATGCTGCTGGTCAGAATGCTGCCGGCGACGGTGGTGTGATTGATCAGCGCATCGTAGACGGACGGCATTTCGCCGGTAAAGGCGATCGACAGGCCGCTGGTGGCATTCGCCTGCGGATCAAGATCAACCAGCAGCACACGCTTGCCAAGCTGCGCGGCAATGGCGGCAATATTGATTGTGGTCGTGGTTTTACCCACCCCACCCTTTTGGTTGGCAATACAGATAATTTCGCCCATGCTCACCCACCTTCAGTTCTTTTATAACCAACTGCCATTGCGGGTAATTCAGGTTACAATTCCATAACAACCAACAATGCTTTCCACAATCAGCAACGACCTTTCCCCATCCTATCAACAACCAAACCATCAACAAATATTTGCCTATCGAAATTACATAAATACTTATTATGATTATATTTATATAGTAACACCCAAAGTTATCCACATTTTCATACACATTTTTGTCTATGCGTATGTTCCACGTGGAACATGGATAAAATCAGTATGTTTCACGTGGAACAATGCTGCACTCAATGAAGTTGTCATCACTCAATGTATAGTACCAGAATCTGCCGGTTTTGTCAATGATCGTGCGTTGATCTTTGGGTGAAAAATCAGGAACCATTTGCACGACCATGCCATCATCGTTGATGATTGGATGGGCAATAGTCAGGAAGGTTGGCAGGTCGGCTACCCTGAAGCCGACGATATGGGAAAAACTGCGATACGTGATTTCTTCAGCACGTTGATGGATTATTTCATAGGAAAGACCCAGCTGATACTTCACCTCGCGCAGAAAGGCAATCCGGTTCTTTCTGCATTCAATCAATGATACTGGTACGCTGTTGTTCATGATACTGATGATGACACCTGGTATCCCATTACCACTGCCGATATCAGCGATCCCTGTGGCATGCATGGTGTGCTGGCAGAAGCCAAGCGCGGGCGCGATAAGCTCTTCCCAACCGCGTTCCGCATTGTCTACCCCGGTTAGATTGATCGTTCGATTGAACTGCAAAAGAAGGTCGAGATATTGCCCGATCATGACCGTGTGTGCCGGGGCAAGGTTGTATTTTTTAATCGTACTTTCCTTGAAGGTTTCCCTGGTCATGATCGGTTATTTTCCCTTGGTTCGTGCGATGAGCAGTTCAATGACCCGCACGTCTGCCGGGCTAACCCCGGAAATTCGCAGCGACTGACCGAGGTTATCAGGGCGTATTTTCTGAAGTTTCTGGCATGCCTCCCTGCTTATACCACTCGTCACTTCATAGACAAAATCATCGGGAATCTTGATTTTTTCCAGATGAATATTTCCCTCATTGATCCTCTTCTCTCGTTCAATATACCCTGCGTATTTGGTCTCACTTTCGACATAGTCAACAACCTGTCTTGCCATCTTCTCCCTGCCGCCAAGCACATTCTTGACGATAGGGTAGCTGCACTCCTTGCGTTGGCATATCCCCTCCAAACTGCCATTCATCTCCCCGATATCAATGCCTGCTGCTGTGAATTGTGCGCGGATTTCCTTGTTCAAGATGGTGGTGCGTAAAAAACTAAGTTCCCGCTCTGCCTCACGCTTCATGTGGTCAACAACTGCTTTTCTTCGTGAGTCAATCAGGCCATATTGATAGCCGATATCGGTCAGGCGGAAGATGGCACTATCATCACGCAACTGCAAACGATGCTCTGCCCGTGAGGTAAACATCCGGTACGGTTCCTCTGTACCTTTGGTGATCAGGTCGTCAATCAATACCCCGACATAGGCCTGGTCACGTCGTAAAATGAGTGGTTCTTCTCCGCTCCGGAGCGATGCATTTATTCCGGCAATAATTCCCTGACCGGCTGCTTCCTCGTATCCCGAGGTGCCATTCACCTGGCCAACGAAAAATAAGCCGGCAACAACCCGCGATTCCAAGGTGCCACGCAATTGCGTTGGTGGAAAGTAATCGTATTCAATGGCGTACCCGTATTTTTCTATTATAACATTTTCAAGACCTTGTACCGATTTCAACATTTGATCCTGAACGTCTTCCGGCATTGATGTTGACATGCCATTCACGTACATTGTATCTGTTTTTATCCCTTCTGGTTCTATAAACACCTGATGGTTTTGATGTTGTGAAAATTTCACAATTTTATCCTCAAACGACGGACAATAGCGGGGGCCTATCCCCTTGATTCTGCCGCTGTACAAGGGGGAACGCTCGATATTGGCGCGAATAATCGCTGCGGTTTTTTCATTGGTATGGCCGAGCCAGCATGACCGTTCCGGCAGCATGGGCGCCGTGGTTTCCAGGGAAAAAAACGGCGGGGGAGTATCACCCTTCTGCTCGATAAACGCGCAATAATCGATGCTCCTGCCGTCGATGCGCGCGGGGGTTCCTGTCTTCAACCGCGCACTGCGGATGCCGAGCGCGACGATCGATTCGGTGAGCCCGCAGGCCGGCCGGTCACCGTCACGACCGGCCGGGGAACTCTCCATGCCGATATGGGCGATGCCGTTGAGGAAGGTTCCGCACGCGATAACAACAGCGTCGGCGCTGATGGCCGTCCGGTCGCGCATGGTCACGCCGGTCACCACCCCGTCCCGGGCGGTGATGCCGGTCACTTCCCCGGCAAGCAGGGTCAGGTTGGTGGTGGCGCGCAATCGCCGTGCGGTTTCCTGCGCAAACAGCGCACGATCATTCTGCGTGCGCACCGCGCGCACCGCGGGCCCGCGCCCGAGATTGAGGGTGCGGAACTGGATCGCGGTCGCATCGGCGATCTTCCCGATCAGTCCGCCCAGCGCGTCGATCTCGCGCACCATCTGCCCCTTGGCCAGGCCGCCGACGGCGGGATTGCAGGACATGAGCCCGAGGCGATCAAGGTCCATGGCGATGAGCAGCGTCGATGCCCCGCGCGTTGCCGCGGCATGCGCGGCCTCATAGCCCGCATGCCCGCCCCCGACGACGATAATCTGATAGTCCCGTGCCATAGGCGCTGATTATAGCAAATGTCGGCCGCCCCTGCCCAGGTTGTGCGTGGCGCTATCCGGGGATTGACCGGTTACAGAAAACACAACGGTTCGGCCGGGCGGATATGTCTTCCCCTCCCGACGGGCAAGGAGCTGCGCAGCGACTGGTGGCTGATGGCCGCGCACCCGCATCGTGCCCCATATTCAGGCGCGCGCGCATGCTGCTTTTCAGGTGAATCGTCGCCAGAAAAACCACTCCGGCGTCTGGCTGACGCCCTCGCGGCGCCCGTGTATCCCGGGAGGTATCGGCACCGTTATCATCACCGGCGGGCTGCCGGTTGACACAGGCGAAAAATCACGCCGGGAGCAGGGTTTCCCTGACGGCAGTCCAGAAGCTGCGCTTGGCGCGCAACAGCAGTTCCAATTCGCCCTTGTCCAGCCAGATCCCGCCGCAGGCCGGGCAGCCGTCGATGATCACACCCTTGCAGTTGTTCTCAGCAAGTTTCCCGCCGCAGGACGGACAGCGCCGCCAGTGTTCTTCCGCGGCATTGGCGCTGGCGAGCTCCCGTTTCTGCGTCGCCGCGCTGCGGGCGAGATTGCGCAGGAAGTTCGGGTCATTCTGCACAAAAAACTGCGCTTCGAGCCGGCGCGACATGCCCCCTCCCAGCCCGTGCGCCGCATGCCCCACCCGGCGGATAATCTCATTTTCGCGAACCATGGTCATTCACCCCCTGCGGGAATTATAGCATGGCTGACAGCGACCTGCGCCGGCCGGCCCCACACCATCATGGCGTCTCCTGCTGCAGTGCGGTGATTATTTCTTTCGCTTCACGCAATTCAATCCCCGTCTCATGACGCAGTTGGCGCATGGCAGCAACGGGCTGTCCGGCATGTGCCAGACGCCGGACTTCCGCGGAAATCGGGATGCCGGCATGCTCGCCGCGGCCTGCGGCACGCAGCAGTTCATCCACCTTGCGCTCAAGCCGGGCGAATCGAGACCGTTCTGCCCGCGAGCGATACTGCATGCTCACCAGCACAGCACCAAACAACAGCAGGATAGCCATCATTTCGTTCATGTCCACGCTCCCCGGTATGGTCGGCGCCGATTTGCTGGCGCAACAAACCGCCGCGGCTGTCATCCATTGCAGTTTCTACACGACGGGAGAGAATCACAATCAGGCGGTTGTGCCCACAAAAAAACGGCATCCCGGAGGATGCCGTCGTGTGGGCACAAAAATGCCTGAAGAATCAGAGGAGATATCCTGACCACAGTCCGCCTTCTCAAGGGATTCTCTCAGCATCCAGCGGTAAGCGCATCGCTGCGCTCCCGTGCTCTCCTGCGGTTTGCCCCTTCTTCAAGGTTTCACGCGCCGGCCAGCTTCTGCCTCTCGGCTCCGCCCCCGCCCTGTCGTTTTCCACGACCACGCGGGCTCTTCTCCGTCGCGTTTCACCGGGAATCCTCTCGGCCCCGGCTCACCTTCCTGAAGTTCGGCCCCGCTCCAGAGCTTTCTTCCGGACACTGCCGCTTATCCTCCGCGCCGGCATCTCTGCCGACCCTTCAGACAGCTCCCTTCCCAAGGTTCTCTGTCCCCATGAGGGTTTCCCTGTCCACTGTGTGGTACTTGCCGTTCCAGGCTTTCCTGACCGCCCCGTCCTTCTTCCGGACCTCGCGGTATTGCACTCAGTGAACCCCCGTTGGCTGCAAACGCAACCGGGAATGTTTACCCGGCCACTCGCCCCGTGCCCCCTGCGGGATTCATGCTCTGTAAAGGTTTCCCCTTCCGTTCAGCCTCCGCCCTCTCGGGCCTCGTGCTCCCCTGCCTTTTTGCAAGGCTGCGAAGCATTCCTCCAAACGGAAATCCCTCGTCGTTATCACGGTTAAGCAATGACGACCTGTTCCTTTTTTGAGCTTTCTGCGCTCGACAGGTTTCTCTCCCCGCGGATGTCCTTCTGCTTCCAAAAGGTTCCCTTCCTGCTGTTATCCCCGCCCTCTGAAGTTTCCTCACGATCAGACCGTGCACCCGCTCTCGCGTCGCACTCCCTTCACGCGGTTTTCCGCCGCCCCAAGGTATCCCGTCCTCATCGCGCCCGTTGCCAACCCGAAGGCCAGCCCGTTCTTCACCCGGCGTCAGACCCAACTGCAAGGGTTTGCTCCCCGCGGTTTGCGGCCTCTCCGACTCTCGCCGGCGCCGCCTGTTTTGCGCTTTGCGTCCTCTTCAGCTGCTGCTCGCTCCCTTGCAACCGGTTCGTGCGAATTCATGTTGCCATGTCCCCGAGTTTCCCGCCTCCCGGCAGCCACTCTTGGAATTCATTCGCTTGTTCCCCGGTGTCATTGCCGAAGCAATGCGGGTGTCCAGCGCTGTGTCGGATCCTGTTGTCTAAGAACTGCCTCCAACCTTCAGGCACATTCCATTATACCGGAAAGCATGCACCTCGTCAACAGTGTTTACATTTTTGTTGCAACTATATTTTTAATTTATTGATAATAAATGTGTTGTTAATTTAGAAAACCAGCTTGACTGCGGCCGGGGATGAAGTAGTCAGGGTTTTTGCCATGGGCGGCACCCAACGCCATGATCTTTTCCTGGGTAATACCGCATTCGGGGGCTTCGGTTACATAAAAGCGGATAACCGCCTCCAGCCGCTGGATTGCTTTGGCGGCGCTGGGGCCATAACTGAATAATTGCAGGTCGCGACAAGCGGCAACAAACACGCCGCTGCCGGCCGCGGTCGGATAGACCTCGATATCGAGAAACACAATTATCTCCTCCGCCTGTTGTTTCTCTTATCGGTTGTCGGGGCAGCGGTCTTGAAAACGGCGAACCCTATCGGTGATTATCGTTACCGTAACCGGTGGCGGTTCCGCATGGCGCTGGGGTATGCTGCAGTTCCGGCGGAAAAAGGACGGCGGGAAACGCGGCGTCAGACGTCGCGACGGGCGTCGAGGGCGCGGGACAGGGTTAATTCGTCAGCGAATTCAAGGTCGCCGCCGACGGGCATGCCGAAACCGATGCGGGTGACCCGCACCCCGAGCGGACGGATGGCCCGCGCCAGGTAGTTGGCGGTCGCCTCTCCTTCCACGGTCGGGTTGGTGGCGACGATAACCTCGGTGGTCTGCTCGTCGGGAATGCGTTTGAGCAGCGCAGCGATGGTGAGATGGCGCGGTTCAATCCCGTCGAGCGGCGAAATGAGTCCGCCCAGCACGTGGTAGCGGCCGCGAAAAACGCGCGCATTCTCGAGGGCGAAAACGTCGCGCGCTTCTTCCACGACACAGAGCAGGCCGGTGGCGCGCGCAGGATTGCGGCAGATGGCGCACTCGTCGCTGTCGCTGAGATTATGACAGCGCCGGCAGACCTTCATCTGCTCGCGGGCGGCAACCAGCGCGCCGGCCAGTTCGCGGGCCAGTTCGCGATTGCCCGACACCAGATGGAACGCCAGGCGCTGCGCCGTTTTCTGGCCGATGGACGGCAGCCGGTTCAGTTCACGGGCAAGCCGGGCCAGCGGCGGCGGCAAAGTCAGCATGCGGATTGGTCCCCCCCGGCGCGTTGTACCTCATTCGCACGGGTGCGTCAAGGACGGCGGCGGACAGCACCCGTCATGGCCCGGACTGCAGGGGGGCTTCGGTGACGGCGGGGCACATGAACGCCCGCAATGCACGGGTGCAAAAAATTGACAGACGGGCTGCTTTCTGCTATACTAATATTGTTGTATAGTGGCCTGCGCATTGCAGACGCGGGCGGGGTGTGTTGGGAGGGGTGCGAGAGCGGTTGAATCGGGCGGTCTTGAAAACCGCTGACCCTTCCGGGGTCCGGGGGTTCGAATCCCTCCCCCTCCGCCAGGCAACAGCGGGCAGGTGGCAGCAAACCCGTCCGCAGCAGTATTATGGAGAGATGG
>CAZFBR010000143.1:0-8916 GCA_964517215.1 uncultured bacterium
TGTCGGATCCGGCGGTTTCTCGTGCGGATCAGCGGGCGGCAGCGAGTCCGGCGATCCGGCCGGTGGTCCACGCCCACAGCAGATTATTGCCGCCGATCATCCCGAAAACATCAAGCAATTCACCGGCAAGATGCAGCTGCGGGCAATGCCTGCTTGCCATGGTTGCGGGGGTGATGTCGGCCAGGGCGATCCCGCCGCCAGTGACTTCTGCGGCGACATACCCGGCGTCGCCGGTAACGGGCAGGACACAGTCGGTGAGTGCGGCGATCAGGCGGGCGCGTTCCTCGCGCCGGAGTTGCGGTACCGGCTGGTCAGGTGACAATGAGCAGAACGAGCAGAGTGCCGCGGCCAGCCGTTCCGGCATGGTCTCGCGCAGCAGCGCGAGCAGCGGCCGGGCGGACGATTGATGCAGACGGGTGCGCCAGTCGCCGGCGGTCAGGCGGGTCCAATTGACGGTGATCCGCGCAAGCTGGCCGGCGAGCCGTGCCCGGGTGATGATATGTGAGACCTCGAGGATTGCCGGTCCGCTGAAGCCCTGATGGGTGAAGAGCAGGCCGCCGGTGGCGGTGGCACGGTCGCTTCCCGCCATCGCCGTCACAGTGGCGTCGAGCGCGACGCCGGCCAATGCGGTGAAGAGCGGGGCGTCGGTCAGCAGCGGGGTCAGTGCGGGATACGCCGGGACGACGCTGTGGCCGAGCTGTGCCAGCAGCGGCCAGAACCCGCCGTCGCTGCCGGTATCCGGAAAGGAGAGCCCGCCGGTGGCGACGACGACCGCGTCGGCGGTGACGGTTCCGGTGGCGGTGGTCAGGCGCCAGTCGCCGGCGTCGCGGGTGAGTGTGCTGACGGCAGTATGCGGCAGCAGTCGCACCCCGCGCCGGCGCGCGAGGGTGAAGAGCTTGTCGCGAACCTCGCGCGCACGCCCGGAAACCGGGAACATCTTTCCGGTGGCCGGTTCAACGGTGAGTTTGATCCCGACCTCGTCCTGGAAGAAGGCGATCTGCTGCGGCAGCGGCCAGGTGCGGATGATTTTGCGCAGGGTATTGGGCGAGGAAGCGGTGCGGAAGCGCGATACGTCGAGCTGCGCGGGGAGCAGATTGCAGCGCCCGCCGCCGCTTAGCAAGAGTTTGCGGCCGCCGTCGGGGGTGCGTTCGATCAGCAGCACTTCGGCCCCGGCGGTTGCGGCGTGGATGGCGGCCATAATCCCCGCCGCGCCCGCACCGACGACAGCGACGCGGCGGCGCGGCGCTACCATGGCCGACAGCGCCGGACGGCAGGCGCGGGAATGACGGGATAGAGTTGCAGATTGAGCCGATCGTTGTGCCAATCCATGCCGGGCAGCATACATGACGCGGACGCGTACCGTCAAAACAGCGGCGACGGTCGGATAAGGAAACGGTTGGTGAATCTCGCGTGTCCGCGCAGACGAATTATCCGCGAGTATTTCCGCCTGCTGTCGCCAGTGGCGGAAGGATGGCGACAAGGCAACGGTTCAGCCGGTCAAGTATCAGCTGCCGCGACGACAATCTGAAATCAAGCAACGGTAGCTGCACGATAACAGCTTAGCCGGTCAAATATGTTTCTCCTCTCCCGGCGGAAGAAAAGCCGCGGAGCGGCCGGTGCGGGGCTGCTGGTCACGCGCCATCAGCGTGCCCCATATTCGAGAGGGAGAGCATACGCTGCTGCCCGGGGTGAACAGTTGCGCTGCACGATGAATATGGGGATGCGGAAGGGATGGCGGCGGGTATGCACTATTTTCCCGGCGTAGGAGCGGCAGGATGAACGTGCGCTGCAGCGTCAAGAGCCGCCGGGAACCGTGACAGGCGGCGGCGAAAAAGTTATACTGAACCCATTATCAGGGGCGAGGTGAGCCGATGCGTTACCGAGGGCTGGTGTTACTGGTGGTTGCGCTGTGCATGGCGGGGTGCAAACAGCAGCCGGCACCCGCGCCGGCGGCACCGCATACGGTGTACGATCCGGCGCAATTTGCGACGCCCGATGCAGGGGTGGCAAAACTGCGCGGGCAGCTGCTCTACCTGCCGATCTATTCCGCAGTGCCGTTCCAGCGCGAGGGGCGGCAGTTTGATTTGAGCGCGTTTGCCGCAGTGCATAATGCCGATGTGCGTCAAACCGTCACCATTACCAGGGTGCTGTACTATGACACCGACGGGAAACTGGTGAAAAACTACCTGGCGCAGGAGCAGGTGCTGGCGCCGCTGGCGACGGTTGACTTTTTCGTGCCGGAAGAGGACCGGAGCGGGACGGGCGCGAATTTCGTCATTGAATGGCGCAGTGACACCCCGGTCGTGGCCCCGCTGGTTGAATCGGTGATGGTTGGGCTGGCCAACGGGCAGGGCGTCTCGTTTTTGAGTACCGGCCGGGTGATGCGCCAGTTCTGACCTGTCGGGATTGACGCTGCCCGCGAGGCGGTGCTATACTCGCCGGCAATGAGACACACTACCACAAGATGAGGTGCGGTATGGGCTTGGCACAGGAACTGAAATACAAGGACGGCGGGCTGATCCCGGCCATCGTGCAGGACGAGCAGGGGAAGATCCTCATGGTCGCCTACATGAATGAGGAAGCGGTCACCTACACCGAGGAGACGAAGCGGGCCACCTTCTGGTCGCGGTCGCGCAGCAAGCTGTGGAAGAAGGGGGAGGAATCGGGGAACTTCCTCGAAGTGCTCGCCATTCGCGCCGACTGCGACGAGGATTGTCTGGTGCTGACCTGCAAGCCGCACGGCCCGGCCTGCCATACGGGTTTCTATACCTGTTTTTACCGGCGCTGGGAGAACGGGGCGTGGGTGACCGAGGGCCAGCCGCTGAAGGACCCGAAGGAGATGTACAAGAAGTAACGGCGCGGTCTGCCGTTGCGCCGGTGGTGTGCCATGTTTGAACTGACGATCCTTCCCGAACGCGCGGCTGCGCTGGCGTCATTGGCGGCGGGGCGCGCGGTCACGCTGCAGGCGAGCGTGGTTAATGACGTGCTTACGCCGATCGCCGCCTTCCAGAAACTGGCGGCGAACCAGCCGAACGCGTACCTGCTGGAGAGCGTCGAGGGCGGCGAGCAGGTCGGGCGGCTCTCCATGCTCGGACTGGGTGCGGTGCGGCGGTTCTCGTATCGCGACGGGATCTTTCGCGTGCAGCAGAACGGCGACCCGGCCGGCGAAATCCCGACCGCAAAACCCCTGGACGAACTGCGCCGCGCGTTCCATGCGGTGCCGGTCGAACCCGCGCATATCGGTGTGCGTTTTGCCGGCGGTGCGGTCGGCTATATCGGCTACGAGACCGTGCGCACCTTCGAGGATATTGAACTCAAGGGCGCGACCGCGCTCGGCAGTTTTCCGGAAATGGATCTGCGCGTGGCGGAGACGGTACTGGTCTTCGACCGCGTGCTCAATCGCCTGCATCTGCTGACCTACGTCTTTCCCGGCGGCGACGCGGGCGCGGCGTACGACGCCGCCACCGCGCGGCTGCGCGCGACGGCGGCCGAACTGGCGGCGGCGACGGCGGAACCGCTGCCGCTCCTGCCGGTGGCGGGTAACGCACGCACCCCCATCCGCGGCGTCTCGAACCAGACGCGGGAGCAGTACGAATCCGCGGTGCGCCGCGCGCTCGAGTACATCCGCGCCGGCGATATTTTTCAGGTGGTGCCGTCGCAGCGCTGGGCCTATCCGCTGGCGCAGGATCCGCTGCATATCTACCGCTGCCTGCGCGCGGTCAATCCCTCGCCTTACATGTTCTTCATCAAGCTCGACGGGGCCCGCTACCTGATCGGCTCCAGTCCGGAGATCCTCGTGCGGCTGGAGGGCGGCACCGCGACGGTGCGCCCGATCGCGGGGACGCGCCCGCGCGGCAAGACCGAGGCGGAGGATGCGAAGCTGGCGGAGGAGCTGCAGCAGGACCCGAAGGAACGCGCCGAGCACGTGATGCTGGTTGATCTCGGGCGCAATGATCTCGGGCGGGTCTGCCGTCCGGGGACGGTGCGGCCGGCGGAACTGATGGTCATCGAAAAGTATTCGCATGTCATGCATATCGTCTCGGAGGTGACCGGCGAACTGCGCGCGGGGTGTGATGCGTTCGACCTGCTCGCGGCGACCTTCCCGGCGGGGACGGTCTCGGGCGCGCCCAAGATCCGCGCCATGCAGATCATCAACGAACTGGAGCCGGAGCCGCGCGGGCCGTATGCGGGCGCGGTCGGGTACGTCGGCTTCGACGGCAACCTCGACACCTGCATCGCGCTGCGCACGATGTTTGTCGACGGGAAAAACCTTTACCTGCAGGCGGGGGCGGGCATTGTCGCCGACAGCGACCCGGCCTGCGAATGGGAAGAGACGGTCAACAAGGCGCGCGGCATGCAGCTGGCCCTCGATTGGGCCGCCGCCACCGCACCCGCTCCCTCCGGGAACGGGCAGGGGTGAGGGGCATGAAGATCCTGCTTATCGACAACTACGATTCCTTTACCTACAATCTCGTGCAGATGCTGAGCGAGTGCGGGGCGACGGTCGAGGTTTTTCGCAACGACCGCATTACCCCGGCGGCAATCCGCGCGAAGCGGCCCGACGGGCTGGTGATTTCGCCGGGACCGGGCACGCCGCAGCAGGCGGGCATCTCACTCGCCGCGATTCGCGAGCTGCATGCGGAACTCCCCATCCTCGGGGTTTGCCTCGGCCATCAGAGCATCGGCGAGGTCTTCGGCGGGAGCATTGTGCGCTCGCCGGCGCTGATGCACGGCAAGGTCTCCGACATCAGCCACAACGGGCAGGGCATCTACCAGGGGTTGAGCAATCCCTTCACCGCGACGCGCTATCATTCGCTGATGGTGGCGGAAGAAAGCATCAAGCTGCCATTGGTCATCGAATCCCGCGCCGCCGACGGCGAAGTGATGGGGCTGCGCCACCAGGACTACCCCGTGTTCGGCGTGCAGTTCCATCCCGAATCCATCCTTACCGTCGAAGGCCGACAACTCCTCGCCAATTTCCTAACCCTCTGCCGAGCGTAGCGATAGTCCAACTCGACGCTGGCGGAAATGTTCGTAACGCGGTACAGAGCAGTATCGCGGCAAAAAGCGGCCAGAGGTTCGGAGCGGAAAATTGTGGCTGGTGGTGAAAAACAGGCAATGATGCTGAAACGGTGGGGTGTCGTGCTGGCGATACTTCTGACGGTCGGCATGGCGAGTTGCTGGTTGATAATCCGCAGGCATTGCCTGTCTACGCGCTGCCCGGAGCAGCCCGTCAGCAGTGCATATGGCGTCACAGCGGATACTGCAGGCAGAGCAGTGGCGTATGCGGTCTGGACGGTGTATGCCCCTTCACGTTGTGTCGGTAGCGGTTTTTTTCTGCGTCTGCCTGACGGAACGATTATCGGCGCAACCGCAGGCCACGTGCTTGCGGACACGCACTATGTGCCGCTGCACTTTCGGGACAGCGTCAACGGCGCGACCATCGCGGTATTTTCACGGCCGGCGGCTCCGCTGCGCGATTGGAGAAATGGCGGTATCGTCGATGATATACTCCTGTTGTATCCGGATACAGCGCCGGCGGCGGAGTATGTCCTGGCGACGGACCCGCACACCGCGATGCAGCCGGGCGAGCGGGTAACGGTGCTGAGCGGGGTTAGCAAACCGTCAAATGCACGCCGGCTGCGTTTTGCCGGGACGGTCGGACGGGTGACTGCGGACCGGGTGACGGTGCTGATGGACGATCTGCCGAGTCCGGGGCAGTTGAGTGGTTCGCCGGTGATGAACGGGCGCGGCGAGGTGTGGGGTATGCTGACTACCTGTGGCTGGCACGCTGACGGCGTACATATCGGAGTAAATCCAATCGGTGCAGTGCTTGCTGCTGCCGGCCGATGATATTGTGGAGCGCACAACTGGCGCGCGCTGCACAGTGGGAGAATGCTGCCGGAATCAATTGCCGGCATGACGGGAAAGAGCCATGAAATCGATTGTGTTTTGGCTGTGCCTTGCAATGGCGTCACCGGCGGCGGCGGACCTGTTCGTGGTCGAGGCGAACACGGCGAAGGTGTACAGCGCGCCGTCCACCACCAGCCCGGTGGTGGGGCAGGCGGTGCGCAACGAGATCTGCGCGGTGGCGGAGAGCGACTGGATTTACGTTTTGCTCCCCGACGGGCGCGCGGGCTGGCTGCGGCTGCGCGACGGGCGGCGGCTGACCACGCAGCAGGCGGCGGCGGAAGCGTTCGCCACTGAGACGCCGGCGGCGGAAGTGACGGCGGCAGCGGCGGCGGCAACGGCGACGGCAGCGGCGGAAACCACCGCCCGGCCGGTGCTGTCGCCGGTCCCGGTTGATGCGCGGCTGTACGCGGCGGCGCAGCGCCAGATCGTCCGCTGGCTGCCCAACCATGCCGGCGCACGCCCGCTGCGGGTCGAGGATCTGGCCCGGTGGGCCAGCGTGCAGGAACAGCAGCTGGCCCGCACGCAGCAGAACCGGTATGTGCTGTATGGCGACTTCAACGGCAACGGGCGCATGGAACTGGCGATCGCCGGACTGCTCGCGGAACAGCCGACGGCAGACAAAGAATATCGCGTCTTCCTGCTGGTGGTCGAGCAGCGCGCGGACGGCGGCTGGGTGAAGGTGTTCAGCGATCAGTCGGGGCAATTGCGGCGCGGGATGGTGGAGAACATGTTCTGGTTCACCGATGACAGCGGCGCGTTATGCGTCGGCTATGCCAACCAGTCGGGCTTCATGGCGCGCCTGGCCTGGGACGGCATGAAGTATCGGCTCGACCATTCAATGGCCAACTGAGCGGCATACACTCATCTGATTTTCAGCTGCGCGTGGTACACTGTCAGCCAAAAAGGGCGGGTGGATCATGCGTAGCGGATGGGGTGTGGCGGTGGCGGTGGCGGCGGCATGCTGGCTGGTCGGCTGCGGCGGGGAGAATGCCGGATACCGCGGCAGCAGCGACGGGCAGGAGCAGCGGCATACCGCGGCGGACTGGCTCAAACAGGCGCGCGCCAATCTTGCCTGCGTCAAGGTGCCGCTGGTTGCGGTGATCCCGCAGGCGGAAGCGGCGGTGCACGGTCGGGTGATCGCGGCGCAGCTGGATGAACGGACCGAAGGGCCGGTCTATGCGCTCGATGTGCTGACAGAGACCATGGTCTACGCAGTAAAAATTGATGCAATGACCGATTCGCTGGTTGGCATTGACGTTTCCAAACGCGGTCAGGCACGAACCGTGAACAGCAGCGGCAGCCAGCAGGGACAGGATCATGGCCCGGGGGGGATGGAACCGGGCGGCGGCCCGGACGGACCGCCCGGCGGCGGTCCTCCCTAACCTCAGGAGCGAATAGAAGCTGTCGGACAACTGTCCGACAGCTTTTTGCTTGTTTACTGGCTGGCAAGGGAAAAATCTCACCAATATTACCAGATGGACATTTTAATAAGATTGTGGTATATATATATCAGTTGTCCATTGGTAACGGGGGAGATATGACCGGACGCTGCAGTTCGTGTCGCGGATTCACCCTGATCGAATTGCTGGCGGTAACGGCAATTCTGGCGGTACTTGTGGCGGTGGCGGTGCCGCGCCTTTTCGGCGCCATCGACAAGGCAAAAATCGCGCGTGCCATCGCGGAAATATCGACCATCAACAAGGCAGTCATGAGTTACCGGGCGGCGCACGGCGGGAACCTGCCGGCGGATATGGCGGCGCTTGTGCCTGAGCATCTGGCGCAATTGCCCATCGATCCCTGGGGCATGCCGTACGTGTACAATAATTTTGATATGGTAACTCCCGGTGAACGGCGCAAGGACGGTCCGCTGGTGCCGATCAACAAGGAATACGACATTTTCAGCTGCGGTCCCAACCAGAAGACGACACCGAACATTGTCTCCACGCAGGGGCGCGACGATATTATCATGGCCAATGACGGCGATTTTATCAATGTCGCGGCGGAATACTGAGATGAACCTCCCCCGGAGCCCGCGGAACACAAATCTGCCGAATGTGCTGGCCTCGCGTTTGGGTCGGCGGTTTCTGCTGCGCCTGCTGCTGGTCGGCCTGCTGCCGCTGGCGCTGGTTGCGCTCCCCCTGTATTACCAGACCCGGACCATGCTGCGCGACGAGGCGCGGGCGACCATGAACGGATTCGCCCGGCTGGCCAAGAGCCAGCTGGTGGTGACCCTCGACCGGGCGCGCACGGTGGTTGAGCAGGCCAGCCGCGATGACCGGCGCGGCACGCTGCCGCTGCCGCCGTTTCGGGCGCAGTGGCGGCTCGGCGCCGATCTGCGCGCGACGGCGGGTGAGACGCTGCCGTGGCCGGCGCTCAGCGGGGGGAACAGCGCGCTGCTGGCCCGGGGGCGCACGATACTGACGGAACCGTATCGCGTGGCGGAGGGGACGACCGTGGCGATGGTGACGCCATCCCCGGGCGGCGGCTATTACGCCGCGGAAATCGATCCGCTGGAGCTGTGGCAGGTGACGCAGGCGGGCAATTTCGGCGACGACGACGTGCTGCTGATCCTCGACAGTTCCGGTCGCCTGCTGGCGGCCTCGCATGAGGCGGTGACCCCCGGCAGCACAATCCTGCCGGTGCTGCCGGCGCAGTCGCAAGCCGTCGGCGACAGTGAACTGGCGGGACTGGGGCGCGTGCACTGGTCGTACAGCGAGTTGTGGCTCAAGGGGACGCTGGGCGCGGAACGCTGGGGGGTGCTGCTGGCGCGCAGCGCGGCGGCGCAGGCGCGGGTGCCGTGGGCCCTGCTGCAGATGCTGGTCGTGGTGGTGGTGGTGGTGTTCTGCGCGATCATCCTGCTGAGCTTTCATGCGGCGCGCAGCCTGCTGCTGCCCATCGAGGCGCTGGCGCGCGTGGCCGGCCAGATCAGCGACGGGGAATGGCATCGCCGCGCGCCGGTGACGGGCGACGACTGACGAGGCGGAATTTTCAATTCCACGCCGA
>CAZFBR010000144.1:0-8884 GCA_964517215.1 uncultured bacterium
CCGACCTGGCTGAACGAGGGGCTGGCCCAGCATTTCGAGTTTACCGGGCAGCGGCCGGTGCTCAATGCGTTTGCCGGCGCGCTGGCCGCCAATACCCTGCTCACCCTGTCCCAGCTCGAGGGGTCGTTCCTGGGGATGACGGCGGACCAGGCGGCGGTGGCCTACCTGCAGAGCTATGTCATGGTCGATTGCATCATCCACCGCAACGGGTTCTGGAGTGTGAACCGGCTGCTGGACAAGTAT
The DNA here is from genome assembly GCA_964517215.1 of uncultured bacterium. Taxonomy (GTDB): domain Bacteria; phylum DAOPZR01; class DAOPZR01; order DAOPZR01; family DAOPZR01; genus CAZFBR01. Next base: position 244 of record CAZFBR010000144.1, read on the forward strand.
CGGCAGGGCCTGGGCACGGAGGAAGTGATCCGGCAGGAATTTCAGCTGTCTCCGGCCAAATTCCAACAGTTGTGCCTCGAACATTACCGGTCGGTGCTGGCCCGCTGAGCGGCGGTGACGATGACCATGCGTCCGGGGAGCGTGCGGCTGCCATGGTGTCCGCGGCGGCGTGAACTCCCGGCGCCCCTGATGGTGTGGCGCGCGCCGCGCCGGATGGAACAATGATGTTCATCGACGACGGGCCGGGCCCCGGCGCGGCGCAGATGGCGGCTGACGAACAGCAGTGGCGCCGGGCGGAGCGTGGTGACCGGGAGCTGCGCTGGCGCTGCTATTCGTTTGTTCCCGCGGTGATCACCGTCGGTGCGGGCGAACGGGCAGTGCCGACCGACGGGGTGACGCGGGTGCGTCGCCCGACTGGCGGGCGACAATTATATCACGACCGTGATTTTGCCTATGCCGTGGCCGGTCCGCACGATCATCCGCTCCTGGCCGGCGCGGTGGCGGATGCGTATCGCCGCATCGGGGCATTGTGGGTGCGGGTGCTGGCTGAATTCGGGGTGGCGGCGGAACTGGCGGCCGGGCGGAACTACCGGCACGACTGCTACTGTTGCGAGACGCTGACCGACGGTGATGTCATGGCGGCCGGCCGCAAGCTGGTGGCCGGCGCGCAGCGGCGCGGACGGCACGGAGTCATGCAGCACGGCAGCATGGCGCTGCGCCCCGCGTATGCGGCGGCTGCGGCGGCGCTGCAGTGCGACGCGGATCTGTTGCGCCGCCGCAGCGTGGCACTTGCCGAAGTGGCGGGTCGTGAGGTATCATACAGCGAAGTCGTGGCGGTCTGGCGCGACATGCTGAAGGCGGAGGAATTCACATGACACGGGTGCTCGGAATGGTGATGCTGATGACGCTGGCGGTGGTGCTGCTGGCCGGCTGCACGAGCCAGGGGGTCACCATTTACATGTATAACGGTGATGTTATCGTCGGCGAACTGGTGTCCGGCGATTTCGAGACGGAGAAGCTGGTGGTGCGCATGCCTGACCGGATGGAACGGCAGATCGGGTTCGACGAGATCAAGCGCATCGAGATGGGCCAGCCCCGCCGCTGACGGACGGAGACGCGCCTGCCGGCGCCGGCGCGATGCGCGCCGGGACCGCGACCGCCGCCGGTTCGCGCGGCCGCGGCCGGGGGCAGGGCGCGGAACCACGCAACAATCATTGCACCGGTTGCCGCGCCGACCGTTTTCCGGTGAGCGGCTCGCGCTGCGGTTGGGAGTGTCCGGTTGCCAATAACTATTTTTTGAACAGCCGGCCGAACAGTTTGCCGGCTTTCTGCCCGGCGGGCGCGGCCTTGCCTGCCGTCTCGCATTCCTTGCAATAGCGCTTGCCGGCGACTTCGACGAGACAATCCGCGCAGAAATCGGCATGGCAGGCACTGCAGATCAGGAACGATTCCTGATCGGGATGGTTCTTGCACGGGAACTGAATGGCGGCGGGCGTGGCCGCAGCGGCTGGTTGCGCGGCGGCGGGCTCGGGTGCAGCCGCCGGTGCGGCGGCAGGCGCAGCTGCCGGTGCGGGTGCGGCGGGGGCGATTGTGCTCCACAGCATGGTGGCGCAGAGCGGCTGCCATTCGTTGTTGGCGGCGATAAAGACCAGATCGCTTTCTGCGAGCGCGCCCGCCGCCAGCTGTTCCTTCAGCTGGTGCACGGTATACGGTCCCAGCTGTTCGCCGGCGCGATGGCAGAAGAACGAGATCGGGGCGAATTTCGCCAGCACGGGCACCTGGGCCAGCGGCAGCCACTGCTGATCGGCCTGATCAAACACCAGCATATCGGCGGGAATCAGCCCCTGCGCCGCCATGTCTTCGAACTGCTCCAGGGTGTAGGGGCCGTGCTGCTGCCCGTTCGAGTGCGCATACCATGTGTGCATGACTGTATCCCGTCCTTTGCCGTGATTAATCGTACGCTTTCAGGAAAAAGATGTCAAGCGCCCGGTCGGAAAAAATCAGGATTCCCGACGGAGAAAGAGCATCAGGCGCAGGTACTGCGGGGCGCGGCGGACGAACCCCATGATATTGGTGGCGGTCTTGGAGGCGCCGGCCCGGCGCGGCGGCGACACATAGGGGATTTCCCGGACGGTGAAGCCGGCCTGCCAGGCGCGATAGAGAAAATCGATGCAGTATTCACCGTAATCGCCGCGCAGGGGAATGGCGGCGAACACCTCGCGGCGGGCCATGAGGAACCCGGTGGTGTAGTCGGTGATCTCCGGCGTCAGCAGGCGGCGGCCGATGGCGTTGACCAGGCGGCTGGCGAACACTGCGAGGCGGTCGGTGCGCGCGTCGCGGGCGCCGGACACGTAGCGGGAGGCGCTGACCACGTCGGTTTCCGGATCGGCCAATGCACGCAGCATGGCCGGAAAGTAGTCGGGCGGGTGGCTGAAGTCGCAGTCGCACCAGCCGATCAGTGCGCCCGACGCGGCGCGGATGCCGTCGCGGAAGGCGGAGGTCAGGCCGGCGCCGTAGGGCCGGGTGATCAGGCGGATCCGCGGGTCAGTGGCGGCGCGGCGGGCGACCAGCGCCCCCGTCCCGTCGGGCGAACTGTCGTCAACGACGATGATTTCCGCGTCCGGGAGCAGGGCGAGCGTGGCGTCGATGAGCGGAATGATGTTGGCGCATTCGTTGTAGGTCGGGAAGAGCAGGGTCAGGCGCGGCATGGAAGGGTCAGTCGTGCACGGCGCTGAGCACGGCATCTGCCACCCGGTCGCGTTCGGGAGCGGTCAGGGTCGAGCCGGACGGAAGATACAGTCCGCGCGCGCCCAGCCGGTCGCTGACGGGAAAGGCGCCGCAGCATGCGGGGTGCAGCGGACTGCCGCCGCGGGCAAAGACGGGCTGGCGGTGCAGGGGGTGGAAGAACGGGCGCGTCTCAATCCCGGCCGCATCGAGCCGGGTGATGACCGTCGCGCGGTCATGCGGGCAGGCGGCAGTCAGTTCAATGCCGTACATCCAGAACGCGTTGACCGCGTGCGGGCGGGTGACCGGGGTGGCGATGGCCGCACAGCCGGTGAAGCGTCGGGTGTAGTGCGCCGCATTGGCGATCCGCGCGGCCAGCCAGGTGTCGATCATTGCGAGCTGCGCGCAGCCGATGGCTGCCTGCAGATTCGTCAGCCGGTAATTCGTGGCGAGCACCTCGTGCTGGAACCGCGGCTCGGTCAGCCCGGCATTGCGCAGCAGGCGGAGGCGGTCGCGCAGCTGCCGGTCATCAGTGAGGACCATGCCCCCCTCGCCGGTGGTGATCAGCTTGTTGGCGTAGAAACTGTAGCAGGCGAGCACGCCGGCGGTGCCGGCCATGCGGCCCCGCCAGCGGGCGCCGTGCGCTTCGGCGGCATCTTCGATGAGATGCAGCCCGCGGTCGCGTGCCAGCGCGGTGAGCGCATCGAGGTCGGCGGGGTGGCCGTAGGTGTGGGCGGCGATAAGGGCAAAGGTGCGCGGGGTGATGGCGGTCGCAATCAGGGCCGGATCCAGACAGCGGGTGTCGGTTTCGACGTCGACGAAGACCGGCCGGCAGCCGGCGCGGATGACCGCGACGGCGAGCGCGATGAGGGTGAAATCGGGGATGATGATCTCCGCGCCGGGCGGCGGATCAAGCGCGGTGAGCGCCAGTTCGAGCGCGGCGCTGCCGCTGCTGCAGGCAACGCCGTACGCACGCCCGATCCAGCGGGCGAACCCGTCCTCAAACTGCGCCAGATGCGGGCCGCCGGCGAGCTGGTTGGCGCGCAGCGCCGCCAGCGCGTATTCCTCCTGACGCGGCGCAACGGCCGGAGCGCAGACGGGAATGCGGTCCATGATCAGATGAAGGAGAGGTCGCCGGAGGAAAGCAGGGCGGTGAGCAGCGCATTATAGCGGTGGAAGCGGCAGGCATAGACCGCACATTCCGCCGGCCGCACCGCCGCGCGCGCCGCCCGATGGCGTTTGCCGCCCCAGACCGCCGTCCAGTCATCGCGGAGCAGGTTCCCGATGCGGTGCCGGGCCCGGCGATGGCGGTAATACGGGCAGAGAAACACATCGCCCATACCGTCGACCGTGGCGAAGAGCGCGTTGAACCGGCAGCGGGTTTGCGGCCGGGCGAAGGCCAGGTTGCCGACGATTTCGAGCTTTCCCGCGTAACGTTGGCGCAGCGCCGTGACGTCGCGCTGAATGGCGCGGGTGTCGCGGGGAGTGATGGCACAGTTTTCATAGGGACGAAACTGCAGCGAATCGACGCCGAGCCGGGCGGCAAGCAGGGCGGCGTTGGCCAGGTCGTGGCGGTTGAGTGTGCCGACCGTATATTTCAGGTTGATGTTGATCGGCGCGCGCAGCTTCCGTTTCAGGGCCACCGCCGCGCGCAGGTTGGCGACGATGCGCGCGAACTCGCGCGGATCGTCAACCTGTTTGACCCGCCGGAAGACGGCGGGCGAACCGGCTTCCATGCTGATGCGCACATAGCGGCAATGGCGGACGACCGTGGTGAGCACGCGGCCGGTCAGCAGGCTGCCGTTGGTGAGCAGCCCGACCTGCAGCCCGGCGCGGCGGAAGGTGCGGATCAGCCGGTCGACGCCGGGCGCCAGCAGCGGCTCGCCGCCGCCGCTCAGCTCCACCGCCTCCGCGCCGCTCGCGATAATGGCGGCGGCGATGCGGGTGAGGTCGCGGGCGGGCGGATTGTAATGCAGGGCGGCGTTTTCCGCGCGGAAGTCGCAACCAACGCAATGATGATTGCACAGGTAATTGAGATGCCAGATCACCATGCGCGGCGGCGGCAAGGCGCCGCGGGCGATGGCCTGCGCTTCGCGATAATGCGACAGAATGCGGTGCGGGAACACGTCCCAGCCCGTGTTTGATTGTGCAGTGACCGGTCGCATGCAGGGGAGCGTAGCACACCCCTGCGCAACCGTCAATGAGACATATTGACAGTGCGCGAATCATTGTGGTATCATGTTCAATGGAAACGGGGCGTAGCGCAGCCTGGTAGCGTACTTGCTTGGGGTGCAAGTGGTCGCCGGTTCAAATCCGGCCGCCCCGACCATTTGACTCTTGAATTTGACTTTTGAATAGCGCGTCTCTTTCTCATGGGAGTTTTGTTTGACCTCTTTTTTGATCTCGTTATTGTTCTCGTTTTGTACCCGAGATTATAACGCAAGTGTGTTTCAAAAATTTGCCACACCCTGATAATTCACGCACTGCATTCACGCACTGCATATTGAATGTACGCCAGTTAGGGGGCAACTGTTGCAGCAGGCGCAGTGATTTTTTGAGGGAATGACGGTAACGACGCGCGACAATCCGGGAAAATAGTATCGCGCTGGCACAGGGTTTTGGCGGGAACACTTCATGGCACACACGGCAGGGGTATCGTTGGCCGCGATGATGCGCGCGATGGTGCGCCGTGAAGGAAGCGGCAGCGAAGTTTATCAGAATAACCCGGCGAGGTTTCTCGGAACGACCCGTCATAGTTTTCAGAATCTGCAACTTTTGGCAGAGATATATCGGTTATAGGATACACAAAAGAAGCTCGGGATCTTTACGATGCCGAAAAAAGTCTCAAATGAAGTACCGATACAGTGTGTTGACAACATTATTGAAAAAAAGTAGCATTATTGCTACGCGGAAGGCGAGGAGAAAATCATGAAACCATCTTCCCTGTTATCTTTGATTTGCATGGTATGCCTTATGGGGTGTGCTTCAGCATCATCCCATCGTCAAGATGTGCAATCTGATGAGGGTGAACGCCTGACAGTCGGGACTGTGCAGAAAGAGATAAGAATTGGAATGGCCGCGTCTCAGGTCGTTGAGGCGTTAGGGTCGCCCAATATTGTCACTACTGATGAGAACCGTCAGGAAGTTTGGGTATATGACAAATTTGCCACCGATGTTACCTATTCGGCAAGCGGAGGGGGTGCGTGGCTGGTGCTGGGGAGTGTCGGTGGGGCATCGGGTTCCGCGTCAAGTTCACAGAGAACGCTGACGGTTGTGGTGAAATTTGATCAAGATAAAAAAGTGCGTGATTTTGCCTATCATTCTTCAAGGTTTTAGAAAGGGATCGGCATGAAAAACGGAGTTTTTGCACTTAGGGTCATTGTACTATTTGTGGCAGTGGTGGGGATATTCGGTTGTGGCGCGCCGAAAAATTTTCTGGTGCCTGGTGAAGGGTATATGGCTACCAGGCAATTGCAGATGAGGCAATATGACACCAAGGATGATACACAAATAGTTGTTGCTGTTTCTGGAGTCCTCCAGGACCTGGGATTTACACTTGCCGAAAGTGAAACCGAATTGGGGCTGATATCTGCCAACAAAAGTGCTGACGCGACAAGTGGCGGCCAAGTAGCTGCCGCGCTTGTGCTTGATGTTCTTGGCGCGGTCACTGGCAGTTATCAGAACCAAATGGGAAGGATCGATAAGTCCCAGATCATCAAAGCGTCGGTAATTGCCAAGCCAACCCTGGACGGTAACAGAACGATTGTCAGGGTCACATTCCAACGTTTAATTTGGAACGCAAGCGACCAACTTAGCCGGTTGGAATCCATTGAAGATCCGGCGGTTTATGCGAAGTTTTACGAAGGACTTTCAAAAGCCATTTTTTTGGAGGCACAACAAATATGAATTTTCTTAAGTGTTTCAGTGCTTTTGCGTTGGTTACTTGCGCGGCGCTCATCACGGGGTGTGCAGCGCCGGCGGTTAACGCACTACAAACTGACGAAAGTTCAGTTCAATTGCGGAGTGTTCAAACGAGAGCGTTTGACACGACTGATAAAAGAAAAATGATACAGACGGTCATAGGAACGATGCAGGACCTGGCCTTCGTTATCGACAAAGCGGATTATACGTTGGGGACGGTGACGGGAACGAAATTTCTGAACAACAAAGTTGTTACGATGACTGTTAGCGTCAGACCAAGAGGCGCTACGCAACTGGCGGTTCGAGTCAACGCACAATATGGAACTTCCACCGTTGAGGACGCGGAGACGTATCAGGGTTTTTTCACGACTCTTGAAAAGGCGATCTTCTTGACGGCACATCAGGTTGATTGATTTTTTGAATTAGACGTACAATGCAACATTTGTGGCGTGACTTTTGACATCGGTGCGTGTGACTTAGCCGATTTGTTTTGTGACGGTTGACGATCCGGGTGACGATCCGGGTTATCTTGACAGTTGATGCTGCGGGTGATGTTGCGGGTTATCTGACCGCTGAATCGATGGAGACTTAATATTGTCGGTCATCGAGTTGACCCAAAAAGGGAAAAGGTGTACAATTGCTTTGGTTGGGCAACCGCCACCATCGGTTGGGGTGCGCGTGGTCGCCGGTTCAAATCCGGCCGCCCCGACCATTTGACCCGGTGCATGACGGACGGGAGGACCCGCGGGTATGACCGTCGGGAACTGGTACGCGGGATGGCTGGCGGTGGTGCTGGTGCTGCTGTCGTCTGCGGCAGGCGCTGACACCCCGGCGCAGCAACCAGCGCCGGCGGGCGGTGACACCGGCACAATGGCCGGGCAGCGCGTGAAGCCGGCTGATGCACACGTGCAGCAGGCGCTGCTGGTCTGCGACGATTCCGGCACGATTTGGGTGTGCCTGCCGGCGGTGGCAGAAGCGCAACCGGCCGGCCTGCTGGACATGGACGCGCGGCATCTGTCCCGGAACCATGCGCTGGCGCAGGCGACTGCCACCCGGACCATCAATACCATTGCGGAAGTGGCGGAGGATTATCGTTTCGCGCGGTTTGCCGGCTGGATGCGCTCGCTGAATGAACAGCAGCAGGCGACGTACCGGCAGCTGGATGAATGGCATGAACAGTACATCGAAAACTATCACCTTGATGTGCGACGGACGCGGGATGAAGTGCTCGGGGGGTATCTGTATGTGTTCGGCTATCGTGAATCGTTCTAAGCCGGCGCTGCTGGCGCTGGCGATGCTGCTGGCCATGGCGGGTGCGGCGGCGGCAGATGCGCTGTTTCTGCAGTCCGGCCGGCAGCTAAATGTGGCGGTCCGCGAGATCAGTGACGGCGTGGTCTATTTCGTCAGCAATGGCGAAATCCATTCGCTGCCGCTGACAGAAGTGAAGAAGATTATCATGGCCGGGGTGGCGGTCCCTGAAAATGCCGGCATGCCGCCGACGGCCGGGATGAGCCCTGCCGGGGTGAGCCCGGCAACGGCCCCACCGGTTCCGCCCGTGCCGGCGGCTCCGCCCGCACCGCTGGAGCTGGTGGCAACCAGTTCCAGTTATGATCGCGGCGTACTCACGGTGCAGGGTGAAGTGCGCAATAATACCGATCAGGAAATAAAATTCGTGCAACTGGTCGTCACCCTGCACGATGAAAGCGATTCCGTGCTGGCGACGCCAACGTATCTGTATGCGCCCGGTCCGACGCCCCACCTGCAGGCGGGCGAATCGCGGGCGTTTCGGGTGGCCTTCATCGCACCGCCGCCGACCACCTACAAGTACAAGGTGAGCGCGGAAAGCCGCTATCTTAACCGGTAATTATCTCCTCTTCGTGGCATAAGCTTTGCATTGTAGTAAGGGCAGTGGTGTGGTGTGTGCTGCTGCCGGTGCAGTGTATTCTTTATAACACCGTTGGCCGTGGTGAATTCAACAGGCAGGTGGTAGTGATTG
>CAZFBR010000145.1:0-8854 GCA_964517215.1 uncultured bacterium
TGAAAAATTCGGCCATTACAATGTCGGTCTGGTCTACCAGATGCTGGGCAAGCCGTTTGAGTCGATTGAGCAGTTCAAGCTGGCCACCCGCATCGAGGACAATTCGCAGAATCAGACGAATACCGGGCAGGCGCTGATGGCGTCACCGTCGCATGATTTCCGCCGTGCTGCCAATCATTTTCCGCGCATGATTGATTCTGCCATGTTCGATTGGATGAAATCGTATTACCAGTGCATGGTGCGCCTGCGGCCGGGCCGGGTGCTGCTGGATTATGTGGGGTATCAGGCTGACGCCAAACACGTGGGAAAAGTGCGCTATGCGCGGACCTTCTCTATGACCGGCACGGCATTGGGGATGGATGGCAATCTCAAATTGCAGCGCTATTTCTACCATCGCGCCCTGAACTGGCATCCGTATGAAAGCGAGGTGCTCCTGCGCCGGGCGGAGAATGCCCGCTCGGCGAACAACCTGGGATTGTATGCCGAATGCCTGACCTCGCTGATCAGCAATACCACCGATACCGAGTTGCGTGACATGATCGCGAAGAACAATTATGCCATGGCGCTCAATGAGGTGGGCCGGTTTGTCAACGAAAACCAGAACAACAGCCAGTTCTGGACCCTGCTGGCGATCGGTCAGATGAAATTGGGCGACTGGGAAAAGGCCTATCAATGCGCGCATAATGCCCTGGTAATCAATCCGGGAAATACGCTGGCGCAGGAACGGATGCTGGAGATTCAGCGGCAGCTGTCGCCGGCGGGTGCACCGGCGGCCGCGCCGCAATTCGATCTGGAAGGCAATCCGCTGCCGCAGTCACTGTCACCGATGCCGTCACGGACGGCACCGGCGGTGAATCCGGCGGCGCGCCGCCCGAGCGCAACGGGTTTCGTTCACTGAAGCATAACGCCGTCGGCATCTCCTGCGGGCGGCGGTTGGGAAGGGCGGTTAGCTCAGCTGGTTAGAGCACATGCCTTACACGCATGGGGTCACAGGTTCAAATCCTGTACCGCCCACCAGTTCCTGCAAGCCGGCAACAGTGTCGGTTATGTTCGGGGCATGGTTTCCTGTCGCTCACCGGCGCATAGCAAACAAACGGGACAGTACCGTGCAGTCGGGGGCGGTTGGCGCCTTGCGGAATGGTCGCGGCTGCGGTTTTCCGGTCTGGCGGCCGGACCGCATGGTGTGAACCGGCCTACGACAGCGTCGCAGCAATGAACGCGGCGATCGCAACGCGCAGGGCGGCAGGGTCGCCATCATTGGCAATGGTATGGCGCGGCTCAGGTTTGGGCTGCGCCTGCTGCCAGCGCCAGCAGGCGCGGATGGTTGCCGGCGGCCAGCGATGCGCGGCAGCGGCGCGTGCCAGTGCGGTCTCCTCAGCGGTGATTACTTCCACCCAGATATCCACGAGGTGCGGCAGCAGCGTCGGGAGATTGACCCCTTCGACCAGCACCAGCGGAGCGGCACACTGCTGCAGCCGGCGCTGCAGTTCGGCAATCATCGGCGGATCGGTGGCCGCGGCCAGCGCCTGCATGGCCTGCGGGTCGGTGAAAATGCGGTGCGCGATGGCGGTGCGCTCCAATCCGGGGAAGACGCGCAGCAGCGCGTCGGCCAGCGGTCCGTCCGGCTGTGCCAGTTCGCGGGCGACGTCGTCCGCAATGATCAGGGGGGCTTGCAGCTGCTCTGCCAGCAGCCGCGCGGCGGTGGTTTTGCCGCTGCCGATGGCGCCGATGATGCCGATGACGCGGCGGACCATCTCAGTGCGCCAGTTCGCGCAGGTTGCGGCCGTGACGAATGTCGACCACCAGCGGCACGGCGAGCGCCATGACCTGCTCGACCACGGGCCTGAGCGCAGCGGCGAATGCCGCTGCGCGGGTGGCGGGAACGGTGAACACGAGCTCGTCGTGGATCTGCAGGATGAGTGCGGCGTCGTAGCCGGGCAGCAGCGGCATGACTGCCCGCATTGCCAGCTTGATGATATCCGCGGCGGTCCCCTGGATGGGCATGTTGACGGCCGCGCGCTGCGCCGCCTGTTTGACGAGGAAACTCCCGGTTTTCAGCTCGGGGAAATAGCGCCGCCGGCCGGTGAGGGTCTGCACAAAGCCGGTCGCTTCCGCGCGGGCGATGGTGTCGTCGAGATAGGCGCGAATGCGCGGATAGCGCCCGAAGTAATTGTCGATGAAGGCCTTGGCCTCGGCGCGCGGCAGATGCAAGTCGCGGGCCAGGCGAAACTCGGTCATGCCGTAGAGCAGGCCGAAATTGACCACCTTGGCCTGCCGGCGCTGCTCGCGGCTGACGCTGGCGGCGGGTATGCCGAATACCGCGGCGGCGGTGGCGGTGTGCACATCCTCGCCCGCGGCGAAGGCGGCGAGCAGTGCCGTTTCCTGCGCGATATGCGCCAGCACCCGCAGTTCGATCTGCGAGTAGTCAGCGCAGAGCAGCACCCGGTCCGGGCCGTCGGGGACGAAGGCGGCGCGCAGATCCAGATCGGCCTCGCTGCGGATGGGAATGTTCTGCAGGTTTGGTTCGGAGCTGGACAACCGGCCGGTGCTGGTCACGGTCTGGTTGAAGGTGGTGGCAATATGTCCCTGTGCGTCCGCAGCCGCCAGCAGTGCCTCGACGTACGTGGAAAGGAGCTTGGCGTTGTGGCGATACCGCAGAATGAGCGGGACCACCGGATGCTCGTCGTGCAGTTTTTCCAAAACACTGCTGTCGGTGCTGAATGCCGCCTTGCTGCCGGTTTTCTTGCCGGTTTTGAGCCCGAGCCGGACGAACAGCAGGTCGGCAAGCTGCTTGGGCGAATTCAGGTTGATGGTCTCGCCGGTGAGCGCGGTAATGTCCGCGACAATGGCGTCAAGGGCGGCGCGATAACGCTCGCGCAGCAGCTCGAGGCAGGAGCGGTCAACCTGTACGCCGTGCATTTCCATGGCGCCAAGCACGGGGATCAAATCAGTTTCCAGGGCCAGGAGTTCGCGCGGCAGGTCGGCGGCGGCGAGAGTGGCGGCGACCCGGATGATCAGGCGCAATGCGGCGGCCGGTGTGGGTGGCGGCGGCATCGGCTCACCCAGAACGCGGGTTGCCAGTGCCGGTAGCGGCAGCATGCCGCAATCGGGATTACTGACGTAGGCGGCCAGGCGGATGTCATGCAGCTGCGGGTCATCGCCGTGCTGATGGCAGAGTTTCCAGACATCCTTGAGCTGGTCGCCGATGAGGGTATGCCGCCGATCCTGCCACCAGCACTGCCAGGCATGGGTTCGGGGGCCGTCGGGGAGCACGGCAAACCGTTCGCCGTCGCTGATATGCCAGATGTCGCTGTCGCGATGCAGATAGAGCGTTGCAGGGAGGTCGGTCAATGGCAGTTCCGGCAGTACCTCCGGGGCCGGTTCAGTGACGGCAAAGGAGAAGAGATCGGGTTGATTGTCGCCGGCCGGCGGTGCGTCCGCTGCCGGGGGCGCGGCCGGTATTGCTGCCGGCAGCGTGTGCTTGCCCAGCCATTTGGGCTGCAGCGACAGCAGTTCGTAATCGGAGAAGAACCGGCCCAGCCGGTCGGTGTCGGGCAGTTGCCGGCGGTAATCAGCCAGTGCCGCCGGCACGGCGGCATCAGTGCGCAGCGTGACGAGGCGAATTGCCTGTGCGACGATCGCTTTTGCCGCACGCAGGGTCTGCACCCGCGCCGGGGTTCCGGCCTCGTCGAGCCGGGCATAAAGCTGGTCGATGGTGCCGAATCGCGTCAGCAGGGCGGCGGCGGTTTTCGGGCCGATCCCGGCCACGCCCTGGATATTGTCGCTGCCGTCGCCGGTGAGCGCCAGCAGGTCGCGCACCTGTTCCGGCGGGACGCCGAATTTGGCGATGACGGCAGCGCGGTCGCGCCATTCGACCTCCGTCAGGCCCTGTTTGAACGCCAGCACGCTGACGCCGTCATCGCCGATGAGCTGATGAATGTCCTTGTCATTGCTGACAATGACCATGGGCGACTGCCCGCGGAAGCGGGCTGCCAGTGTGGCGATAATATCGTCCGCCTCGAGCCCGGGCTGGGCGAGCAGGGGAATGTTCGCCGCGGCGAGAAAATCGCGTGCGGCACTGAGCTGCGGGCGCAGGGTTTCGGGCATCGGTTTGCGCGTCGCCTTGTACGCAGCGGACTCCTCATGGCGGAAGGTCGGGCCGTGGCTGTCCATGGCCACCACCCAATGGTCCGGCTGATAATCGTCACGCAGCTTCTGCAGGGTGCGGATGAAACCGAAAATGGCGTTGGTGGGCACGCCCGCCGAGGTGGTCAGGTCCTGGATCGCGTGGAATGAGCGATAGAGCAGGGCATGTCCGTCGATCAGCCAAAACCCGCCCCGTACCGGTTGCATCAGCAGGACGATCCGGCAGCTGCCCGCGCAGCGTCGATAATCGCGTGCAGCGGGACGTGCGCAGCATCAGCCAGGGCACGGCAGTCCTCGTATTCGGGGGTGGCATGGCCGTTGCCCGTACGTACGCGCACCCTGCCCCAGGGGGTGGTCACCGTGACCATGGCAGTGGTGATGGTGTGCCGGTCCACGGGCCAGGCGCGTACGCCGAAGGTCGGGAGTTCGCGGCAGATGATCGTCTCCAGTGCGGTGCGGAGGGTGGCGTCGCCCAGCACTTGCAGGGTCTGGCCGGCCCGGCCCTTCTTCATGATGACCGGTGACGTCCATACATCTCGGGCGCCGGCGGCAAGCAGCAGGTCGGCAGCGCGGGCCAGCACCCGCGGATCGCAGTCGTCGAGGTTGGTGGCGAGTTGCAGCAGGCCGCCGGCACGGTCGGCAGCGGAGAAGAATTGCACGGTGACGCGGCTGACCGGTTGGTACGGTCGCTCACCGCGTCCGCAGCCGGATGCGAGCAGGTGACCTGCCGGCGCGGGAGAAAAATCGCCGAGGGTGGCTGCCAGTACCGCCCCGGTCGGGGTGGTGCGTTCGCCGGGAACATGTCCGGCGGTTACGACGACGGTGCTCCCGGTGAGCAGGGCACGTGTGGCGGGTGCGGGCACGGTCAATGTGCCGTGACTGGTAGCCACGGTGCCGCAGCCCAATTCCAGCGGCGTGCAATACACCCGTTCAAGGCCGGCGGCCTGCAGCAGGAGCGGCACCCCGACGAGATCGAGCAGGGTGTCGAGGTTGCCTAATTCGTGAAAGTGGACCTGTTCGCAGGGAACGCCGTGCGCCTGTGCTTCGGCGGCGGTGAGCTTTTCCAGCATAATGAATGCCAGTGTGCGGACGGATTCAGGAACGGGCGCGGCGGCCAGCCGCTCATGCAGCTGCGGCGGTGTCAGCGCGTGCCCGGCCTGATGGTGCCGGTCGTGGCTGAGCCGGGCAGTCCAGGCGCGGTCCGGGTCGTCAGGATGCGGTCCGGCAAGCAGACAAGTATCGAGCCAGTCGCGGCAGATGCTGTCGAGCGGCTTACGCGGTGCTCCGGCAGCGAGCAGGGCGGCGAGAAACATGTCGCCGGAGAGGCCGAGCGAAGCGTCGAGAACGGCGAATTTTGTCATGACCGGCGGTTGATGAGCGCCGCCAGGCAACCGGCGCCGTATCCGTTGTCGATATTGACCACGCCGATCCCCTCGGCGCATGAATTCAGCATATTGAGGAGCGCCGCCAGGCCGTGGAAGGCGGTGCCGTACCCGACGCTGGTCGGCAGGCCGATAACCGGGCAGGCGAGCATGCCGGCGACCACCGCTGGCAGGGCGCCGTCCATGCCGGCGACAACAATGACCACGCGGCAGCGGCGCAGGCGGGGCATGACCGCCAGGGCTCGATGCAGGCCGGCCACACCGATATCGTAAAAGCATGAGACCCGTGCCCCGAGCGCGCGGCACGTTTCCGCGGCCTCTTCGGTGACGGGAATATCGGCGGTCCCGGCGGAAATGATGCCGACATGGCCGGTGCGTGCCGGTGAAAATGCGCCCAGCCGCACGGTACGCGCGGCTTCATTGTAATGCAACCGGCGCGGGTAACGTGCGCGCAGCGCGTCAGCCAGCTCGGGGCTTACCCGGGTGGCAAATGCCCGACGCTGGCGGGTCAATAACCGGCTGATAATCGCCAGGGCTTGCGGGGTGGTTTTTCCGGCACAGAAAACGGTTTCGGGCAGGCCGCGCCGCTGCAATCGGGCATAATCCAGCGTGGCGAATGGCGCAGGATGGTGCTGGCCCCTGCGTGAGGAAGGACGGGGTGCTCGCGCGGCCGCCGCCGGCCGCTTACCCTTCGCGGCCGGGCGCGAACTCATCGCGCGTGCCTTCGACCACTTCACGGCAGACCTTGCGCGCCAGATAGCCGGTGTACGTTTGCGGCTCATCGGGCTTGCCGCCGTCAAGATCGATGACCTTTTTGAGTGAGGCCAGCGCCTGGTCGCGCTGACCGCGCGCGCGGTAGAGCCGGCCGAGGGTGTAATGCGCGTTCAGGTCGGCAGGAACGTCGCTGGTCTGCTTTTCGTAGGCGGCGACTATTTCCCCGGCCCGCGCAGATTGCGGCGCGAGTTCAACCACCGCCACATATTGATCGGCGGCATCTTCCAGCAGACCCTGCTCTTCCAGCGAGCGGGCCAGCACATCGAAGGCGTCAACGTAGGAGTTGTCAGCCCCGATGGCCCGGCGCGACTCGAAAATTGCCATCTCCAGCGCCGCCATATAGTCAAACATGCCGCGCAGCTGCGGAAAGCGCTGCAGGACCAGATCATTGCAGGTCATGTGGCACTTCCACAGGGCGCTGGTGAGATCCTTGACGGTGCTGAAAGAATTGCCCTCCAGCGTTTCCAGCTGGGCGGTCAGGTCGTGAATTTTGTCGCGTGTCGCCAGCATGTTTTTCGCCAGGACCGGCGGCATTTGCGGCGGCGGGGTGGCGAGGATTTCGTCCGCCAGCCGGGTCAGATTGGTGCGCCGGGTGCGGATCAGGTCGAGATCGGCCTGGCTGATGGTGGTTGTGCCGTTCAACGAGGCGGCTTCCTGCAGCGAGACCAGCACACTCTGGAAACTGACCGTAGCCGCCATTTCCTGCTCGACGAACGTTGCGGTCGGGGTATAGCCGTCCGGCTGATTGAGATAATCGCTTTTGAGCTGCGCGGAGTAGTCAAGGAAAGCGCTGGCAACAGCCAGCCGGTTGCCCGCCCAGCGACGGATGCCCCATTTGTACGAAAAGAAGATCGCGACAATAACCAGGCTGACAATCGCTAAGGTGGTGATATGCCAGCGCCACGACAAGGTCATCTCCGCTTCGGTCGGCATCGCTGACGGCGGCGGTGCTACCGGAGCCGTTGCCGTGGCGGCGACGGGTTCTGCGGTCGTGATGACTTTCTTTTTCTTGGCCACAATTCCCTCCTCAACCGACGCTAAATCCGGCAGTTATGGTATCACACCGTCGGGAGGGTGTCAAGACACAAGTGAATGGTGGCGCACCGTCGACGGTTCGCGCTGTTCTGGCGTGGGACAGATGAATATGGCGCTGATGCTGCACGCCCCGCAGATTGCCATGGTCCATTGCCGGCGATTGTTGCGGATGAATAAATGTTCGGAACTGATTGCGGGCTGGGATAATTCCGTGTGAGATGGTCAGTGCTGTCCGGACGGGGGACTGGCGGGAAGGAGCGCGAGCTTGTTGGCGTGATTGATCACCAGGATTGACGCCTGCTGCTGCAGCCAGCGGTCGACAATTGCCTGCGGTTCGGGAGCGGGATGGCAATGGATGGCGCGAACAGTTTCCGGCGGCAGGGCCGAAGTGAGGAACAGGGTGTGTCGGGATAGAAACTGGGCCAGCCGCACGGTTTTATGGGCGCCGAGCCGGTAAGTGGCGGGATTGCCGGCGGTCAGTTCGGCGAGCGGCCGGCACAATGGCTCATAAAAATGCCGTATCGCCGATTCATTCGGGGCAACGCCGTCCGCGCATTCCGCCAGCAGCAGCACTTCGCCGCCGGGTGCAATGGCGGCGCGGACCATCTCCAGGCCGGCATGCGCGGTGTATAGGGTTTCGTCGAGGGGATACCCGCCGCAACTGATGACGGCATGGCGGCAGGGAACAACCTGCTGCAGGGAACTGCGGTCAAGTTCGGCAAAGGCCTCGGCCATGACCGTGGCGGCGGCGCCGGCCGCAGCCCAGCGCACGCAGTCGTGATCACTGATGGTGGCGAGAACAAAAACCGGACGGTTGCCGACGGCCAGTTGATAGGCGTCCAGCAGATCTTCCGCCAGCGGGTTCTGCCGGCGTGATGGTTGGGGATGCCAGGGATGGTGGCCGAACTGCGCTGCCGGATCAAGGGCCAGCGCATGGTTCTGTTCGATGCCGGGATAACCGCTGATGCCAGGGAGCAAATGCTTGGTGGCGTTCGAATAGCCGGCAAAATAATGCGGCTTGACGTCGCTGTGGACGACCAGCACGTCCGCCGCCAGTGCGCGGGCATTGAGTTCGACCGCTGTGCCGCGCGGGGTGGTGCCGCACGCCAGCAGCGGATCGTGCCGGCAATCGTGAATATGACCGCTGGCGGTGATACCGAGCGTGGCGGCATACGCTACCAACTGGTCGATGACCGCCCGGTCTTCCGGCGCGGTTGCGGCATGCGAGCCGGTGGTGATGAAGATCTGCACCGCCGTCGCCGGGCGCAGTTGTTCAAGCAGGGCGCGTCCGGCAGCCGCACGCGGGGTGCTGCGGGTCTTGTCGCCGATGAACAGGGTGACGCGTTTGGCGCGGCAGAGTTCGGCCAGTGGCGGCAGGGCGTGCGGTTGCGCCAGGGCCGCGGCAAGGTCCGCGGCGGCGGTGCTCGGGGTATGCGGGGCGATAACGCCGGCCACCTGCCGCTCGGGAATGGTCAGGGTGCGGGCGGTGCGGCCGTAGGGCAGTGCGAACTGCATCA
>CAZFBR010000146.1:0-8822 GCA_964517215.1 uncultured bacterium
AGGCCGGGCTGTTCCGCGATGGGATGGCGGCGGTGATGGTGGGGGACGGCTTCTGGGGCGGCGGCAAATACGGGTACATCAATACAGCCGGCCGGTTTGTCATCAATCCGCAGTTCGAGGAAGTGCAGCCCTTCAGCGACGGGCTGGCCCGGGTGTATGACGGCAGCAGTTACCAGTACTTCGGGACGGACGGCAAGCCCGCCTTTGCGGAACGGTTTGCGCAGGGTCGTGATTTTCACGAGGGCCTGGCCCGGGTGGAGCGCGACCAGCAATGGGGGTATATCGGCAAGGACGGCAAGTATGTGATCCATGCGCAATTCGGGCAGGCTGGCGATTTCAGCGAGGGATTGGCCCGCTTCCGCCCGACGGACCGCCCGGGTGCCGGGTGGGGCTATATCAACCGTTCGGGGACGATTGTCATTGACCCGGTGTACAGTGAAGTCGGTGATTTTCACGGCGGGCGCGCCCTGGTGCGCATCGAGCAGCGCTGGGTGCTGATTGATCCCGCCGGCAAAATCATCAACCTGCTGCCGCGCTGACCCGCAGTTGACCCTGTCGGGCGGATGAGTTACCATACGGCCGTTGGCAACGGCTGATGCCGAGGAGGAAACACATGAAGAACATGGTCTTGGCAGCATTAATGGTGGCGGTGCTGGCGCTGCCGGCGGCGGCGGGAACGGTGGGCGGGCCCGCGATTGACGGCGGCACGCTGGAAGTCGGTTATGACATGGCGTACATGGACCGGCATTACGATTTTACCGGCAATAGCAACGGGGTATCGAATCTGGGCTATGACAACGCGTCGTTGCGCCGGCTGAGTCATCTGGGCGTCATCAGCTACGGACTGACGGACATGATTGAAGCGAAGGTGACGCTGGGTGCGGACAAGCTCAATGCGCTGGAGGATGAAACGCAGACCGCGATTGACTTTTCCTCCAATCGCACGCACATCGCTGATCGTCCGTCATTCATGTGGGGCGGCGGCCTCAAACTGACGGTGCCGTCGGTCTTTGCCAATGTCGATATCACCCTGGCGGGCCAGTATCAGCAGGTTAAATTCAAGAATGCTGATTTCAGTGACGCGGCCAATGACAATCCCGATTATTTTGACGGCGACGTGAAGTCCTGTTCGTGGCAGGCCGACCTGCTGTTTTCCATGGAATATGAGCAGTTCACGCCGTACCTCGGGCTGCAGTATTCCGACGACAAGATCGACGTTGAGTACCGGTCGAAGAATAATGCGCAGTTCGGCCCCAGTTTCACCTCGGAGTATGAGGCCTCCCACAACTGGGGCGTGGTGGTGGGTTCGGAAATTGATTTCACTGGTGTGATCGGTGCGTATGTTGAGGGCCGGTTTGTTGATGAAGGCGCAGCGTTTTCGGCGGGTCTTACCTATCGCTTCTGAAGCGGAAACACGCAGTTCCCGGCCGGTTCCCACCGGCCGTTTTTTTTTGCCGTGCCGAAATGATACCGGCAACGACCGGTGATGCCCTGCGCCGGTCCGGCATCGGCGGCCGCGCGCAGGGAAAACGCCACCGGTTGCCGGGTGGGAACAACCGCGCCGATCGGACCGGGTCAGGCAGTTGACAACCGCGCATGCGGTATGTTTTATCCCCTGTAAGCATGACCGAATGCAAGAAAACCGCGCCTGCGCGGTGGCAAAGGAGATGGGGCAATGGAATTGGAAGTGAATGCGGACACCTGTATCGGGTGCGGACTGTGCGTCTCGATTGCGCCTGAAGTGTTCGAGGTCAGCAACAACAAGGCGGTGGTGCAGGAACTCCCGGTGGCCTCGGAAAACGAGGATGCCGCGCGCGAAGCGGTTGAGGCCTGCCCGGTCAGCGCCATCAAAACACTCTGAAGCGGTTGGCAACGGTCAACCATGACGCCGCCGGCGGCAACGCGGGCTGAAATGAGGAGGGGGTAATGTCCATATTCAAGGCATATGATGTGCGCGGCACGGTGCCCGACCAGCTGAACCCCGATGTGGCGTATCGTTTCGGGATTGCGGCGGCGAAGTATTTTCAGCAACCGGAGATTGTGGTCGGGCGCGATATGCGCCTGTCAGGCGACGAGATCTTTCAGGCGCTGGCCCGCGGCATCCGCCATTGCGGCAGCGATGTGATTGACGTTGGCGTGGTCGATTCGCCGCACATTTATTACGTGGTTGGCACGCATGGGTACCGGGCGGGGATCATGATCACGGCCTCGCACAATCCGCCGCATTACAACGGCTTCAAGCTGTGTCGCGACCGGGCGATCCCCATCAGCTATGATACCGGACTCAATAAAATCGAGGAAATCTACAACGCCAATCCGCGCGGTGCGGCGGACCCCAATGGCACGATCAAAACACGCGACTGTTATGCCGAGTATATCGCCTATTTGCAGAAAACGGTGACGGCGCCGCTGGCGCCGCTGAAACTGGTCATCGATGCGGGAAACGGCATGGCGGGAAAATTCATCGGCGACCTGCTCAAACCGCATGCGGTCACGGCGACGGTGCTGTATCCCGAACTGGACGGCAATTTTCCGCACCACGAAGCCAATCCGCTGAAACCGGAAAATGTGCGTGAGTTGTGTGCGCGGGTAAAAGCGGAGGGGGCGGATCTGGGGATCGCGTTTGACGGTGATGCCGACCGGGTGGCATTCATCGACAATCACGGCGAGATGATCTCCTGCGATATGATCACCATTCTGATTGCGCAGGCCTACCTGCGTGAACAGCGGGGCGCCACGATTCTCTACGATTTGCGCTCCTCCTGGGCGGTGAAGGAGGAGGTGGAGCAGGCGGGCGGCACGGCGGTGATGAGCCGGGTCGGGCACTCGTACATCAAGCAGCAGCTGCGCGACATGGATGCGGTTTTTGCCGGGGAGCTGTCCGGCCATTACTATTTCCGCGACAATTTCTATTGCGACAGCGGTTTCATGGCCATGTTCAAGGTGCTGCAGCTGCTGTCGACGGATCGCCGTCCGGTGGCGGAAATTCTGGCGCCGATGCGGCGCTATTTCGCTTCGGGCGAGATCAATTCGCGGGTGAATGACCCGGCCGGGGTGCTCGCCGCGCTGGAAAAGAAGTATGCCGCGCTGAAGCAGTTTTCGCTCGACGGGCTTTCCATCGAAGCGGCGGACTGGTGGTGCAATGTGCGCAGTTCGAACACGGAACCGGTGGTCCGCCTCAATCTGGAGGCCAGAAGCAAGGTGCTGATGGAACGCATGCGCGATGAGGTGCTGGGGGTGATTCGCGGCTGACGGCTGCTTCCCGCGCCCGTCCCGGATTGACCGGGGCGGGCGTTTTTTATCGGCATAACCGTTGACAGCGGCGGGGAATAGTGTTACGCTGGCCGGCGATGAACAAGCGTAACCGGCAACCGATCCGATGTCGCGCCGCCGTCGGTGTTGATCTGGGCGGCACCAATCTCCCCGCTGCCCTGGTGGACGAAAACGGCCGTATTCTGGCGCGCCGGCATTGCCCGACCCCGGGCGGCGGAGTGGCCATTGCCGCGGCCATGGCGGAACTGGTCAATGACCTGGTGGCGCTGTCGCCGTCCCCGGTTGTCGGCATCGGGCTGGGGACGCCGGGCACGCTGGGGCGCGACGGCCGCATCGCCGGCGGTTGTTTCAATCTGCCGGGCTGGAACGGGTTTCCCGTCCGGGCGGCGCTCAAGCGCCTGACCGGACTGCCGCTCGCCGGCGACAATGACGTCAATGTCGCCACGCTCGGTGAATGGCAATTCGGCGGCGGCCGCGGCATGAGCGACCTGGTCATGCTGACCCTGGGCACCGGGGTCGGCGGCGGGGTTATCGTCAACCATACCCTGCTGCGCGGCGCCTCGGGCAGCGGAGCGGAACTCGGTCATCTGACCATTGAGCGGGGCGGCCGGCGCTGTACCTGCGGCGGGCGCGGGTGCGTTGAGGCGTATCTGTCCGCGGCGGGAATTGTCCGGACCTGGCGCGAACAGGGCGGCCGCGGTGCGGCCACTCCCAAGGATGTTTTTGCGCGCGCCCGGCGCGGCGAGCGCGCGGCACAACGGACGGTTGCGCTGGCGGCTGCACAACTGGGATTCCTGCTGGGCAATCTGATTACGATATTCAATCCGGCGGGGATTTTTATCGGGGGCGGAATCGCGGGCGCGGCCCGGCAATTCCTGCCGGCTGCCCGGCGGGCGGCGCAGGCGCAGGCCTGGTGCGCGTCCTGGCCGGCGGTGCGAATCGCCCCGGCGGGTCCGGATGCCGGACTCACGGGCGCGGCGGCGCTGGCGTTTCAGGCGGCGGCGCGATGAAAAAGATTTCCGTGGTTATTCCGGTGCACAATGAAGAGGAGAATATCGCGCCACTGACGGCGGAACTGACGGCGGTGCTGGCGGCGCTGGCGGTCCCGGCGGAGATTATTTTCGTTGACGACGGTTCCACCGACGGCACTGCGGCGGCGGTGCGGACGCAGGCGGGCGCGACGCTGGTGCGCCTGCGGGCACGGCGGGGTAAAAGCGCAGGGTACCGGGCGGGGTTCGCCGCCGCCACGGGTGATGTTATTGTCACCATGGACGGCGACCTGCAGGATGATCCGCGCGATCTCCCCGCGCTGCTGGCGGCGCTTGAATCCGGCGCCGACCTGGTCAATGGGGCCAAGACGGGCGCGCATGATGCGGGCAAGCCGCTGACGTCGCGGCTGTTCAACTGGACCGTGCGCCTGACCACGGGTCTGCGGCTGCGCGATCTGAACTGCCCGTTCAAGGTCTACCGGGCGGAATTGGCGAAAACCCTGGAGCTGCACGGCGAATTGTTCCGGTTCATTCCGCTTCTGGCCCAACTGCGCGGCTTTCGCGTGGCGGAGGTGCCGGTGGCCAACCGGCCTCGCCGGTTTGGCCGCTCTAAGTTCGGGCCGGGCAAACTGCTGCACGGGCTGTTTGATCTGGCCACGGTGCTGTTTCTCTACCAGTATAATTTCCGGCCGCTGCACCTGTTCGGCAGCACGGGCCTGATACTGGGGACCACCGGTTTTGCCATTAACCTCGGCCTGACCCTGCGTTATCTGTGCAACGGCACCATCGGCGACCACAAGCCGCTGCTGATGGGCGGCATTCTCCTGATCATTGTCGGGGTGCAGCTGATTTCGACCGGCCTGCTGGGCGAACTGATTGCGCGCGGCCAGGCGTCGCAGCGCGATGCTGAAGTGGTCGAGGAAATCCGGCGCGGACTGCGCTGACGGGGAGCGGGAACGATGATGCGCAAGGGATGGCTTCCCGCGATCCTGGCGCTGGCCCTGGCGTTGCGTTTCGCCGGGCTGGGACACTGGTCGCTGTGGAACGATGAAGTCGCCACCGTGCAGGAGGCGCGCGCGCTGTTCAGTTATGGCGGTGCCCAGCGTTACCCGATCAACTACCTGCTGACCGCCGCCACCTTCACCCTGCTCGGCGACAATGCCTTTACCGCGCGCCTGCTGCCGGCGCTGTGGGGGACCGCAACGGTGGCGGCGGTGTATCTGCTGGGTGGATATCTCGCCGGGCGGACCACGGCGGTGCTGGCGGCACTGGTCCTGGCGCTGCATCCGTATCATATCTTCTGGTCGCAGAATGCGCGGCACTATGCGCTGCTGGTCCTGCTCCTGACCCTGTTTCTCTATTGCGTCTATCGCGCCCGGCGCGAAGACCGCCCGCTGGGGGTGGGCTGGCTGCTGTTTCTGCTCGCGGCATTGACCCACACCACAGCCGTGCTGGCATTGCCGGCGATCTTGCTTTTGAAATGGCATCGCGTGCGCCGGCTGTTCCCGCTGCTGGTTGCGATTATCGTGGTCACGGTGCTGGCCTGTTTCCTGTGGGAACCGCTGCGCACGGTGACGGTTGACCGCCTGCGGGCGGGACGCTCGTGGGGCGGCGACGCGGTGCATGTTCTGGCAGCATTCGTTTACTATTTTAATCCCGCCCTGCTGGTGCTGGCCTGGTATGGATGGAAACAGGTGCCTGACTGTCGCAGCCACAAACTTGCCTTGTGGGTGGCGATCCCCGTCGCGGCGCTGTTGCTGGCGAGTTTCTTTGGCGATGTCAACACGGCGTATGCGCTGTTTGCACTGCCGGTAGTGATTATCTTGGCGGCGGCCGGTGTGGCCCAGTCGGCATGGCGCGGCCGGCTGGGCATACTGATGCTGCTCGCACTCGTGCCGCAATTGTGGTGGTATTACCAGAGTTACGGGCAGCGGCCGCGGTACCGCGAAGCGGCGCGATTTATCGTCAATCACCAGCGGCAGACGGGGGTGGCGCGGACGACAATGACCTCGCTGCCGCGCACCATGCCGCATTATCTGGCCACGCCGGTGCTGGGTATCAGCGCCGATGCGCGGCTGCTGAACGGGGTGTATGTGCTGCAGGACTACGATTTCAATTACCTCGACCCGGACGGTCGGGTGCGCGGTATTCTGCAGGCGCGCGGACTGCAATTGGCCAGTTTCCGGTCCGTAACTCCGGTCCGTGACTACACGCTGACGCTGTGGTATCTGCCCCCCAAGGATTGAATGCATGACGCGCAAACGGCAGGAGTTGTGTGGCGGTGCGCGGCATTCTGCCCGCGCCAGGGTACAGGCAGTGGCGGGTGCTTGCGGGCCATGCTGGTTGGAAGTTGGCTTTCGTTCCCGCCGTGAATTGGCTGGCTTGATCGAAACACTGCAGGCGCTGCTTGTCAATTTCGATGATCCGCATGCTCATGTTCATTGCGGTGATCGTCGGCGACGCGGGCCTGGCGGAACGCTTACTGATACGGAGATTTTTTTTTTTGCGGGCGAATGTATGCCCGACAACCGGATGTGCGTGCAGCCCGACACGCCGGGACGCTGCGGGCAGCGCAACGGCTGCGGTGTTGTGATTGATGCTGTTCTTTGATGCGACGGCGCTGGGGGAGGAAACGGGCGGCTATGCCCGTTATACCGAACGGCTGATCGCGCCGCTGGCGGCGCGCGTGCCGCTGACGCTGCTGCATCGTCCCCAGTTTGCGCCGCCGGCGGGGATTGCCGCCCGGTGTTCGCCGTATCGCAAGCGGCTGCTGACGGAGCTGCTGTGGCTGCCGCGGGCGGCACGGGCGGCGACGGTGCTGCACATTCCCGCCTATGCCGGGCCGGTGGTCGGACTCAACTACCGGCAGGCGGTGCTGACGCTGCATGACGCGACCCAATGGCATGGCAGCACGGGTTCCGCCCGCGATGCGCTGTACTGGCGCACGGTGCTGCCGCGCACGCTGCAGCGGGTGCGGCGGATTGTGACTGATTCCCATGCGGCGGCGGCGGCGATCGCCGCGCATGACCGGTCGCTGACCATCAAGCTGCGCGTGGTCTATCCCGGGGTCGACGAACTGCCGGTCGGCGCATTGCCGCCCGGTGTGCCGGACGAACCGTTTGTGCTCATGGTCGGCATTCAACCAGTCCGCAAGCGGGCTGCCCTGGCGGTGCGGATTGCCGCCTGCCTGCCGGAGGTCCCGTTCGTGTTTGCCGGACGCGGCGCGTTGCCGCCCGCCGGCAACAACTGCCGGCAGGTTGGCGAGGTTACTGACGCCCAGCTGGGCGCATTGTATCGCCGTGCCGCGCTGCTGCTCTACCCCTCAGCGGAGGAGGGCTTTGGCTTGCCGCCGCTGGAGGCGCACCTGTGCGGGTGTGCGGTGGTGGCGGCCCCGTCGGCGGCGGTGCGCGAGGTGGCGGGCGAGGCCTGCCGGTTTGTCGAGAGCGCTGATCCGGCGGTCTGGGCAGACGCACTGCGTGAACTGCTGGCTGACGGGCAGGCGCGTCGCGAACGTGCTGCACGGGGGGCGGTGCGGGCGCGCGAATTCACCTGGGATGCGGCGGCGGAGGCGCTGGTGGCCGTCTATCGCGAATGCGGATTGTGACCGGCGCGGGGATGAAGATACTCTGGCTGGCGCCCGCGCTGCCCTGGCCGCTGCACAGCGGGGAGAAGCTGCGCAGCTATCATCTGGCACGGCAGCTGGCGCGGGACTGCCGGATCACCATGCTGGCCCCGGGCGGCAACTATGCCGCCGCCCGGGCGCTGGCTGATGCGGGGATCGCGGTACTGCGCGCCGGCCGGCGGCTGCCGGCCCCGATGGCAATTGCTGCGGGGATGCACCGCGGCCTGCCGGCCACGGTGGCGCGCTATTCCGGCAACGCGCTGCGGCAGGCGGTGCGTGTGCTGCGGCAGCGGGAGCAGTTCGACCTGATCTATCTTGACCACCTGCAGATGACCGGGATGATGGAGGAATGTGCGGGGGTGCCGCTCTGGCTGGATGAGCACAACCTCGAATGCCGCCTCTGGCAGCGCTATGCCGACGAGCGCGGCGGCCTGTGGCGCAGGCAGGCGCGGCAGGTGCGGGCGTGGGAGCAGCAGTTGCTGCCGCGGGTTGCCGGGGTTTCTTTTACTTCCGAGAACGACCAACTACAGGCACTGGCGCTGGCCCCGGCGGGCCGGTACGCGGTTGTGCCGAATGCCGCGGATGTTGCGTTCTGGCAGGCGACGCCGCGGACACCCCAACGGGAACTGCTGCTGACCGGGTCGCTGGATTGGCCGCCCAACCGCGACGGGATTATCTGGTTCATTGACGAGGTATGGCCGCAACTGCGTGGTCTGGCGGTGGGGGCGCGCGTGGTGGGCAGCCGTCCGCCGGACCGGTTTGTGGAACGGTGTGCGGCGGCGGGGATTGCGGTGGACGCTGATGTGCCGTCGCTGCAGCCGTATTATGCGCGCGCGCTGGCGGTGGTGGCGCCGCTGCTGGTCGGCGGCGGCATGCGATTCAAGGTGGTCGAGGCGTTTGCTGTCGGTGTGCCGTTGGTGGCGACGACACTAACAGTT
>CAZFBR010000147.1:0-8756 GCA_964517215.1 uncultured bacterium
CTGCAGCCGCGTGTTGCGCTGCGCCACCTGCGCCGCCGCCTGCGGGTTGTCCCAAAATCCGGGTGCTTCCATCTTCACCTGCACCTCGGACAGCTCGCGGGCCAGCGCCGGGCCGTCGTAGAGCTTGTTGATATCCGCCAGATGTGCCGCCAGCTTGTCCAGCCGCACCTTGATCTCGTAGTCCATAACCGTCCTTTATCCCGTCACACTTCCGCCCCCGCAGGGGGAACGTTCTGCACATCAGCTGCCGCCGGCATCCTCCTGCCGTCGCCGACGACGGAAGCGGAACGCGTCCGGCATCCGGAACCATTGCCGTGCCAGGCAGCGCCCGGCATCCGCTCCGGCTGCATCGTCAGCACGCACAGTATGCCGGCGGCGTCCCGCAGACCACCCGTGTTGCCGTCAGGGTCCGGTGCTTTCACCCAGACGGCGGGCCAGCACCTCCAGCGTGCATCCGAGCAGCGCCGCCGCCCGCCGCCGGTCGCCGCCGGTGTCGTGCAGCAGTGCCTCCGCCTCGCGCCTTTCCTGGTCCGCGGTGCTCGCGTCCGCCGGCATCGGCTGCAGGAAGAGCGGCAGGTCGCCCTGCGCGAGGGTCGCGCCCGGGTGGCGTTCCGCCAGCCAGCCCAGCACCGCCAGCAGCTGCCGGCAGTTGCCCGGCCAGTAGTACTGCCCGAACCGCGCCAGGGCATCGCCCGCCAGCCGCGGCGCGGTATCCTCCGCCGTTTCGCGCAGCAGCAGCGGCACCAGTTCGGGAATCTCGTCCGCCCGCCGGCGCAGCGGCGGCAGATGCAGCGAGACAATATCCAGCCGGTGATACAGCTCGCGATTGAAGCTCCCGTAGGAAACCTCCGCCAGCAGCGAACGCGCGGTCAGCGCCAGGATGCGCGCCGCGAGCGGGCGCGCCGACTGGCCGCGCACCGGGTCGGGCAGATAATCAATCAGCCGCTGCTGCAGTTCCATGGGGAGCGCCGCCACCTCATCCAGCACCACTGTCCCGTCGCCAGCCATGAGCGGCGCTGCCGGCACCTGCAGCTGGCCGTCGCGGCCGCCGTCGAACAGCTCTTCAGCCAGCCGCGCCCCCGACAATCCGGCACACGGGATCACCACCAGCGACCGGCTGCGGCGGACACCGGCATGATGCAGCAGCCGGGCGAGCAGGTGCTTGCCTGAACCGGGCTCACCGTGGATAAAAACCGGTTCGTTGCTGTCGGCGATTTCTCTCAGCCGGCTGCCGATCTTCTGCAGCGCCGGCGACTTGCCCGCCAGCTGGCTGAACAGCGCCTGCGGTTCACTGCCGCGCAGGTGCAGATTGACGGCCTGCAGCACCGGGCGCAGTCGCTGCACGCGTGCGGTTATTTCCTCCGCCGGCAGCGGCCAGGGCCAAACCTGAATCGCGCCGGTGCAGCGTGCCGCCGTCAGCGCGGCCGGATCACTGTCCACCGCGATCATCACGCCGCCATAACCCGCGCGCGTCAGCATTGTCAGCAATTCGCGGCCATCGACGCCGGGCATCGCCAGCGCGGTGATCACCAGGTCCGGCGCCTGATGCGCCGCCGCATTGAATCCCGCCACCGCCGCCGCCGCGGTCGTCACCGCCACCCCGGCGTCGCGCACGGCGAGCGCCAGCTGCGCGCGCCGCGCCGCATTCGCGTCAATCACCACCGCCGTCAGGTCGCGCATCATTCCCCCTCCGCCGGCAGCGGTTCAATCTGCAGTTTCCCGATGACCGGGATGATGCGCGCCTGCGCCAGCACATCCCCCGCGACCAGCTTGATATGGGTGGCGTCCGCCGATTCCTGATTGAACGCAGGATCAATTGCCTGCAGCCCGCCGATGTCCGCTTCCACCCAGGCGTGATAGTAGAATTTTCCGTCGACATACACCACACCGGCCACAACCTGCGCGGGAATGCCCTGCGCGCGCAGCAGCGCGCACAGCAATACCGCCATTTCATTGCAGTCCCCCTGCCGCATTGCCAGCACCTGCGAGGCGCGCGGCAATGAGAGGGTCAGGCGCGGAGTGATGTTTTCTTTGATCCAACCTAAGTCGGCCTGCACATAATCACGCGGCAACAACCGCGCATCGCGCGTCCCTGCGGGCAGCCGTTGCGCCAGCTCCGCCACGTCTTTCTGGTTGTAATCGCAGAACGCGTCCGGCGGCTGCACCTCCCCGGCGGGACTTGCTGCCGGCAGTTCTTGCAGCCGGTCAATGCGGACAACCGCATCGGCAAAACCCTGACCGGCACCGGTCAGCGTCAGACCGTCAAGCGGCGTGCCCGCCAGACGGTAGCGCGCGGCAAACAACCGGCGCGGATTTTTGATTGGCCGGATCGGGGTAATGGCCGCGCTGGTCAGCAGGTCGAGCGGTTCGCCCGCCTGGTCCGCCTGCGCCAGTTCCGGCGCTTCGCGGCGGAAGGTCATGCCCATGGGCATGGTGATGAGCAGCGGTTCACCTGCTGCGTCGAGCCAGGTTTCCGTTTCGATTCCGGCAAATGACAGTTTTAGCACGCGCACTGTCTGGCGCGCACTGCCGACCGGCAGCAGTTCCTCGCGGTCGACGCTGATCCGCAGTTCGCCACTCGCCTGCGCCGTCGGCTCGAACACCTGGAACGCGAAACTGTCGCCGACCTTGAGTTCCATGCCGCGCAGCATGAGGTCCGCCAGCTGCGGCAGCGTGACCTCGCGGGCCGAAAACTGCTTTTCCGTGGTCGTTCCCGCCGAGGTCATGCGCACGGTCAGCGAGTCGCCGCGCACTTCGCCGGCAACCGACAGGTCAAGCATATCGCCGGCGAGACGGTAGGCAAAGGTGCGCGGCTGGTAGGCGGTGTCACATACCAGCTCGCCATCGATTGTGGTGCGGATGGTCATCGGACCCATTGCCAGCTTGATCGCCGTATGGCTCGTCTGCGTTATGGCATCGCCGGCAGTCACCACTGTTTCGTGATGCCAGCCGATTTTCTGCTCATTCCGGTAGATCCCGAACCAGGTCGCACCCGCCTCTGCCGCGCCCGCCGGCATCGCCATCAACCCCACCAGCAGAAATAGGGGGACGGACCATAACATATTAACTTTTGCCACACGCATCCCGTAACGCCAACAGCCCTGCCTGAAACGGGCAAATCCTTTACCGATTATAGCGATATGCCTGGCGATTGCCTGCATCCTCTGCCTGCGAATTGCATCATCGGTCACCGGCAAGGCCAGAATACCAGCAGACACCGGCACATGGCGGTTAACAAAAGTTAATATGTTATGCTCCGTCCCCTTTTTTTGCTGCCTGTTCACTTGCCCACCACCTGCACTTGGCATTGCCGGCGGCGGGGGCCGTCAAACTCGCAGAAGTAGATGCCCTGCCAAGTGCCCAGGACTAATGCGCCATTCTCGACCATGATCTGCTGCGCGCAGCCGACGAGCGAACTTTTGAGGTGCGCCGCGCTGTTGCCCTCGCCATGCCGGTAAAACGGCTGCCGCCACGGGACCGCCACGTCGAGCGCCTTGAGCACATCGTGCACCACGTCGGGGTCGGCGTTCTCGTTGACGGTCACCCCCGCGGTGGTATGCGGAACAAACACCGTGCAGAGCCCGTCACGCACCCCGCTATCGCGCACGGCCGCCGCAACCTCAGCGGTAATGTCAATCATCTCGTCACGTGCATGCGTCGCCACCGCAAATGTTTCCATGTCCTCTCCTATGCCGCCCGCAACCAGCGCCGATACTCCCCGGCCACGATATCCCAGTCAAACCGCTGCGCCCGCTGCCGCAGCCGGTCTTGCCAGTCGCATCCGGCCGCAGCGCGCAGCGCAGCTGCAAACGCAACCGTATCCGTACATTCAACCAACATGCCGGCATCACCGATCAGCCAGCGGCGCACCGCATCGTCCTGCGTCACCACCGGCTTGTTGCACGCCATCGCTTCCAGCAGTACAATACCAAACGGTTCCTCGAACGACGGCAATACAAACACCTCCGCCGCATTATACAGCGCCGGCATTTCCGTTTCCGCCACCGCACCCAGATAGCGAAAGCGGTCGCCCAGCAGTTCCCCGCCGCGCTGGCAGACCTCGTCGCGCTGCGGACCGTCGCCGGCAACCGCCAAAGCCATGCCGGCGCGGGCTGCCGCCGCAATCGCCAGCAGCGGCCGTTTCATCTCGTCCAGCGCCCCGGCAAAGAGCGCGACCGGCCGCGGCAGGCCAAGATCACGACCCGGCCCGGGTGCATACCGCACCAGATCAACACCATTCGGCACCACCGGCGCCAGCGGCGCCAGCAGGCGCTTGCCCGCCAGCCAGTCGCGCGCCGGCGGACTCAGCGGCACATACCAGTCGGGTCCGACGGCCGCCTGCGCGACTTCCACCGGGCCCATCCCCGCCTGCCCCGAATGGATGAATGCACTGCCGTCCCACGCCCGTTTGGCGCGGCAGAGCAGTGCCGCTGCAGGCCCGGCATAATTGAACACCGCGCGGTACGGCTCCGACCAGAAGCAAGTATCCGCCAGCCGCGCAGTAAAATGCAGCGCCTCATAATCATGCGCCCCGGCCAGCGGCCAGCGGGTCCCGGCGAGCAGGCCGGCATAGCGCCGCGCTGCTGTTGATTCGCGCGGCGCGCACGAGACGCGAATCGTCCGGTGCGGTGCCGGCAGTTCCGGTGCCTCCGGCGGACCGTACAGGTCGACCGGCCAGTCGCGTCCCAGCCGTTCGAGACAAAGTTCGCGCACCACCGTTTCAATCCCGCGCCGCACCCGTCCGTAACTGGCGCACAGCACCGCCAGCCGCGGGCACACCACGGCCGGCGTCAGTGCTGCCGGTGTCACGCCCGGACCAACCCGACCGGCTGCGTCCGTCGACAGCAGCAGTGACTCACCCGTATGCCCGCAGCACTAACTACCGCTTTCATACCAGATGGGCCGGCCCGTGCTGTTCAAGATGCGCGACAATGTCCTTCACTTCCTCAGCCCGGTCGCGCGTGCAGACCAGCAGCGCATCGCCGGTATCGACGACGATCAGGTTCTCGACGCCAAGCGCGGCAACGAATTTGTCCGGCGTGTGGAAATAGTTGCCATGCGCGTCCTTCGTCCACAGCGGCCCGAGTGCGGCATTGTCCGCACCCGCGCGCTCATACAATGCCGTCCACGAGCCAACGTCGCTCCACGTCAGCGCGGCGGGAATGCAAGCCAGCCGCGTCTCTTTTTCCAGCACACCGTAATCGATGGAAACCGCCGGCATGCGCGCGTAGGCCGGCGCCAGGTCGGCCGCATCCAGGCCCGGCAGTTCCGCCGCCAGCGCCGGCAGGTGCTGCGCCACCATGTCGAGCCAGGTTGCCGCGCTAACGATGAACATCCCGCCGTTCCAGGCATAGTCACCCGCCGCCAGATACCCCTCCGCCGTCGCCCGGTCCGGCTTCTCAACGAACTGGCGCACGGCATGCACCGGCCACGGCTGCACCGCGGCGAGCTGCCCGCCGGTGCGGATATAGCCGAAACCGGTATGCGGAAACCGCGGTTTGATGCCGATGGTCACCAGCCGCTTTTCGCGCACGGCGAATGCCGCCGCGGCCGCCAGCATCGCGCGAAACTGCTCCTCTTCCTCGATGATATGGTCGGCGGGCAACGCCACCAGCACCGCCTCGGGATCGCGGCGACGGATGAGTTCCGCCGCCACCGCCAGGCAGGGCGCGGTATTCCGTCCCTGCGGCTCGCCGATGAAATTCTCCGCCGGCAGCTGCGGGAGCTGTTCGCGCGCCGGCGCGATATTCCCGGCGGCAATCACCAGCCAGACCCGCGCCGCCGTCGCCAGCGGCAGGACCCGATCCACTGTCAGCTGCAGCAGGGTCCGCTCTCCCGTCACCTGCAGAAACGGTTTGGGCAGTTTGCGGCGCGACGCGGGCCAGAAGCGCGTACCCCGCCCGCCCGCCATGATCACGACATGCAGCATGATGGCGTCCTCCGTCAACAACCGAAATTGTATCTTATCGCGACCGCCAGCCGCAACCGCCGCCCTTCGCTGTCAGCGTCCGGTCGCCACTGCCACGATTACCGTCCGGAACGGCCGGCCGCGCCGGTGGTGCGGCGCAGCAGGTCAGCGATATCCGCATGGCCGTTGTAGACGGCAAAATCACGTGCGGTCCGCCCCTGCGCGTCACGTACTCCGGGAGCAGCACCATATGCCAGCAGCTGCTCAACCAGATCGCCCTGACCCGTCTGCGCGGCAACCATGAGCGGCGTTTTCCCCTGCGCATC
Source organism: uncultured bacterium (assembly GCA_964517215.1). Taxonomy (GTDB): domain Bacteria; phylum DAOPZR01; class DAOPZR01; order DAOPZR01; family DAOPZR01; genus CAZFBR01. The sequence continues at coordinate 6,235 of CAZFBR010000147.1, forward strand.
GGCCAGGCCGGCGGCGGCGCCCGCCTCCAGCAGAATACGGACGGCAACATACTGGCGATTGGCAACCGCGCCATACAGGGCGGTGCGGCCCTGGGCGTCACGGTCATTCAGGTCCGCTGCTTCCTCCATGCGCAGGCGCAGCATGTAATTCTGGCCAAACCGGGCCGCGTAGCGCAATGATTCGCCCGGTTTCGCGCCATAATCCACGCCGGTCATCACCCGGAATCCGCGCCGGTCCTCCTGCGAGCCCGGCTCGAAATCGCGCCACTGCAGCCGCAGATGCGTCGGGGTCACCCGCGACCAGCCGCTCCCGGCCGGCGGGGCCGGGGTCAGCCGTCCGCCGTCGTTCCACCAGACGATATCATCAGCCGTCAGACCGTCATGCAGATAGACGTCCGCCGTGAGGGCACCGATCGTCCCCCGCCAGGCCGCACCCGTCGCGGTCGTATACTCGAACCAGGTCGGTCCGCCCGCCTGCGCGCCGTTCCGAACCCGATAGCGCCGTTCGACCGTGACGTCCTTGTTGACGGGAAAATCAACCCAGAACGTCCACCAGACCATCGGCATGCTGTCGTCAGTGACGCCGGTCACCGGCTGCCAGCTCCCGCTGTCATCCCAGCGCACATACCCCGTGCGGCGATCCGACCAGGTCTCCTCGTCGTCAAGCAGCGTCACCACTTCTTCCATCTGGCCCATCACGTTGATACCGTCGCGTTCCAGCGCCATGCTGATCTCGTTGGCGGCCGACTGGTCGGGGAATCCAAGCAGTTGCCGTGCCGGCGTCGTCCCGGTGTTGCGAAAGGTGAACTTCACCCGCACCAGCGAATGGTCGGGATGGAAGTCGATCTGCAGTTTCTCGTCAACCATGCGGATGACGCTCTCCGCCCCGGGCCGCCAGCCCAGCGGTTCCGGGCCGTACGCCCCGTCATTCATCGCCGAATCATTCGCCCCTGCCGGCAATGATAGCAGCAGCACCAGCGTCGTCAGCAGCAGTGTCGTGCGCATTGTTTGCCTCCCGTCGGCCGTTATGGTGCAAGCGTAACACCGCCGTTCATCGCCGTCAATCGAATGGCAACCGCCAAAGTGTGGTATAATAAGCGTGCTGAGCGGGTCAGACGGCCGCTATCGCCCTTGCGGCGACAGAGGAAAGTCCGGACTCCGGAGCATGAGGTGCCGGGTAACGCCCGGGCGGCGCAAGCCGACGGATAGTGCCACAGAAACCATACCGCCACGCCGCAAGGCGGGGTAAGGGTGCAACGGTGCGGTAAGAGCGCACCTGCCGGCGGGGAGACCCGCCGCGCACGGCAAACCCCACCGGGAGCAATGCCAAATAGGCCCCTTCGGGGGCGGGTAGGCAGCTTGAGGCGGCGGGTAACCGCCGTCCCAGAGAAATGGCCGTCACCCGCGCAAGCGGGGACAGAATCCGGCTTACGGCCCGCTCAGCTTTTTGTTTCGGATACGCAGTATGCAGCAGGCCGCGCTGTTCCCCTCCCCGGCCCGCCGGGGCACGCCACCATTCCCGCCACCGGCACAACCCGGCAGCAACGGAACGATCGCCGCAAGTTACCGCGGCCGCTGTCAGTCAGATCGTCGTCAGGTGCGGCCGAAGCGGACCCGCAGCAGGGTGGCAATCCAGACAACAATGGTCGTCAGGCGGATCTTGGTGTCGCCCTTGACACGGTTGACGAAGGTAATCGGGATTTCGCGCACGGTAAAGCCATGCTGCTGGACGCGGTAGAGAATTTCCTCGACGATGGACGGTCCGGGCGAGATCAGCGTCGGCAAGTCAATGGCTTCGAGCACACGGCGGCGGAACAAACGAAAACCGGCGGTGGCATCGCGCTGGGCAACCCCGAGGATCAGCCGCGAGAGGAAATTGGCTGTGGCAGAATTCAGCTTGCGCGTCAGTCCGTAGCCGACGACGCGGCCGCCCGGACAATAGCGGGATCCCACCGCCACATCGGCCTCTGCCAGCGCCGCCAACAGTGCCGGGATATACTGCGGATCATGCGAACCGTCGGCGTCCATTTCCAGCACACAGTCCGCGCCCAGCGCCAGCGCCCGGAGGAAACCGTCACGGCCGGCATAGCCGCGCCCGCGCGGCGGCTCGCGCCGCACCACCATCACCCGCCCGTCACGATTCAACTGTTCCGCAACGGCCGCAGTCCCGTCAGGCGACTGGTCATCCATTACCAGGATCGTCAGGGGCGGCTTTACCGCCAGCAGGCGTTCGATCAGCCCGGCGATATTATCCGCTTCATTGTAGGTGGGCAGCACAACTGCCATTTTCATTGGGGAATTATCACTGTTCATCCGACATTTGTCAATCGGCAGTCCATCACGTTCTCTACTGGTGGCTTTTGCTCATTCCACATCAGTTTATCATTCAGCGCGTTGCCTGCGGCAACATGTAGAATTGTAGAAGAATGACCCCTTATCTGACCCCTTATCCGTTCTCTCCCGGTGACTTTTGCTCATTCCACATCAGTTTATCATTCAGCGCGTTGCCTGCGGCAACATGT
>CAZFBR010000148.1:0-8748 GCA_964517215.1 uncultured bacterium
CTGGCTGGCCGCCCAGGCCCGCTGACCGCGCGACCCGACCAGCATGTCCGGCATCCCTTCCCGACCAGCCCCCGGTGCGCCGCCGCGCCGGCTGGCGCTGATGATCACGGCGTTCAGTTCGCTCGGGCCGTTCGCCATCGACACCTACCTGCCGTCGTTCCCGTCCATTGAACGGACCTTTGGCGTCAGCTCCGTCGCCACGCAGCAGACCCTGACCGCCTACCTGGTGCCGTTTGCGCTGATGACCCTGTGGCACGGCGCCATATCCGACACGCTCGGCCGCAAGCGGGTGGTGGTGGCGGGCACCCTGCTGTTTGCGCTCGGGTCGGTGATCTGTGCGCTGGCCCCGACGCTGCTGGTGCTGCTGCTGGGCCGGGTGCTGCAGGGGATGAGCGCGGGCGCGGGGATGGTGGTGGGCCGCGCCATTATCCGCGATGTCTGCGCGGGCGCGCAGGCGCAGCGGATGATGGCGGTGATCACCATGACCTTTGCCGTGGCGCCGGCGGTGGCGCCCATCGTCGGCGGCTGGCTGGAAGTGCTCATGGGCTGGCGCGCGGTGTTTGTGTTCCTGACGCTGGTGGCGCTGCTGGTGGCGGGCTGGTGCCAGTGGTCGATGCCCGAGACGCTGCCGCCCGCCCGCCGCCGGAGGTTCACGCCCGGCCTGCTCCTGCGCGGGTACGCCATGGTGCTGGCCAATCGCACCTTCACCGCCGTCGGCCTGGCCATGACGATGATCTTTGGCGGCATGCTGATCTATGTGCTCGCGGCGCCCAAATTCCTGATCGGGCACCTCGGGCTGAGCGCAACGGAATTCTACTGGCTGTACGGACCCAATACGCTTGCCATGATGGCGGGGGCGGCGCTGTCCGGGCGCATGGCGGGCCGGCTCAACCGGCGGCGGACCCTGCGCCTCGGCTTCCGGGCGATGCTCGCGTTTGCGCTGGGCAATGTGCTGCTCAACCTGCTGGTGGCGCCGCGGGTGCCGTGGTGCATTCTGCCGATTGCGGGGTATGTGCTGGCCATGGGCGTGGCGCTGCCGACGCTGGCGCTCATGGGGCTGGATCTCTTTCCCCGCCGCCGCGGACTGGCGTCGTCCTGCCAGGCCTTCCTGCAATCGTCGGGCAATGCCATGGTCTCGGCGCTGCTGGTGCCGCTGATCTGGCATTCACCGCTGACACTGGCGGCGGGCATGGCCGGAATGCTCCTGGGCGGGGCGCTGCTGATTGCGCTAACGCTTTTCTGGCTGCGCCGGGGCAAGCGCGCCTGCCGGCTGGCCTATTTCGGGCGCTGACCGGCGGCGTGGCGGGCGAGGACGAACCGGCGGTAAAACTGGCAGTTGCAGATCTCGCCGACGAGAATGGCGAGGTCGAGCAGCTGCAGCCAGAGCATGAGGACGATAACCACGCTGATCATGCCGAAGGAGACGGAGAGCACGGCCAGGTTGCTGACGTAGAGGGCGAACAGGCGCGAGGCGAGGGCGAACAGGGCGCAGGCGATGACGGCGCCCGGCATGCTCCAGGGGAGCGGGCGGGAACGCCGGCCGAGGGCGTGATAGAAGAGCGCCAGCCCGCCCAGCAGCAGCAGCAGCGCCAGCGGCCAGCGCAGGATGAACCACGCCGCCTGCCAGCCCCAGGCCCAGCCGGCGCTGGCAAACAGCTGCGCCGCCAGCGGCGGGGCGATGACCCACAGCGCCAGGGTCAGCACGAGCGCAGCGGTGCCGGCCAGGGTGAAGAAGACCCGGTAGAGCGCGGTGCGCATGATGCCGAGGTCGCCCTGCCGCCCGTTGATGACGGTGAAGGCGTCGATGAACGAACCGATCCCGGACGATCCGGCCCAGATGATGCCCAGCCCGGAAAACGACAGCAGGGTGTAATCGGCGGCGGAATAGGCGCGGGTGAACCAGCGGTCGACGAGGCGGGTCACCATCTCCGGCGAAATCTCGGCGAACAGCCGGCGGGCGATGGTGACCAGATCGGCCTGGGGAAAGAGCCCGAGCAGGAAGCAGCAGACGATCAGGAAGGGAAAGAAACCGAACAGCTGGTAAAAGGCGATTTCCGCCGACATGCCGACCAGCCGGGTGTCGGTTGTGTGCCGGGCGATGGCCCGAAGCAGGGTGCGGTCGATCAGCAGTCGGCGCATGGCGCAAGCGTAGCTTATCGCGTTGCGGTTGACAAACGCCCGGCAGTAAGGCAGAATCCCGCGCACGTACCGGCGTAGCTCAGTTGGTAGAGCGCGGGAATCATAATCCCTAGGTCGTGGGTTCAAGTCCCTCCGCCGGTACCATTGGGCAATGACAGCAGCGACGGCATGTCCGTCGCTGTTTTGCTGCGGACAACCGACGGCGCGGTGGCCGTGCGCGGGTGCGCCAGGCGCGCGGCGCCGGGCGGCAGCCGCGCTGCCGCGGGGGAGCACCGGCGCATACTGACGCGGCGATGCGGGCCGGACTCATGACTGACGAAAACCGTTTGCAGGAAATATTCCGCCGGCTGCTGGCCGCCTTTGGCCCGCAGCACTGGTGGCCCGGCGAGACGCGCTGGGAGATCATGCTGGGCGCGATCCTCACGCAGAATACCGCATGGACCAATGTCGAACAGGCGATCGGCAACCTCAAGCGGGCGCAGGCGCTGCCGCTGGCGGCGGTGCGGGCGCTTCCCGATGCGGTGCTGGCGCGGCATATCCGTCCGTCGGGCTATTTCAACCAGAAAGTGAAGAAGATCCGCGCGCTGCTGCGCTGGCTGGACGGGGAGCACGGCGGCTCGCTGGCGCGTGCGGCGCGGGTGCCGACGGAGCGCCTGCGCGCGGAACTGCTGGGGATCTGGGGGATCGGTCCGGAAACGGCCGACAGCATGCTGCTGTACGCCTTCAATCGTCCGGTGTTTGTGGTCGATGCCTATACCCGGCGCATCCTGCCGCGCTGCGGTCTGTTCCCGGCGGCATGGGAGTATGCGCAGGTGCAGGCGTATTGCGTGGCGCATGCGCCGGCGGGCGTGCCATGCTACAATGAATTCCATGCCCTGCTGGTGATGCTGGGCAAGCAGTTTTGCAAACCGCGCCCGCGATGCGCCGGTTGCCCGCTGCAGACGCGGTGCGCGACGGGACAGAAGAGGAAATGCCCATGAAGATGCTGGCGCTGCTGCTGCTGGTGCTGCTGGTTGGTTGCGCCGGCGGCGGGGAACCCGGGGAACCCGGGCCGGTGGCCGGACAGGCGGAGCTGCGGTGGGCGGGAACCGCCGACCTCGACCTGGAACTCTGGACCGATAGCGGCACCTACGACAGTGATGCCAATGACTGGGGGACCGGGGCAATGGCGCCGAACTGCGAAAAATTTGCCGTGCGTTCGTATGGCGCACGGGATGACGTGCGCGGCGGGACCGGTCGTGATTTTGCCGGCAGTTCGTGGTGGCTGGCAGTTACGGCATGGCGGGCTGACCAGCCCTGTACTGCGACTGTCACCCTGCAGGATGCTGCTGGCAGCCATATAGTTATGCAGAAAATTACCGCTGATTCGGCGGTGGTGTGGCGGGTGGCGCGATGGAATGGCGCCGGCGGCAACTGGGTGATCAGTGACACGTTACTGCGGGCGCCAGCGCGACAGCAACGGTAAACAACGTACAAAATGATTGACAAAAAGCCAATTATATAGTATAATTTCGCGAATAGTTGTCCAATATCTTGGTAAAGGAGTTTCGCATGCAGAAGATCAAGTATGTGTGGTACACGATGCTGGTGGCGATGCTGACGTTCGTTACGGGTTGCGCGTGGGACTGGAGCCGGTGGCCCTGGTCGGCAGAGTAAGCGGCACAGTGTGCCGGCGGCCGGACGCCCCGCAAGGGGCGTCGCGGGTGCCGCTGGAATTATGCGGGGTGACGGCGGGCGTGTGCGCCTGCGGTCGGGGGAATGCAAGCCATGGCAGAGGTTGACGAAGCGGCAGACGATGCGGCCGGCTCACGCCGGCGGACAGCAAGCAAGGCGGAGGATATCACCATCGAGTATTGCGAGGGTGATGTCTGTCTGGTCAAGGAACTGAAAAAAGAAATTCTGAGCCGTGGCGGCTGGTCGACAGTCATGTTCCTCTACCAGGATTTCGACCGCAAGACCGGCGGGTATCGCGAACCGAAAATATCGATCCGCCGTTACCAGAAGGTCGGCGGCGCGTATGTGCAGCGCAGCAAGTTCACCATCTCCAGCGCGCAGCAGGCGACGACGATTGCCGGCATTTTGCGCGAGTGGACGGGTGCGCTGCTGGCGGCGAACGGCGAATCAGCGCCGGCGTAGCGGCCGGCAACGGGCTATCCGGCACATTCAAGTTCAGGGAGTTCATGCCCGATAAAGGGTGTAGGCCAGGTTGAAAGTTCCCTCCAACTACCCCTACCTGGTCAACCCTTTTCAGGCGCCCACCTGAAAGGACTGTGTCGGATTAGGCAGGCGTCCTTGCAAACGCCTGCCTAATCCTTTTTTTATGCGCAACGGAACGCGCGCCCGTAGCTCAGCCGGATAGAGCAGCGGTTTCCTAAACCGCAGGCCGGCGGTTCGAATCCGCCCGGGCGTACCAATAGGAAACGGAGCATCATGGTTACCAACGGACTGACCGATTTTCACACGCATACCCTGCACAGCGACGGCGAACTGCTGCCGGCGGAGCTGGTGGCGCGCGCGGCGGTGAACGGCTATGCGGTGGTCGGGCTGGCCGACCATGCGGATGCCTCGAATTTTGCGGAAGTGATCGCGGCGGCACGGGAGACGGCGGCGGCCTGGAACGGCATCCGCGGCGGCATCCGCGTGATCCCCGGCGTTGAATTGACCTATGTGCCCCCGGCGCAGCTGGCGGACATGGCGGCGGTCTGCCGCGCGGCCGGCGCGGTGCTGATTGTGGTGCATGGCGAGTCGCCGGTCGAGCCGGTGCCGGCGGGAACGAATGATGCGGCGCTGGCGGCGGACATCGATATCCTGGCGCATCCCGGGCTGATCACGCCGGCCCAGGCGCAGCGCGCGGCGCAGCGCGGCATCGCGCTGGAACTGACCACGCGCGGCGGGCACTCGCTGACCAACGGGCATGTGGCGAAACTGGCGCGCGCGGCGGGGGCGCCGCTGGTGCTGGATACCGATGCGCACCGCATCGATGACCTGCTGACGGCGGCCCTGGCGGAACAGACGCTGCGGGGCGCGGGGCTGACGCCGGCGCAGGCGGCGGCGGTGCTGCGGCACAATGCGCGCCTGGCGGCGCAGCTGCTGCGCCGCTGGGCGCAGAGCGAACGGGACGCGTAGGCCCGCATGCGGATCCTGACGCTGGTGCTGGTGCTGGCGCTGGCGCTGCCGGCGGCGGCGCGGGTCAACGACGCCCTGACCATCGAGGAAACCAATTTTGCGCAGATGAACGGGTGGTACCTGCGGCAGAGCGTCGACCGTTATGAGAACAGCAACGCGGACCGCGCCGATCTGACCGCGCTGACCTATCGCGTGGCCTACGGGGTCATGCACAATTTCGAGGTGGGCGCCGATCTGCCCTACCTGATCTATTCCGGCGGCAGTTCGGGGATCGGCGATGTGCGGCTGTACCAGAAGTACAAGTTTCGCGAGGAGAGCTTCGAGGGACCGGCCCTGACGGGCGGGATCGGCATCGTCCTGCCGACGGGCGACCGCGGGCGGGGGACCGGCACGGACAAGGCGGCGTTTGAGCTCCACGGCGCGGCGATGCGGACATTAGGCGACTACACCGGCAACGCGCATCTCGGCTACCGGTTTCAGGGCAACGGCAATGTGGACAATGTGTTCCTCTGGGGCGTGGCGCTGACCACGCCGCTGCCGCGGCTGATGACGAAGCTGAAGCTGGCGGTGGAAGTGGCGGGGAGCAAGGGCGACCTGAGCGAGGCGTATGCGACTCCGGGCCTGCTCTGGGAGCCGAAAGAGGATTTTTATCTCGGGCTGGGCGTCCGGCTCGGGCTGACCGACGACAGTTACGACTACGGCACGGTGTTCCGTGTCGGGCATGATTTCTGAACGGCGAGGAGCAGAACGATGGCGAAGCTGAAGATTAAGAAGGAAGAACTCAAGCAGGATGAACTGCGCGACTTTTTTGACCATGCCTGGCACTGGCTGCACGTGCAGTATGCGACGCGGCGGCAGGCGGTGTACGGGGTGGCGGCGGCGGCGGCGCTGATCGTGATCGGCATCCCGGCGCTGCTGCAGTACCAGGAGCACCGGGCGAACAAGGCGGCGCGGCTGCTGAGTGCGGGCAAGACCGACGCCAGTATGGGGGCGCGCGCGGAGGACGCGGCGCAGCGCACGGCGGCGCTGAGTTCGGCCCTGGCCAAATTCGAGGAACTGGTGCGCGACTACAGCGGCACGGCGGCGGCGGGCGAGGCGCTGAAGAGCATGGGCCAGGTCAATGCCGATCTGGGCCAGCGCGAGGCGGCGGTGACGGCATACCGGCGGTTTCTCAGCGAGCATAGCGGCAACAGCGATGAGGACCTGGCCCGCTATACCCTGGCGGGCCTGCTGCAGGACATGGGCAAGTATGACGAGGCGGCGCGGGAATACGAGCAGCTGCTGGCGCGCAGTGAAGCGGCGTATCTGCACCAGTACGTCGCCTATCAGCTCGGGTCGCTGTACGATGAACACGGGCTGAACCAGAAGGACAAGGCGATCCTCTACTACCAGAAAATGACGCCGCCGAAGGCGGGCGAGACGCAGCTGTGGTATCTGGAAGCGCGGCACCGGCTGGCGGCGCTGGGCGCGCCGCTGCCGGATGATTCCGGCGACACGGACGATGCGGCATAGGCGGATTGACCGGCAGCGGCGGCAAAGCTATAATTCCATTTCATGACCATTCGTTCACGGAGGTAACACGATGAGCGGCAGATACGGTCGGTTCAGCACTTTGCTTATGGCGGGCGCGGCGGCAATGCTGGCCCTGACACCGGTGCAGGCGGCGCGGATGCAGCCGCTGGCCGCGCATCCGCGCGCGGCGGCGGAACACGGCGGGTTCACGGAACATGTCGTGCGGCGGGGCGATACCCTGTCCGGCATCGCGGCCCGCTACCTGCGCAGCGCGCGCAGCTGGCCCATGCTGCTCAAATACAACCGCATTGCCAATCCGCATCTGATCTTCCCCGGCCAGCGGGTGGTGGTGCCGGTGGCGGACCGTGCGGCGGCGGAGGCGGCCATTCGCAGCGCCCAGGCGGCGCGGACGGAACACGGCCCGAACGCGGCGGCGGACGACCTGCTGAACCAGGCGCTGGCGGCGCTGCGCGACGGCGATTTCGGGCTGGCGTTCGGCCTGGCGGAGCGGGCGCGGCAGCAGTATGCCGGCGAGCCGGAGCCGCTGGCGGAACGCGCGCAGGTGAGCGCGCCGCTGACGGTGGCGGCGGTGACGGGCGAATGCTTCCATCAGGCGGGCAGCGCCGAACCGGTGCTGCTGCGCCCGGGCATGCAGATCATCGAGGGCGGGGAAGTGCTGACCGGCCCGGACGGACAGGTGCGGCTGGCGTTTACCGACGGCTCCGCGCTGGTCATTGAGGGCTCGTCGCGGGTGAAACTTGACCTGGCGCGGGTGACCATGGCCGGTGAGGGGCGCTACGCGGCGGAACTGTTTGCCGGCAGCACGGTCTGGCAGCTGAATCCCGCGCACGGTCGCTGGTCGGTGACCGGGCCGGGCGGCAAGGCGATGCTGTTGGGCGGCGCGGCGGCGGTGAGTGTGCGCAACGGACGCATGGCGCTGAGCGCCTGGCAGGGGCCGATTACGGCGCTGACGCGCGACGGTGAGGCCAATGTCCCCTCGGGGTACGGGCTGATTATCCGGCCGGGCGAGGCGCCCGGTGCGCCGACCCCGCTCCCGGCGGCTCCGCAGCTGGTGGTGACGGCCGACAACGACATCGGCTACCGGTCGCCGGCGGAAGCGGTTGAACTCAAGCTGGAAGTGGCGCGCGACCGCGATTTCCGGACGCTGGCGGTCAATCGCATGGTTGAGGATGGTGCGAGTTTTGACCTGCGGCAGCTGGCGGAAGGCGACTATTTCATCCGCATGAGCACCACTGCGGCCAGCGGGCTGCGCGGCCTGCCGGGCGCAGCGCTGGCCTGGCGCGAGGATCGCACGGCGCCGGCCCTGACGGTGACGCGGCCGACGGAGGCGATCCTGCCGGCCGGTCAGGTCGAGGTGACGGGCCGTACCGAGCCGACGGCCAAGGTGACGGTCAACGGGGTGATGGCCCAGATGGCTGCCGACGGCAGTTTCACGGCGACTGTCGATGTGACGCCCGGGGTCACCGTGGTGCTGGTTGAAGCGGCGGATCCTGCCGGCAATCACACCATTCTGCAGCGGGCGCTGGCGGTAACCGGCGACCCGCAGACCTATGCGGCGCGTGACGGCCGGTTCTTTACCCGGCTGGCGCAGCTCCCGGTGACCATGCCGGTGGCCGGCGGGCGGGTGAGCGCGGGCGAACGGTCGCAGAGCGCGACGGCGTCGGCACTGCAGTTTTCCCTGCAGGAAGGGGAAAACCGGCTGCGCCTGCAGGTGCCGACCAGCGAGGGGCTGCGCGACTGCCAGGTGCAGGTGTGGCGCGATCAGGATGGGCCGGCCCTCGCGGGGAGCATCAAGGTGACCACGTACCCGCCGACGGCGGAAGGCGCCACGGCGCAGATGAAGGTGGTCATTCCGGCGCGCGACGGCGGCATCGGGCTTGCCAATTACGCCTCGGCTGATTTCCACAGCGCCACCGACCGCCGCTATCACCTGACGCTCCCCTACGACGA
>CAZFBR010000149.1:0-8652 GCA_964517215.1 uncultured bacterium
GCCAGCCCCAGCAGCGGCATAACCAGCGCGCTGAACGCCAGGCCATGCAGCGACGCGTGCGACAAGGTGGCAAACAGCGGCGGCAGCAGCCAGTGGAACAGCAGCGCACTCACGCCCAGCGTGGCGAAATACAGCGCCAGATACTGCGGCAGCGGCGCCAGATTGAGCTAGAACAGCCGGCCGAATTCCCCCCGCTCGATCGCCGCGGCGAACGCACCGTTCAGCCGCATCATGCGCCGGCGCAGCCGGCCCGACCACTCCTTCGCCAGATAGCTGACCGGTATTGCCAGCAGGATGACCAGGAAGCAGGCCGCCAGCACCTCGTAGACCGGACGGTTATGCCAGCCGCCGGGCCAGCGGGACAGCACGATCGCGCAGAGCGCGCCCATGAACGTGGCGGACGGGCGGCGCTGCTCGCCCAGCGGAATGACATTGGCCCACACCAGCTCCAGCATGGTCCCCACGAACAGCGGCACCAGTGAATCCGACAGCAGGGCGCCGAAAACGGCCCCCGTCACGATGGGGCGCGACAGCATCCCCTGGAACAGCACATTATTGTCCAGCAGCAGCAGCGCGCCGAGCGCGCAGGCCGCGAGGATGATCAGCGTTTCCATCAGCATGCGGGCAGCAGCTCGCGGATATCAACCGGCTTCTGCCCGGGCAGCGGCAAAAACACCACTTCCGTGCCCGCCACCAGCAGGTCGCGGATCGCCTGGTTTTCCTCCGGGCTGACGTACAGCCCGTCGCGCAGCTTCTCCCGCCCGTCGCGATGGTACAAACCGCCGATATGCACCCGCGCCGGGGCATCATCGCCCAGCGCCGTCAGGAGGTGTTCCGCACCGGTGACGGTCGCCGTCAGCACCATGACCTGGTCGCGATCGCCCCGCCACGTGCGCAGCCACTCCGCCGCGCCCGTTTCGTCGGCAATGTGCAGTTCCAGCCCTTCCGGCACGATCATCCGGTACAGTTCGCTGCTGTCCGGATCGCGGGCCACCGCCGCCGAGGCGATGACCATCCCCGTGAGGCGCAGCACACTGACCCAGCCGATCAGCACCTGCGCATGCAGCAGCCGCTCGTCAATGCGGATAATGAATTCCCCGTCGTTCCCCCAGGCCTTCATGTTCAGCCCTCCACCACCATGATGCCCTTATGCGCCGCCGCCTGCAGCTTCTCGACCAGCGCCGCGCAGTCCAGCCCGCACGTCGCCCCCAGCTGCGCTTCGAGCATGGTGTTCAGGTTTACCCCCGTCATGATGCGGCCGTGCCGGCCGCGCAGGAACTTGCGCGTCACCTGAAAGCAGCTCCCTCCGAAAATATCGACCAGAAACAGGTATTCGTCGATGGCGGCATGATCGGCGGAAAACTGCGTCAGCTTGGCCAGCAGCGCATCCTGCCCCTCGTCCTGCAGCAGGTTGAACGAGTTGATCCCTGCGCTGCAGCCGCAGATCAGCGACGCGGTCGAACACAGCTCGCCGGCCAGCCGGTTGTGTCCCAGCACCACAATTCTCACCATGCCCCTCACTCCTCCTTCTGCCGGCCGCGCGGCCGCGCCGTTAGCAGCGGCTCATGACCGCGACGCCACCAGCTCCATGATCTTGTGCGCCAGCTTCGTCGAGTCATGCCGCAGGTAATTCTCCCGCGACAGCAGATCCGCGGCAATGACCCGCGCCGGAAACTTCGCCAGCTGGTCCATGTCGATCACCACCTGATACGCGCCCTGGGTGCGATAGCGCTCGACCAGCTCGATGGGCGCGGTCGCGTTGTTCACCAGAACGTAATCGATCAGGCCGGGATCGCCGGTATGGTCGGCGATGGCGCTCAGATGCTTCCCGACGGAATAGTTGTCCGTTTCCCCCGGCTGGGTCATGACATTGCAGACATACACCACCGCCGCCTTCGTCTCCTGCAGCGCAGCGAGCAGGCCGCGGTTCAGCAGGTTGGGAATGACGCTGGTGAAGAGCGACCCGGGCCCGAGCACCACCAGGTCCGCCTGCCGGATGGCATCCAGCGTTGCGCGCGACGCCACCCGCTGCTCCGGCTTGGTGAACAGCCGCCGGACCGCGGCGGGATGGCGGGTGATATGCGTCTCCCCTTCAACGGTAGCGCCGTCGCTCATTTCCGCGCACAGCACCACATTATCCAGCGATGCGGGCAGGACGCGCCCGCGAATGGCCAGCACATTGGCGAACTCCTGGATCGCCTGCTGGAAATCGCCGGTGATGTCCGTCAGTGCCGCAAGAAACAGGTTGCCGAACGAATGCCCGGCCAGATCGGTTTCCGTGGGAAAGCGGTAGCGCAGCAGGTCCGCCATGCGGCTTTCACTGTCCGCCAGCGCGATCAGGCAGTTGCGGATGTCGCCCGGCGGCGGAATGTTCAGGTCGCGCCGCAGCCGGCCGCTGGAACCGCCGTCATCGGTCACGGTGACAATGGCGGTGATGTTGCTGGTGAAATTTTTCAGGCCGGAGAGCAGCGACGACAGGCCCGTGCCGCCGCCGATGGCGACCACATTCGCCCCGCGCTCAAGCTGGCGCTTGCGGTAGATGATGTCGACAATCGCGCGATTCTGCGGAATCACCAGGCGGAGGATGGAGCGAAACGTCTTGAGCACCCCGTAGAACACCAGCAGCACGCCGACGGTGATCAGCAGCACCGGAATGTACCCGGCGTACGCCCCGCTCAGCAGGCCGTAACTGCGCAGCAGCATGGAAAGCCCCACCCCGGAGAGGAACATGCCCAGGCCGAGATACGCAAGATAGCGCTTGATCCGCATCCCGGGATAGAGCCAGCGCCAGCCGTGCATCGCCATGTGCCGTTTCTCCCCCCCGTCAGCGCCGCTGCAGGTCGCGATGCTGGACCTGCAGCTCCACGCCGGGCACCGCCTGCGCCAGCGTCGCCGCCAGATGCTCCGCCACCACCACCGAGCGATGCCGGCCGCCGGTGCAGCCCACCCCGATATTGAGGTAGGCCTTGCCCTCGCGCTGATAGAGCGGGAGCAGCTGCGTGAGGAACGTGTCGAGGCGTTCGAGAAACGCCGCGGCATCCGGCCATTTGCACACATAATCCCGGACCTCGGGATTGAGACCGTCGAGGTCCTTGAACCGGCTGATGTAATAGGGATTGGGCAGGAAGCGCACGTCAAAGAGCAGGTCAAGCTCCGCGGGCAGGCCGTGCTTGAAACCGAACGACAGCAGATTGATCTGCAGGCCGCCCGTGCCGCCGCCGTCGGGGCGGAAACGCCGCCGGATCTCCTCGCGCAGCGCGGGGAGCGGGAAGTCGGAGGTGTCGAGGATGAGGTTGGCCTTCCCCTTGATCTCCTCGAGCAGTTCGCGCTCCGCCGCCACCGCCTGCGCGACGTTCTTCTTCCCGTCGGCCAGCGGATGCTTGCGCCGCGTCTCGCTGTAGCGGCGGATGAGCACGTCGTCGCGGCAGTCGAGATAGACAATCTGGTATTCGACCTGTTCGGCGGCGAGGTACTGCAGGACGCCGAAAATATCGCGGAAATAGTTGCGCTCGCGGATGTCGACGACGAAGGCCACGAGGCGGATGGGGGTCGCGCTCTGCCGCGCCAGGTCGAGAAACTTCGGGATCAGCGGCGGCAGCATGTTGTCGACGCAGTAATAGCCGAGATCCTCGAGGCAGCGCAGGGCGACGCCCTTGCCCGCACCCGACATGCCGGTGAGGATGAGCAGCTTGAGCCCGTCGGCGCTCATGCCGTCCGCCCGTCGCCGCCCGCCTTGATCCACTGCAGCAGCTGCTCGTTGAATTCCCGCGCCGAATGCACGCCCATCTGCCGCGCGCGCAGGTTGCGCGCGGCGACCTCGATGATAATCGCCAGATTGCGCCCCGGACGCACCGGCACGAGGAAGCGCGGCAGGGCGACCCCGAGAATGGTCTCCGACTGCTCGTCCAACCCGAGCCGGTCGTACTCGACCCCCTCGCGCCAGTCCTCCAGCCGCACCACCATGTCGATGCGCACCGAATCGCGCACCGCCGCCAGCCCGAACAGCGAGCGGACGTTGATGATGCCGAGGCCGCGCACCTCCATGTGGTACTTGATCAGTTCCGCGCCGCGCCCGACCAACTCCCCCTCGCCGAAGGCGACGATATCCACCACGTCGTCGGCCACCATGCGGTGGCCGCGCTCGATCAGTTCCAGCGCGCACTCGCTCTTGCCGATGCCGCTGTTGCCGGTGAGCAGCACGCCCACGCCGAAGACGTCGACCAGCACGCCATGCAGCGAGGTGCGCGGGGCGAGGTAATGCTCGAGGTAGATGTAGATCTTGGCGATGCAGGGGGTGGTCATCTGCGGGGTGATCAGCAGCGGCGTTCCCGTCTCTTCCGCCAGCTGCTGCACGTCGGGCGGGACCGCAAGGTTGCGGGTGAAAATCATGCAGGCGACCTGGCGGCGGAACATCTCCGCGAAATTGTTGCGCACCTGCTCCGGGGTCAGGGTGTTGAGGAACGACAGTTCCGTCAGCCCGATCACCTGGATCATGCGGTTCTGGAAATAATCGAAATAGCCGACCAGGGCCAGGCCCGGCCGGCTGACGTCGGAGACCGTGATCCGCCGCTCCAGCCCGGCCGCACCGGCAAGCAGGCGCATGCCGAGCCGCGGCCCGAGCTCATCGAGCAGCGAGCGGACGGTTATTTCCGCCATGGACGCGCGGTCAGATGCGACGGTCTTCGTCGCGGATAATGTCAAGAACCTCCTGCGCGGTCTTCGCTTCCAGCAGCGACTGGCGCAGGAACTTGTGCTTGAGCAGGCGCGAAATGCGCGCCAGGGACTTCACATGCGGGCCCGATTCACTCTCCGGGGTCACCAGCAGGAAGATCAGGTAGACCGGTTCGTCGTCGAGCGACTGGTAGTTGATGCCCGCCGACGTGCGGCCGAACGCCGCCACCAGGTGCTCCGCCGCATTGCACTTCGCATGCGGGATGGCCACCCCGTCGCCGATACCGGTGCTCATCAGTTTCTCGCGTTCGCGCACCGCCGCCAGCGCCGCCTTGGCGTTGGTCAGCGCGCCGGCCTCGGCCAGCATGTTGACCATTTCCTCGAAGGCCTCCGCCTTCGTTTTGGCCTTCAGATTCAGGTTGACACACTTCGGATGTAAGATGTCCAGGATTTCCATGTTCGTCGCGCCCCCTTACAGTTCCGGCTCGATGAGCCCGTAGTGGCCGTCGTGCCGGCGGTACAGCACATTCAGCTTGTAGTCCTCGTTGAGGAACAGCCAGAAGGGGCGTTCCAGCGCCTCGAACTGCTCGATGGCCTCGTCGACCGACATCGGAATCAGCTCGATTTTCTCCTCAAAAATGATCGCGTCCGGCTTGTCGTCGGCCTCGTTGTCTTCCGCCGGGGGCGGAACCACGCCGGCCACCGGGCTGCCCAGCACCTTGCGCGAGGCGGTCTTGGCGTAATCGCGTTTCTGCCGCGGGGAATGCGAGGTCAGCTTTTCCTTGTAGCGCCGCAACTGGACTTCCAGCTTTTCCACCACCGGATCGATGCTGCTGTACAGGTCGCCGGTGATCGCGCTGGCCGAATACGTGAACCCGTCGCTGCCACGCATGGTGACTTCAAGACAGTGACGTTCGCGTTCGATGCTGGCGACGGCGGAAACTGCGGAAAATTCGATCTTGTAGCGGGAGAGTTTGTCAAGCTTCTGTTCCAGTTCAGTGCGGAAGGCATCACTGATGTCAAGACGCCTCCCGGTAAGCGAGACCTTCATAGGGCCAGGCTCCTCAATTGTACGGACAATCGACATCGATCGTGTCAACCGTCCAAAATTCCCGCAGCCGATGCCGCGAGGTTTACTCATACTACTCACTAACCTTATACCACATCCTGCTGCAAAAGGCAATCGAAAAAACAGCATCCCGCGCCGACCGGCAGTTCCTTGTTCGTAACTGTCGGGGTTACAGCCAGTTGATGCGCTATTGCCGCGGGTCCGGCACCTCATAGTCGATCAGCCGCCGCTCACTGGCGGCGGCACGAATATACGCCGCCACCGCCTGATGCTCGGGATGGACCTGATAGGCGTCGAGCGCGGCACGATCGGGAAAGGTAGTGCAGAGCACCACATCGCTGCTGGCGTCGGTGGCGGAAAAGTCGATGCCGACCTCCAGCTTCTGCAGGCCCGGGATTCTGCCGCGCAGGCCTTCCAGCTTCTGTTTGATCGCCTGCGCAGTGGCCGCCTTGTCCAGTCCGTGCGCCGAGTCCTTGAGCCGCCAGGCCACAATGTGTTTGATCATGTTCCTCTCCTGTCGTTGTCGTCGACCGTGGCCATTTGCCGGATCCAGGCGATCTTGCCCGACGGCGGCGCCTGATACGCCGCGAATTTGCGCAGCAGGCCGTCGGGCGCCGCGTCAACCTGCACCAGCGCGCGATTGGCCGGCTGGATGAACTGCTCCGCCGCGCTCACGTCAAGAAACTGCAGGAAGCGGTCGTAATAGCCGCAGGTGTTGAGCAGCCCGCACGGCTTGGCATGCATGCCCAGCTGCGCCCAGGTCAGCACCTCGCTGATTTCCTCGATGGTGCCCAGTCCGCCGGGCAGGGCGATGAAGCCGTCGGCCAGTTCCGCCATCAGCGCCTTGCGCTCGTGCATTGTTGCCACCACATGGAGCGTGGTCAAGGCGGGGTGGGCAATCTCCAGTTCAATCAGCTGCCGCGGGATGACCCCGATCACTGCGCCACCCGCGTCGAGGCAGGCCTGCGCCACCGCGCCCATCAGGCCGAGTTTGGCGCCGCCGTAGACCAGGGTCAGGTGCTGGTGCGCCAGGGTCCGGCCCAGCAGCTGCGCGGCCGCGCGATACTCGGGCCGCCCGCCCGGGCTGGACCCGCAAAAGACGCATATGTTGCTCATGGCTGCCATGGGCGCATCCTACTTGTGCCGGCGACCGCTGTCAACGGTTGGCGGCGGGGGCAGTGCAGGCACCGCCCTCACCGCGTCGCGGTCACGACCAGCATGCCCTGCGCAGTTGCCGTCGTCACCGCGGCAAAGCCGGCGTCGCGCAGCGCGGCCGTCAGCCACTCCCGCGTCAGGCGCAGCTTGCGATACCAGCTTTTGTGCAGGCGCCACGTTCCGCTTTCGTTGCGATAGACCAGGTCATGCACCTTCACTGTTGCCGGTTCGTATTCGAGGAAGCAGGTCATGATCGTGGTGTCGTCGCTGCGCAGGGGGATAAAGCGGTCAAGCTCCGTCAGTTCCGCCGTCAGTTCGCGGAAGATGACGATGAACTGCCCGCCGAAAGCCAGCAACCGCGCCGCGCCCGCACACGCCTCCTGCACCGCGGCCGGCGACGGCAGGGAAATGATCGTATCGATCATACACACCACCAGTTCGACCGGATCGGCGACATGCTCCGCCGCCCGCAGCAGGTCATCGTGAACGACAGTGATCGGCAGGCCGCCCGCGCGGGCCCGCAGCTGGTCGAGCAGCGTCGCGTCGCTGTCGATTGCCGTCACCGTGAAGCCGCGCTGCGCCAGCGGGATCGACTGAAAGCCGCATCCCGCGCCCAAGTCGACCGCCCGGCCGTTGCCGCGCGGCCGGATATCATGTCCGGCAAAAAACGCGGCATTGCGTGCCAGCGCCGCATCGAACCCGCCCATCATCCATGCATATGCGTCCGCCAGTACGCTCGCGTAATGCTCCTGACATGTCGCCATCGCCGCCTCCGCCTGCCCAATTCAGTATGCTGCCGCGGTATCCGTCAGCACCGGCAGCGGACCATGCCCGCGCGCCAGCAGCGCGATCTCATCCCGTTCGGGGTCGTACGCGCAGATCTGGTCTTCACCGAATTGACACAATATTATGTCGCCCGGCAACAGGGTGATGCAACGAGCTGTCCATTGACAGATCGGCGTTTCGAATGCGCAGCGGGGCTGCTCATCGCGGCTGGTTTTCCATGCTTGTATGCCTTGCGCAGCCCAAGAGCTCCGTTCAACATGCCACGCGCTATTACACGCGCTGCCCAAGCCCGGCACATTAGAGAACCGTACTTGCGGGACACATCGGCCCGGCGCGAAGCTGTGCGTCAATATGCGCCAGGAGTGAACGGCATCAACAGCTAATGCGTATAATTCTGTATCAGTACTCGGCTCGCATTCTGCCGGTATTGGTCCGGTCTCGCTACCATGCGGAACGTCAGTCAGGTAGTCATACGGTTCATGTGAATTGCATGCGTACATTTTTACTGCCGGACCCGCCGCAAGCGGACGCCGGTATACATCACCGTCGCGGGCGTCAATATACCAGAGCATGACATTGTCCGGCAGGCGCATCGCCGACGGTGCCACCACCGTCGTTTGCGTCAGCAGCGTATAATTTCCGACGATACCATAGCCAACACACAGCAGCGCATACGATGCCGTCTGCATGATCAGCGACCCGCGTACCGTCTTGCGCAGCCATTGCGGATCGCCGCGGAAAATCAGCGCAACCAGCGGAAACTCGATCATCAGTGTCAACGCATAGGACGCCACCAGCATGAAGGCAAAGCACAGGCGCAGGTTGTTGATGTCCAATGACTGCGTCGTCAGCCAGTTCATCCCGAATATTCCCGCCCAAGCCGACAACAGGTTGGCAATGACCATCCCGCCCAGCGCCCGACGCAACCGCACCTGGAACAGTTTCGCCAGCAGATACCCTTCGAACAAACC
>CAZFBR010000150.1:0-8600 GCA_964517215.1 uncultured bacterium
TATCAGAATTTGAACATGCTCCTGTCCCAAATACTAACATTGTCATCAAGAAAGCCAGCGACAAGGCTGCATTTCTATTCATGTTACATTGTCTCCTTCGTCTCCGTTGCGCGCAGCGCCATCAATAGCCATTGCAACTTGGGCGGGAGTGTCATGACGGTCATATCAGCTGCCTGGGCAAGCGCAACATCTTAAGCCAGCTACTTTTGATCATCCCGAAACTGGCGCGCTGTCTGATGCCGGCACCGCTTCATATTTCTGTTTGAGGAAATCGGCAAAGTCGCCGGCGCTGCCATTGAACACGTTGCGGTCCACAAATCCATCGATGCCATCGGCCTGGCCGCGGTCGGAATACTGCCAGAATCGCCAGCGATAATGCCCCGGCAGGCGCGGCGCAGTGATGATGGCCCGCAGCCACAGGCGCGGCAGCGGATAGTCAACCAGATAGTGCCGGCGGAATTCGGTGGTGGTGTAGATCACCGGCTCACGATCATAGCGGGCTTTGATCAGCCGGATGAATATCGTCAACTCCTCCTGAAAATCGGCTACTGTCGGCCGCGTATCGGCATTGCCCGGGAATTCGAGATCAATCGCCGGCGGCAGCGCCGCATCATCGCGCGGCACCACCGCCATAAAATTGGCCGCCTGTGCCGCCCCGGGTGTCCGCAGCGTGAAAAAGTGATACGCCCCGCGGCATACCCCCGCCTCCGCACTCAGCTCCCAGTTGGCGGGAAAATAGGCATCGCGCCAGTCACCCCCCTCGGTCGCCTTGATATAGGCAAACTGCACCCCGTCATCCGCCACGTCATCCCAATCAATAATGCCCTGATGATTGGAGACATCAATGCCACGCACCGGATAGAGTGTGGCCTGACACGCATGCGGCTGCCACCAGCCAGTCAGGTATGCAGCCGCAAGCAACAGGCAGCCAACCGCCACACCTGCCACCGCCGCCGCTACGCGCCGCCGGTTCATGCCGGCGATCGCAAGGCGGGGCAGTGGTCGCGCAATTCACGCATAACGATCGCGGCGTTGCCTTTGGGCATGGTGAACACCGCGATTTCTCCGTCGTCGAGCGTGATGCTCAGCTCATGGTAGTGATAGGATTTGATCGTCCGGACTTTGTGGCGCAGGCGCACGATGCGCTCGGGCCGGCCGAGCGCCGCCAGCACCGCCAGCTGCCGCCGGCGGCGCAGCATGGTCTCGACCAGCGTTCCGACCATGAGCATGATCAGCACCACCATGCTGCCGTACAGCACCGCCGCAGCGCCGGTGCGCACCCCGTCGATCGTCGCCACCGCCACCGCCCCGGCGACCACCAGCACGCCATAGGCCGCCACGCCCAGCCATTGCAGGCGCTGCTGGCGCTGCGCCGCGGCGTTCAGCAGCTGCCGTGCCTCCGCCACCAGTTCATCCGCCGGCAGCAGGGCGCGCCGCAGCGCCCGCGGC
Source organism: uncultured bacterium (assembly GCA_964517215.1). Taxonomy (GTDB): domain Bacteria; phylum DAOPZR01; class DAOPZR01; order DAOPZR01; family DAOPZR01; genus CAZFBR01. Next base: position 1,450 of record CAZFBR010000150.1, read on the forward strand.
TCCGGCACGCGCACCGCAGTGTCGAGAATGGCCCGCAGTCCGTCGTCCGGATCGTCATTCGCCAGCGACAGTCGCGCGAGCTGCTGCGCGGTGAGCATTTCGTCACCGGCCCGCAGCCAGCCGCGCAAGGCCCGCGCCCCGTCGCGATGGTCGGGGATCTGCAGCTGCCCGCCCCCGACGTCAAGATAAAACCGGGTCAGGGTCAGCCGGCCGTCGTCCTGCACCCCTTCGTCGAGATGCGCGCGCCACAGCGCCGCCAGTCCCTGCGCCAGCCCGCGCCCGCACGCGGCCTGCTGGCGCGGCGCCTCGCGGTCGAACATGTCCTGCGCCCATACCGTCCACGCCTGTTCAGCCATGACGTTCTTCCTTGCCCGCACCCGTCATCGTACCGGCTCCCGCCCGGCGCTGACTGCCGGCGACATGGCGCTCATGCGGCGATCAGCGGCCAGAACTCAAGCAACACCATCAGGTTCCCGATCAGGAAATGGGCCAGGGAAATGCCAATGACGTTCGCATGACGCTGATAGAGCCACCCCAGCAGCAAACTGCTGAGGAATGCCGTCACTGCGAGGGTCAGCGAATAATAGGTATGCAGTGCCCCGAATATCGTGGCGGTAACCATAATCGCCCACCAGCCGCGGCGTGGTCCGGTCAGGATGCGGGCGATCGTCCCCTGGAACACACCCCGGGTCATGAACTCCTGCACCGGCGCAACGAACAGGTAGCTGAAAAAGACCCAATCCACCACCGACCAATTGAGCAGTGACGCGCCTTTAAACAGCACCGTATGGCCGATCGCCCACCATTTTGCCGCCAACAGCACAGCCGCGAGCGCGGCCGTTGCCAGCAGTGATTCACGGATGGCCCGGCCGGCATTCACCGTGGTTACACCGAAGGCGGACAGGCGCGCCCCGCTCTGGCGGATCACCGCGGCGCACAGCATGATGAACACACCGCAGATCCCGAGGGTAATCACCGGGTCGTAGGCATGGGCGAATGCCTGCTGATAGCGCGCGCTGTTCAGCACCGCCAGCAGCGCGTTATACCCGCCGACGAACAGGCAGAGCTGAACGAACAGCAGGCTGGCCTGCTGGCGCAAACGGCCTTCGCGTTCGAGTGCTGCCCGCTGCTCCTGCAGTTCCTGCACCTGCTGCTGCCACGCCAATTCGCGGGCTTCGACCTTGACCGCCATCATGGCGATACTCTCCGCCAGTTCAGCCAGGGCCGGCGTCGTGGTGCCGGTTCGGGTCAGCGCCGTCATGCGCTCCGTGCCGGCATAATCGCCGCGCATGACTGCCTGCGCCTGGCGCGTCAGTTCGCCGATGATCGCCGGCGCCGATTCATTCATGGCCGGAGGCCGGCAGCGCGCGCAGCTCGGCGATGAGCGGCAAGAGGTCGTCCGGCACTTCGTTGGTTTCGGTATGAAACCGGTTGATGATCAGTGCGCGGAGCGGCGGCCGGTCATGGCAGGCATCCGGCAGACGCTGGCTCCACAGCGGCACCACCCCGTCGCCGATTTCCATGCGCGCGCGTTCCTCTTCGGTCGACGGCTCGCCCCCCTGCTCCGCCAGCGCCTGCGCACGCGCCGCCGCCACCTGCGTGTCGGCCAGCGTCGCCTCGTAGATTCTGGTCAGCGGACCGTGGAATTTTTTGGCAGTATCGACCGCCACGCTGCGCAGCCAGCTGTCCGTATCCGGCACGAAGGCCGACCGCACCTCGCTGTACGGCAGCGGCAGGCGGCAGCGGTTCAGGGCATTGATGTCGGCGCTCCCCACCTGCAGCAGTTGCACGCAGCGCAGCGGCGCCACATCCTGCATCAGCCATTCATGCACCCGCCGCACCACCCGGCGCGGCCATTCGGGCGCCGTCTGATCGCTGTCGCCCCGGTCGAGATGACGGCCGAAATGCATCAGCATGCTCCCCCAATGCGGGGTGGTGATAAACAGCACCCCGCGCACCGGCGCCTCGGGATGGTCAGCCAGATAGCGGCGAATGGCCAGCCCGCCCATCGAATGACCGACCAGCACCAACGGCAGCTCCCCGCCGGCGATGCGCACGCTGTCCACTGCGCGCGCGAGTTCCGCCGCCTGCGCGTCAAGCGACAATTCACGATTATCGGTAAAGGCCACGGTGTAAAAGTCCGCCGCCAGGGTGCCCGTCTCCATATCCACGCAACCATAGGCGCCGCTGCGCCGCCAGGCGGACGTGAATACGCCATCGGGATCAAAGCTCCCCTTGTAATAGCCGGCATTGTGGCGGTACGTATAGATGAAATTGCCGCTTCGCTGGCACACGTCGGCGTCATCGGCCTGTCCGTTGCGGAGGTTGCCACCGTAGCTCATACCCCGCTCGTGCGCACCCGCAAGCAGCGGCAGCCAGTCGTCAACACCCGCATTGAACCCGTGCACCAGCAGCACCGCCGGTCCGGCCGCAGCCGCCCCGCCCGCCGAACACAGCAGGATCGCCAGTAGCAGCAGCCAGCGCCTGGTCATGCCGCTCCCCTCCGTCGCGCTCGCCACCAGGCCAGCAGCGTCACCACTGCCAGCAGCCAAAGCCAGGCACGGGCAAACTGGTCAGTGACCACCTTGCCCGGCAGCACATAGGTCAGCACCACCTGTGCCCTTCCCGCCGGGACCGGCAGCGTAAAGAAAATGTCCTGCCATGGCATGATGTCAACCGGCAGCCCGTTCACCGTCGCCAGCCAGCCGCGCGCATAGACATTGCGCACCAGCAGGCGCGCCGGCTGCTCCGCCTGAACCGTCAGTCCCATGCGGTCATCGCCATATTCGTCCCACATCACTCCGCCCGCACTCACGCTGTCGCCATTCGCGGCCAGCAGCGCCGCCCGCGGTTGCGCAGGACCATGCTCGTAGATATGCCACGACTCCACGCTCGGGTATCGTCCGCGTTCCTGCAGATTCGGCCAAAAGAGCGCCGGACGCGACAACACCCAGCGCACATTCAACATTCCCAGTGCGATCGGGGCAACTGTTTTCAACTGCAATTCTGAAAACTGCTCACGTTCCGGTTCATCATTGAAACGTTCCAGCAGACGCAAATACCGGCGCAAGCGAAACGGTTCCCGACCGTTGGTTCCCTCCACTCCCAGCAGTAACGCATCATTCTGCGGCAGCACCGTACGGTACGGCGCCTGTTCCTCGAATAGTGCCGACGCCTGCGGCAGCTGCTCCGGCAGTGTTGTCCAGTGCACATACGGCTGGCCATGCCATGCCAGTTCGATGATGGCAAGCAGTGCCAGTCCAAGCGCCCGTGTGCGCACGTTACAACGCATGACTGCCAGGGCCGCCAGCGCCGTACCCAACAGCAGCACACCGGCCCGCAGCATGGCGGGACGGACGTCAAGCGTCATTGCCAGCATGCCGCGTTCATGGCCCAACAACAGCATCGCCAGCGGCGCCAGCAACCCGCGCAGCAGGATCAGCAGCAGCGCCAGCAGCGCAAACCCGACCAGGCCCGGGCGCAGGTTCGCAGCACGATCCCGTGCCGCCTGCTGCAGGCCGCGTCCGGCCGCCAGGGCCAGCCACAGCGCCGCGACGGCCAGCAGTCGCGACGGCGCGCGAAACAGCGTCATCCCCGGCAGCATCTCCGTCAGCAGCGCCGGCGACCATGCCAGCAGCAGCGTCACCAGCAGCAATCCCAACAACATGCGCCGCCGCGGCCAACGGGCGCCCACGCCGGCACCTGCCAGCGCCAATCCGAGCACCCCGACGAACAGCGTTTCCTCCCAATACGGATACTCTTCCACTGAAGTTTTGCCATCTGCACGACGCACGACCCCGAAATCACGGGTGGCCGGCGTGCCCAGCAGGCCCGGTGCGACCAGCTGCGGCAGCACGCGCAGCGTGGCCCGGTTTTCCGGAGTCGTGCCGTTCCCGCGGGTCAGGTCCGGCAACTGCACGACGATGGGACCAACCGTCGGCAGCAACACCACTGCCGCCAGCAGGCCCGCGAACAGGGCCAGCCCGGCACCGCGCCACGCCCGCCGCTGTGCCGCCCGCCACCCACCGTACAGCACATAGCAATACCCCGCATAGAGCAGCATATCGGGCATCCACGCCGCGCTCTGCATGGCCAGCAACAAAGCAAGAATCATGAACCGCGGCAGCGTCGGGCGGCGCAGCAGCAGTTCCAGCATCGCCAGCACCCACGGAATGTACGCAGTGCAGCGCATGAGCGGCACATGCCCTTCGACCAGCATCAGCCGCAGCGGGAACGAGCCGACAAACACCGCGCCGGCAAAACCCGCCGCCCATGCCGGCATGCGCCAGGTCCGTGCCAGCGCATAGGCACCCAATGCCGCCCAGAGCAGATGCAGGGCGGCGCTCAGGGAATAACCGCGCCAAGCCCCCGTCCAGCAGAAAAAGAAATCAGGGAGGTACAGCAGCGATGCGCGATGGACGGTAATGTTCGGCATGCCGGAAAAGATATGGCGGTTCCAGTCCGGCACGCTCCCCGTCGCCTGCCAATGCTGTTCCAGCCAGTCGCGCAGCGGCACATATTCATGGCGCAAGTCATACCCGGCCAGCACCTCGCCCCGCCAGAGATGCCACGCGGGCGGCAGCAGCACCCAGAGTGTCAGCGCCAGCAGCGTCAGCAGTGCGCCGCGCCGGCCGGTCAATGTCACTCCGCGGCCCACAGCTGCTGCAGGAAGGAACGCGCGCGCAGGAAGGCGGCATTTCCTCCCGAATGGAATTCCAGGGTGGCGGTCCCCTGATACCCGCACGCCTTGAGCGCGCGCAGCGTGCGCCGCCAGTTGACCGTCCCGCGCCGGCCGCCGATGGGCCAGTGATTGTCGCCGTCGCCACTATTGTCATGCAGATGCAGATGGCAGAGGGTCCGCGCCAGCGTGCCGCGCGGCGTCAGATACTGCCAGGGCTTGAAGCCGTTGAGATTGGCGTGGCCGACGTCAAGCATGAACCCGACATTGGTCAGGCCGCGCACGACCGCCGCACAATGGACCGGCGCATCGTGTCGCGTCGGGATCAGTTCATACTGGACTCTTACCCCGTACGGCCGGCAGGCGCCGGCGGTGCGCTCCAGCGTATCGCGCTGCCAGCTGATCTGCTCGCGATACGGCAGCAGGCTGCTCGGCCAGTCGGCATGCACGGTCATGGCGGGGCAGCCGATGTCGTGGAAAAAGCGCGCATGCCGGAGCAGGACCCGCACCACCGCCTGCCGCACGTCCGGGAACGGCGACCCCAGCGGCAGATACGGTGGCACATGGCCGAGGCAGGGAAACCCGTCAAGGGCACGCACCAGCCGGCGCTGATGCCCGCGGGTATTCAGCCGCGCCAGCGAGCAGACCGGCCCTTCGATGAACAATTCCACAAAGGCAAACGCCTGCGCGCGCGCAAACTCGATCAGCGCGTGCGGATCCTCACCGGGATGGGTGGGGAGGCCCAGCCGCAGCTGCGCCTGCCCCGGTACCGGTGCCTTGCTGCCGCGATTCTTCTCCGTCATGCCCACAACTCCTGAGCGCCGTGACCCCGCGCCGGCAGCCATTTCCCGGTCGCCTGCCCGCCGCGCCGCCGGGGTGTGTGTCACATCACCGTCCGGGGCAGTTGCGCCGGGATGAGTGTAGCATACCGGCGCGGGCGATGACAGCCGGCGCGCTTTCTGCTACACTCCGCGCATGCGCGCGACCATTGCCGTGATCGGCAACCTCAACTTCGATCTCAGCGCCCGACTGGCTGCCGCCGAGGTGCGCGACGAAAACCGGGTCACGGCACTGACCTGCGCGGTGGGCGGGACCGCCGCCAACACCGCCATTCATCTTGCCCGGCTCGGACATAACGTCACGCTGGTCGGCTCGGTCGGGCGCGACCTGTTCGGCGACCGGCTGCTCGAGCTGCTGGCTGCCGAACAGCTCGCTACCGCGCACATTGCACGCACCGACACTCCCACCGGCGTCTGTTATGCCGCCGTCAAGCCCGACGCCGCGCGCGCTCTCTTCACCTTTCGCGGCGCCAATGAACTCCCGCCGCCGCCGGTGCCTGCGGTGGCGGCCATGGCGCATATTGCCGGGCTCAAGCCGGCGCTGGTCCGCGACCTGCTGCCGCGGCTCCCGGCCAACTGCCTGCGCTCCTACTGCCCGGGGGGGCTGGCCTGCCGCGAATGCGCCGCCGAGGTGCTGGCGCTGGCGCCCGCCTTCCGCTGGCTCTTCCTCAATGAGGGGGAGCATGCCGCGCTGTCGCGGTATGACTCGCTGCCGGCGGGCCGGGTGGTGGTGACGCTGGCAGAACGCGGGGCAGCGCTGCCCGGCGGGCCGGCGGTGCCGGCACCCGCCATTGCCCCGGTTGACAGCACGGGTGCGGGCGATGCATTCAATGCCGGTTTTCTCGCCACGCTGGCAGCCGCCGGAAATGCCGATTCGCCGGACGCTACCGACCTGCGCCGGGCACTCACCTGCGGGGTGGCGCTGGGCGCGCTGGTCTGCAGCAAACCGGGCGCAGTGCCGGCATGGTCGGCGGCGGAGCTTGCCGCCCTCATGCCCGCCGAACCGACCCGCAGTTGACAACCCCGCCCGTCCCGCCTACAATCAAACTGCCGAACTGGCCCGGAGGTTGCCATGCTTGACCGTTACCGAACTGCCCTTTGCTGCGGGATCGACAAAGTCGCCCATCAGGACAACGCGCGCAGCTCGCTGCATGCGCTGCTGGGTGCGGTCAGCAAACTCACCGGCGCCGACGTCGCCTACGTCGCGGTCAAAGACCGCGCCAGCGACATGCTCAAGATCCTCAACCAGGTCGGCTTGTCGGAAACCGCCCGGCGGGAATTCAATCGCGGCGTCGGCTCCGGTGCGATCGGGCGCGTCTTCTTCGAAAGCGACCAGCTGGTGCTCAATCGCGGCCTCGATCCTGCCGGCTACAAGGAACTGCTGCTGGAACATCCGTATGCGGAGCTGTTCCTCGCGCGCATCGCGGTCGAAGGCCGCGCCTTCGGCTTCCTCGCGGTCTATTTCGCCGACGCGGCGTGCCTGACCCCGGAAGTGAGGCAGTTCCTCACGGCGGTCGCCCATCTCTGCACCCTGGCCCTGGACAAGGACCGCGCGGGCGAACTGCTCGACGATTTGCGCCAGGTCAACCCCGACACGGGCCTCTGGCACTGCTTCGGCTGCGGCGAAGGTGGCG
>CAZFBR010000151.1:0-8584 GCA_964517215.1 uncultured bacterium
CGCAGCTGCCGGTGAGCGGAACCAAGGACGAGCTGCTGCTCGCCATCTGCCGCCATCTCGGTGCGACGACCTATCTCTCGGGGCCGGACGGGCGCGACTACCTGTGTGAGGAGCCGTTTACCGCGGCGGGGATCGCGGTGCGCTACCATGACTACCGGCATCCGGTCTATCCGCAGCACCACGGCGCGTTCCTCACCCAGATGGCGGCGCTCGACCTGCTCTGCAACTGCGGGGCGGCAAGCATCCGCTACCTGCAGGAGCCGCCGGCGGAGACGGCGCCGTTGATGCTCGAGGAAGAGGGGAAGGAATGAAACAGACGGCACTGCCGCCGCGCGCGGGACGCGAAAAGGTGCTCGATGCGGCGGCGCTGGAGACGCTGCAGCAGTTCGGCTTTCATTATGCCCGCGGTTCGCGCACGCTCCCCTATTTCCCGCCCGTGGTCTGGCTGGAGCTGACCAACGACTGCGCCCTGCGCTGCCCGATCTGCCCGACCGGGCTCGGACGCGGCGGCCGGCGGGGGATGATGCCGATGCCGCTGTTCGACAAGCTGACACGGGAGCTGAGCCGTTACCCGGTCATCCGCACGGCGCTCTACTACCGCGGCGAATCGCTGCTCCATCCGCGGGTGGTCGAGTGCGTGGCGCTGGCCGCGCACCGCGGGCTGACCCCCTACCTGCACACCAGCGCCGTCGGCCTCGACCGGGAGTTGTCGCGCCGGCTTATCGATGCCGGCTTGACCTACATCGCCTTTTCGCTCGATGGCGCGACGGCGGAGGTCTACGAGCGGGCGCGACCGGGGGCGCGGTTCAGCGAGGTGGTGGAAAATGTCCGCTGCTTCCTCGAACTCAAGCGGGAGATGAAGGCGGAGCGGCTGGTAACGATCGTGCACATCATGAATCCGGCGGGACACCGGCATGCCGCGCGTTTCCGGCGGCTGTTCGCCGGCCTGCCGCTCGATCGTGTGGTCCCGGCGCGTTGGCACAACTGGGCGGGGACGCTGCCGCTGCCGGGAACGGCAGCGCAGCGCGGACGACAGGCTCGCTGCGCCGACCCGTGGCAGCGCCTGGTGATCGGCTGGGACGGCAGCGCGTTCGGCTGCTGCCAGGATGCCGAAGGGGCGGGATGCATCGGCGACGCGCGTCGGCAGACGCTCGCGGCGATATGGAACGGGACACCGCTGCAGCGCCTGCGCCAGCGGATAGCGCGCGGGACGCACCGGCGGACAGCACTCTGCCGCGGCTGCACCTATCTCGGCCGCGACGGCTGGACGATATGAAGCACATGCGACTTGACGGCCTGGAGCGGGTGTTCATCATCCTGGAGATCGGCTGCAACTGGGAGGGGGACGAGGCGCGGGCGCTGGAAATGATCGACCGCGCCGCGGACGCGGGCGCCGATGCGGTCAAGTTCCAGACCGTGGTGCCGGAACTGGTGACGACGCGCTGGGCGGAGAAGTTCTGGGAGATCGACGGCTGCCCGGGCGCCACGCAGTACGAGGAGTTCGCGCAGACGGTCTACCCGATCCGTGTGCAGTACGAACGCTTCCGCGACCGCTGCCGGGAGCGCGGGCTTGTCTTTTTCTCGACCGCGGAGGACGAGGGGTCGGTGGCGCTGCTCGACGAGGTCGGGACGGAACTGCACAAGGTCAGCTCGATGAACCTGACGCACCGCCCGCTGATCGAGGCGATGGCGCGCAGCGGCAGGCCGCTGCTCATCTCCACCGGGGCATCCACGCTGGACGAGGTGCGCGAGGCGGTCGGCTGGGCGCGAGCGGCGGGGGCGCGTGACCTGGCGCTGCTGCACTGCGTGGCGAACTACCCGCTGGCCGACGCCAATGCCAACCTGCGGGCGATGACCGTGCTGGCGGCGGCGTTCCCCGGTATCCCGGTCGGCTGGTCGGACCACACGCTGGCGGCAGAGAGCGCGGGGATCGCCGGTGCGGCGGTGGCCCTGGGCGCGCGGATTATCGAGCGGCACTACTCGTTCGACCGGCACCGCCCGGGGTACGACCACGAGATCTCGGTCGACTACGAGCTGCTCGCCGGGTGGGTGCGCGCCATCCGCCGCACCGAGGCGGCGCTGGGGAGCACAACCAAGGCGCCGGCGGCGTCGGAGGAAAAGGCGCGGCGCTGCGCCCGGCGCAGCATCGTCGCGGTGCGCGCCATCCGGGCCGGCGAGACCATCACGGCGGCGATGGTCGCGGTCAAGCGCCCGGCGGGCGGGCTGGCGCCGAAGGAGCTGCGGCGGGTCATCGGCGCAGCGGCACAGCAGGATATCGCTGCGGACGCGCTGCTGATGGCGGAAAATGTCGCGCTGCTGCCGGAGGAGAAGGGGAACGGATGAAGGACATCGACCGGGTGGTACGCCATCTGCAGGAGAAGCACGGGACCGGAACGCAGCGCGATGACTCGATTTTCGAGCGCGGGATGATGGCCAACTCGCTGGCGAAACCGCGCGCGGAATATCCGCTGATCGCGACGCCGCCGCGCCAGCTGAAGATCGAGATGACGAACATCTGCAACCAGCGCTGCGTCTACTGCCCGAACCGCGACATGCGGCGGGCGAAAGGGTTCATCGACGCGGAACTGGTGCGCTCGGTGGTGCGCGAGGCGAAAGAACTTGCCATCAACGAGATCGGGTTCTATACCACCGGCGAATCGCTGCTGCATCCGCAGCTGCCGGAGCTGATCCGTTATGCGAAAGAGCAGGGGATCCCCTATACCTTCCTCGATACGAACGGCGCGCTGCTGACGCCTGACCGCGCCGCGGCGCTGATGGACGCCGGGCTCGACTCGCTGAAGTACTCCTGCAGCGCGGGAACGCGCGAGACCTACCGCGCCATCCACGGCTGCGACGATTTTGACCGCGTGCTGGAGCATATGCGCGCGACGCATGCGCTGCGCGCGGCGCGCGGCGGCAGGAAGCCGCATCTCGCCATCTCCTACATCGTCAGCCGGGACAACGAGGCGGAAATACCGCGCCTGCGGGAATCGGCCGGGCCGTACGTCGACGAGATGCTCTTCCTGCCGATGAACAACATCGGCGGCCAGGTCCCGGCCGGGGCAAAAGAAAAGCAACTGCATGAATTTACCGAGTTCGAGACCGCGTACGCGCCCTGCCAGTATCTCTGGAGCAAGGCCATCGTCACCTGGGAGGGGCGGCTGACCATCTGTCCGGTCGATTTTGAGAACCAGCTGGTGTACGGCGACCTGCATGAAGAAACGCTGGCCGCGGCGTGGAACAATGCGCGCATGCAGGAATTCCGCCGCCGCATCAGGGACAATGAGCTGGACGGACTGATCTGCAAGCGGTGCCTGTTCTGATGCCCGCCGCTGGCTGCGACGATGTCGCCCGCTTCCTTGCCTACGCCTGGCTGCGCCCGGAGAGTGTGCTGTGGGATGTCATCCTGTCGCGCCGGCTGCATGCCTTGCGCGCTCCGTCGCCAGCCCTTGATTTCGGCTGCGGGGACGGTGCGTTCCAGTTCCTGCATCTCGGCGGCGAATTCAACGAAACGCATGACCTGTTCTGCGAAGCCGATCCGGCACATGCCGAGGGGAACGACCTGTACGGGAGCCGTCAGGCCGGCACGCAGCCGGTTGTGGCGAAGCCGGCGGCAGCAGGTGTGCGGTGCGGTGCCGATGCCAATCGCCGGTCGTTGCGGCAGGCGCGCCGGCTCGGTCTCTACCGTGAGCTGTGCGTGCTCGACGGCAATGCGCGGCAACCGTGGCAGACGGCGGCATTTCCTTCTGCGTTCTCGAACATCCTCTACTGGCTGGTTTCACCGGAACGGGCGCTGGCCGAACTGGCACGCGCCATTGCCCCCGGCGGGACACTGACCCTGGCAGTGCTGACGGAGGATTTCCCGCGCCACAGCCTGACGGGGAATGATGCCGGCCGTGCTATCCCCTGGCGCCGCGCGCTGGCGTATGGACGCTGGGATTGCTATCGCGCGTTCTACACGGAAGCCGCGCTGACGGCACTGGCGGCGGCGGCCGGGTTCCGTGTGGAACATACCGGGCGTTGTCTTGCGCCGTTGACCGTGCGCCTCTGGGACATCGGGCTGCGTCCGCTGGCGCCACAGCTCATCCGCATGGCCAACGCCTTGGCACCGGAAACGCGACTCGGGATCAAGCGGGAATGGTGCGGCAGTCTGCAGCCGGTACTGACGGGACTGGTGGCGGAGGAGACGGGACCGGTCGCCGACGGCGGACTGCTCCTTGCCGTTCTGAGGCGGGTATGAGGCAACTGGTACTGGTCGAGTCCGGTCTGGCGGGCAGTGCCGCAACGGACGTGTTCAACGGTGCGGCAGCGGTCATCGCGCTCAACCCGGCATCGCTCCATGCCCTCGAGCGTGCCGGTATCGCGGCTGAGGCGATCGACCGGTATACCGCTTACGGGCGTCTTGATGCGGACGGCGAAGCAGCGTACGGACGGATGCACGAAGCAATGCAGGCGATCGACACCGTACTGGCGCCGTTACTGCCGGCACCGCTGACCGGTCAACCGGTCGCGTCATGGCTGGGCATCGAGATGAAGGTGCTGCTCGATTCGCTGCGGGCGAAGGCACAACAGCTGCGCGGGGCAGTGGCGGCGTATGCGCCGCAGGAAGTGGTGCTGGTCACCCCGGGCTGGCCGCCTGATCCGTTGTGCGGCTACCGGCAGTATCGCGCGCTGCTCGAATGGTATGCCGCGCAGCAGGGGTATGCGCTGCAGCTCATTGCCACAGGCACGGTCAATGCCGCCGCTGCCAGAAAACCGCCGCAGCGGCATTGCCTGACCAGACTGAAACAAGCATGGCAGCGATTCAGCTTTCCCGGTGGCACTGGCGGCCGTGACACGCTGCTGTTTGCGGATACCGACTATTGCCTGGGACCGCTGTACAGACACCTGCATGCGCAGCGCCGGGATCTTGCCCTGGCATGCTGGCCGGCGACGGATGGCTCCGGCGCCGGCTTGGCGCCGGCCGTCGTGCAAACAGCAGAGCGGTTATGGCTGGCTCACTGCGGGTTTGGCGGACCGGAAGCGGAGCTGCTCGCCCCGGCATTTGCCGCCTTGCTCCGAAAGGAAATCCCGCGCCTGGCGCGGGCCCGCCACCGCTGGCTGCTGCTGCGCCGGCGGACGCGACTGCGCGCAGTGCTTGCGTCCCACGGGCTGTGTGTGCATGCGGAGATCAATGCGCTTGCGAACTGGGCGCACGATGCTGGGCTCCCGTTCATCGTTTATCAGCATGGCGGCCTCGGGTGCAGCTATAACCCGCATTTGCTGCACGAGGTGACGGCGGTCAATTCGCACCTGCTGACGTATGGCGACGGCGCGACACGTTATGCCGAGGGTAACCGGCGTGGTACGGCGTGTGTGCTTAGTGTCGGCAACAACCGGATGCCGGCAGCATGAAACGTCGGGTGATTTATGTGATCACGGACAATCGTGCCGGGCGGCAGTATTTTCCCTTTGAAACGCACAGCGATTTTACGCTGTTTGCGCACTGTTGCGACGTGCTGCCGCGACTGGCCCGGGCAGAAGAATGGGAAGCGGTGTTCAAGGTTGCTGCTTCCGTTGATCGCGCGGACGATCCGTACCGGCTGAATCCGGTGCTGCATTGGCTGCGCGCGCAGGCGTTTGCGGACCGCATTATCGTTAGCCGTCGTCCGTTCCGCGACGAACTGGCACACGCAGATGCGGTGGTAATCGATTATCCCAGCACGACGCTGGTCGAGGCGGCATGCTACCCGGCGACGATGCTGGTGTACAATGACCCGGCGTTTATGCATCTCGAACACTGCGCTGAAGCATCGGCTGCATTGCGGCAGGCGGGGTATGTCGGCGACACGTGGCCCGGGTTCCTGCAGCTGCTTGACGACTATCTGGCGGGGAAACTGCCTGACAAACCGGACAAAGATCCGCTGCGCTCGCTGTTCGGGGCGCATCAGGGTGGTGGCGAGACGGCCACCGCGGCAGCGGCCCGGGCCATTGCGGGAATACTGGCGAAAGGAAGATCAGCATGAAAGTGATGGTGGTGGCGGCACACATGGATGACGAAGTGCTCGGGTGCGGCGGAGCGCTCGCCCGGCATACGGCGGCGGGCGATGAAACCAAGGTGCTGTACGTCTGCAGCCGCGCCTATTTCAACGAGGTGCGCGAAGAGTGGATCAAGCGTGAGGAACAATGCGCGGCAAACGCACTGCGCGTGCTCGGCGTGAAGGACCACGAATTCCTGCAGTTGCGTGATGAGCAGCTCGACCATAAGGTCATCGACGTGGTGAAACCGATCGAGGAACGCATTATCGCCTTCCAGCCGGACGTGCTTTATGTCAATCACCGCGGTGACAACAACCAGGACCATCGCGCGGTGTTCAACGCAGTGATGATCGCCACGCGCACGATGGCCGACTGGGTCCCGGCGCGCATCCTTGCCTACGAGGTGCTGTCCTCAACCGAACAGAGCCCGAAGTTCCCGGAATATGCGTTCCTGCCCACGGTCTACGCTGATATCAGCGCGCAACTGGAGACGAAGATCGCCGCCTTCCGCGAATACGCGTACGAGATGCATCCGTTCCCCCATCCCCGTTCGACCGAAGGAATACGCGCCCTGGCGCAGTACCGCGGTATGGCATGCAATACGACAGCGGCCGAAGCGTTCGTGCTGGTGCGGGAGATCAACCGCTAATGGCACGTCAGCTCAATATCTGGCTTGCCGACCTGACGCACACGGGGGCGGGGCGACTGGCCACAGAGAATATGCCGCTCAACCTCGGCATGCTTGCTGCCTATGTGTCGGTTCGCTTCGCTGACGCGGTGCGGGTGCGCTTGTTCAAGTATCCGGATAAACTGCTGACGGCTCTACAGGGGGACGAAACGTGCGATCTGTTCGGCTGCAGCGCCTATGTCTGGAATGATGCGCTGGGCGAATGGTTTTGCAGCACAGCGAAACGGCTGCGCCCCGGCATCGTCACGGTACGCGGCGGCTGGAACTTTCCACTGCTGCCGGTACTGCAACAGGCGTACCTGCGGGCTCATCCCGGTACCGATGTTTTCTGCCGCTACGAAGGTGAACCGGCGCTGTCGGGAATCGTGGAGCGGCTGCTGGCGGGAAATAATCCGACCGGTGCGCCGCTCGCCGGCTGCGCGTTTCTTCATGACGGCGAAATGGTCAGCGGCGACGTAGTTCCGCGCCTGACCTCGCTGGAGAACATCCCATCGCCGTACACCGGCGGACTGCTCGACGAATTTTTCGACGGCAGGTTGACGCCGCTGCTGGAGACGACGCGCGGCTGCCCCTTTACCTGCAATTACTGCAACAACGCCGACCGCCATTACAGCCGTGTGGTCAGCGTGCCGACAGCGCGCGTGCTGGAGGAGCTGCGCTATATCGCCCCGCGTGCCGCCGCCTGCGGCGTGCGCAACCTGATCATCGCGGACACCAATTTCGGGATGTACGAGCGCGACGTGGCAGTGGCGGACGAAATGCGCCGGCTGCAGGAACGCTACGGCTGGCCGCTCGGCGTGGTCGCGTCGACCGGCAAGCAGCAGATCCCGCGCGTGGCGGCCGTGGCGGGGAAACTTGCCGGCGGGCTGATCGTCAGCATGTCGGTGCAGTCGCTCAATCCGGCAACGATGCGCCTGATCGGCCGGGAAAACCTCGACGACGGCGTGTATGCCGGGCTGTCGCGCGAGCTGGCAGTGCGCAACCTCGCCCAGCTCGCCGAGGTCATCGTCCCGCTGCCGGAAGAGACGCTCACCTCATATCGGCACGGCGTACGCCGGCTGATCGCGCTCGGGGCGACGCGGGTGATCTCCTACACGCTGCAGATGAACAACGGCACCCCCTACACGGACCCGGCATACCGTGAGCGTTTCGGCTACCGCACCGCCTGGCGGCTGATCCCGTTCGATTTCGGCGAATACGGCGGGGAGCGGGTCTTCGATGCCGAGCAAGTGGGAATTGCCACCGGTACACTCTCGTTTGACGACTACCTTGCCGTGCGCCGGTTCGCGCTGCTGACCGAACTGCTGTACAACAACGCCATTCTGGCTGAACTGCTGCGCTGGTACTGCGACCGCGGCGGCGATGTGGTCGATTTCCTCGAGCTGGCGGAGCAGGCGCTGCCGCAGGCGCCGGCTGCGGTGCGCGCCGTGTTCGACAGTTTCACCGCGGAAACGCAGAACGAACTGTTCCCGGACCGCGTGGCACTCGAGGCATTTTACGATCAGCCGGAGAACTACGCCCGGCTGCTGCGCGGTGAAATCGGCGGCAATGTTATCTTCCGGCACAAGGCAATGATGCTGCGCGACGCACTGACCGCGTGGATCGCGTTCACGTTCGATCTTGCCCGCCGGGATCTGTCCGCAGCGGCAGCGGCGGAACTTGCCGATGTGCGAGAATACGCCGCAGCGCGGCTCGACGGCCTGTTCGACGGGAAAGCAGAGAAGGCCATCGAGCGGCGGTTGCAGCATGACGTGAGCGGCTGGCTGGCGAGTCCAGTGGGCACGCCGCTCGCCGGTTACCGGCAACAGGAGACGTGCCGCACCATATTTTCGTTTGCGGAACGGCAACAGATTGAGCGTGACGATCTGTTCACACGCT
>CAZFBR010000152.1:0-8560 GCA_964517215.1 uncultured bacterium
CTATCTCACGCTCGTTGGTTTGTGGGACGAGGTGCGCGACCGTTTTTGCGCTCCGGCAACGCAGCTCTTCATCGGCTAGCAGCAGCGCCTCTGCCTCGCCCGCGGCCTCGCCGCCGAGCCCGTGGTCATTTTTGTTGATGAGTTTATTTCCGCGCTTGACCCGTCCTTGGCGCAGCGCATCGAGGACCGTTTGCTCGCCCTCAGGGAGCACTACACCATCGTTGTCGTCACCCACACCCGCGCCCAGGCCAAGCGCCTCGCCGACTATGTGGTGTTCCTCTATCTGGGGGAAGTCATCGAGCACGGCCTCGCCGCGCAGGTCCTCAACCAGCCGCAGGACCCGCGCACCGCCACCTACCTCGCCGGCAAATTCATCACGGCCGGCCCACACCATCAATAGTCATTTTCGCATGTCACTTATGTCCCATATATGCTGCTGTTAACTGCGCCAATCGTTGCCATCAGCAGCAGCATTACAGCAGCGGTCGCTGTGACAATATGGTATATATTATTCTGTTGTGCCAATATTGAGTCTAATCGGTTTCATAAGGGATTGATCGATGCGCATCCTCTTTGTGTGCCGTGGCAGTGAGCAATTCGGCATTGGCATACTCAGTGCCTTAGCCCGCAAGGAAGGCCATACGGTTGGTCTGCTGTTTGACCCCGGTATTGACGATCTCTTCTTCGTACCTTCCGGTGCACCCGGACGCTGGTTGGAAGAACAATTGCAGCAGCGCATGCTCACCGCCGCTGTCGCTTTCCGTCCTGATCTCGTCGCCGGTTCATGTTTTTCCAATTCTTTCCCCTATCTCAGTCGCCTGCTCATCAGATTGCGCTCTGTACTTCCTGCCTATTTTCTCCTTGGCGGTATCCACGCCTCACTTGCTCCCGCTCATGTTCTCGCCAGTTGCCCTGCGCTTGATGCTGTCGCGGTCGGGGAAAGCGAGCAGGTCTTTCCGGAATTCCTCCGGCGGCTGGCCGCAAAGCAAGATGTGCACACCCTCCCCGGATTCTGCTTCCGGGCCGGCACCGGCGTGTTCGAGAATCCGCCTGCGCCGCCAGTCACCAGTCTGGATTTGCTCCCACTGCCGGACAAATCCCTGTTTCACAACAGCGGGGTTTTTCGTGCCACGCTCGCATTCTGCACCAGCCGGGGCTGCCCCTATCACTGCAGTTTTTGTCAGACCCCGATGCTTACCCGGACATTCGGCACCGGCCGCATCCGCCGCCTGTCGCCCGCAATTGCGGTCGCCCAACTCCTCGATTATCACCGCCGTTTTCGCGTGCGTCGCATCACGTTTCAGGACGATGATTTTGCCTATGACACAGCCTGGTTGCAGGAATTTTCCAAACACTATCGGACCGCCATCAACCTGCCCTATCAATGCAATACGCACCCCCGTTCCGTTTCTTCCGAACGCGTCGCCCTTCTCCGCGACAGCAACTGCCGTTCTGTTTGTCTTGGAGTTCAATCTGGATCCGAGCGTCTGCGTCGCGAGCGGCTCAACCGGCATGACGCCAATGAGACCATTACTGCAGCCGTTCGACAACTTAAGCTTGGCGGTTTACATCTGGTCCAGGAAATGATGTTCGGGATCCCCGGCGAAACCGCAGCAGATGTCCATGCCTCAATCGCATTAACACTGGCGTTACAACCCGACAATCTGCCAACTTTCATGTACTATCCGTTCCACCGGACCGCACTGTACGATACGTTGCGGGTGGAAGGGATCCTTGACGACTCGCTGGCCACCCATGTCAGTGACGGTTGCGCCTCGTATCAGAACGATTCTCTGTTCCCCTCCAGTCACTTTCCACCGGCAGCTATCACCGCCTTTAACCTGCTGCCGGCAACCTGCCTGCTCACCCGGCTGCCCGGCGGACATGCCATCGCCAAGCGCCTGCTCGCCCGACCGCCGCAACGCTGGCACAGGTTTGTGCGAGCGCTGACGCTGCCGCTGTTCAACAGCTGGCAATTTCGCGAGCGCGCGATCAATTTGCTGTTTCAGGTTGCATATGCTGCGCGTCCGCATATTGTTTCCAATCCCTAACCGCCCGAAAGGCTCGCCGCCAGGGGCATGTCGCCGTTCACAGTTTCCGGCATCCTTTGCCGCTTAACATCGTCTCCTGCTCATAATCACATATCCAGCATATTTCCTTGTTGCTGTCGCATGTTACCGACACGAGACCCGCGCATGACAAATATGCTAAGCTCGGCACATGACTACTGGTACCACGACTACCACAGACAGGCGACAACCGTTGCCGACGTCTGCCGCTGCAGCACCAACCGCCTTCCCCTGCGATCTCTGCGGGGCAACCGCGCGACAGGTTATTGCGCCGTACACCGCTTGTCATCGTCTCGTCCGTTGCCGTGTCTGTGGTCTCATTTTCGTCGATCCGCCGCTTGCTACCGACACCGCGACCTATGATCAACGTTATTTTTTCAGTACTGCCCCTGACCAATTCGGCTATGCCGATTACCACTCCTGCGCCGCTGCGCCGGTCTACTCCGCAATGCTCGACGCAGTGGAACAGTATGGCATTCCGCATACCGGTTTGCTCGATATCGGATGCGCCGCCGGTCATCTCCTGCGAGTCGCCCGGCAACGTGACTGGACAGACCTCAACGGCACCGATCTTTCTTCCTGCTTCGCCGCCCAGCTCGCTGTCGAAGAGTTTTCCTTTTCCTGCGGCGATTTTTGCTCGCTCTCTTTTTCACGAACCTTCAATGCCATCACTGCGATTGACGTTCTCGAACACTGCCGTTCGCCCCGTCTCTTTTTGCAGCACTGCCGCAGCATACTAAATCCTGACGGCATATTGGCAATGATCGTCCCCGATGATTTCGCCAATCTTCCGGCACGATTCACCCCACCCGATCTCGCGCTTGCCAAACTGCCGGAACACCTGTTCTACTTTTCGCCAACCACACTTTCCCGGTTAGTCACCACCTGTGGTTTTGCCGTTTTGGATTTCTGCACGTATGAGGTCAAGTTTGACAAGTTCGTTCCCGCACTGCGGCGTGGGTATTCTCCTGCGCAATTGCGTGCCCGGCAGCAGCTATTCTACCAGCGTCACCCGTCTGTTGCCCGCGTGCTTGAGTCACTGGTCCGGCAAACCAATACCGGCGGCACCATGCGGCTGATTGCGCGCGCCGCCACACAACCATGAGCAGGGACCATTGCACCACCCGCACATGGTTCTATCGTGGGGTACTGCTGTGTATCATCGCCGGTTATGGCAGTCTTATGCTCCACGGCAACCTCCACCGCTACGCCGACGGCGGGGCAACGCTCGATCTGGGGATTGTCGCGCAGATTCTGTGGAACACCGTCCACGGTCGGCCTCTACAGACCAGCCTTGCGCCGATCAATGGATCCATACTTACCGAGCATTTCAATCCGCTGTACTACCCGCTCGCCCTTCTCTACTGCTGGCGCGAGGATCCCCGGCTTATTTTGATCGTGCAAACCGTCATTATCATGCTCACCCTCATCCCGCTCTGGCATTTGGCCAGCTACCGGCTCGGCCGGCCGGCCGCGCTGTGTATCGTCGGTGCGTTTGCGGCGAATCCTGTCGTTCAGTACATAAACTTTTTTGATTTTCATCCGATTACCTGCACCATGCCGCTGTATGCTGCCGCGCTCTACCGCTACTACCGGCGCGATTTTCGTCGCTGTGCGTTCCTGCTGTTCGGTACACTGTTCGTTGACGAAGCCGCCTGCGCCATTACTGCCTGTTTCGGCGTATTTCTTCTGCTCCATCGCCATTTCCGCTTCGGCGGGTGGTGTTTCGCCATCAGCGTCTGCTGGTTTGCCGTTATCATAACGCTGATCATGCCGTTCGTGGCGGGCAACGGTTCGCTCAATTACTCCTACAATAACTATTTCACCTATCTTGCCGCCCCCTCCGGAGCCGGCAAACTGTGGTATGCGGCAACCCATCCCGCCGTAATTTCGCAACAGCTCTGCAACCAGACTTCAGCAGGCTATCTGTTCGTGCTCTTTGCCAATTTTGCATTTTTACCGCTGGTGGCACCGTCGCTACTGGTCCCGGTATTCCCCCAGTTTGTTTTTAATCTGCTGAGCGATTTCCATGATACCGCCACCATCCACCTGCATTATAACGCAACCATCGTGGTCTTCCTCATCGCCGGCTGCATTGCCGCTATCCGCCGGTTGGGGAATCGGCTGCGGTTTCGCAGCCGGCCCATCGTGGTGCCGCTGGCAATGTTCCTGCTCGTGATCAGCGGGTTGGCTCATGGTTTCGACAGTCCGCTGCCGTTCCTCACCACGCGCCAATACCTGTATCCAGGTTATGGCGAACCGGACCGTTTCGCACACGCCCGGCAGCTGCTGCGCCTGATTCCTGCCGCTGCATCGGTCGGCACCGAGCATAAGTACTGGGCCTATCTTGCCCATCGCCCGCAGCTCTACGTGTTCTGGGACCAGCATCCTGAAGCTGAGTTTTACCTGCTTGATACCCGGGAAACGGTTGTGCCAAAGATCCGCCCCACCCGTGCCGATTTCATTGCCGCCTGTCTTGCGCAGGAGCGGTATTGCCTGTTGGCCAGCAATGACGGCATCGTCCTGCTGCAGCGTCGTCCGACATCGCCCGACACCGCGACGGTTCCGCCACTACGTGATATCGCACGATAATTCTGCGCATCCTGTATACGCAACTCCGGAGGCACCGCATTGCTGCCGTGGGCTGGTGGTTCCGGCGCAAACCTTTACCGCCCGTTGCGGCATGGTGATGCTTGTGGTACCTCGGTAGTAGCCCGCGCATTTCAGCCAGCCGTATCCGTTCAGGATGAAAATAGCGGGCAAACGGTCGCTGCCTGCTGCTCCCACTCCACCCATCAGCGGCCATGGTCGGGACGACCAGTACTGATCTTTGCTTACCGTCCGATTTCGCGCAGCCAGTTTAACAGCACCCGCGGCTGCAGGCCGTAGATCAGGGCATTTTCCATATCGCACGCCACACGGCATGACTGACACGGCAACCGGCGCAACCGGGAAAAGGCCGCCGCCACGCCACCGGCACCACGCACCGGTTCACCCGGGATAATGCCGTGACACTGGCCACAGGCATACAATGCGCCGTCGGCATACAAATGGCAATACAATTTACCCGCAACGCACTGTATCCCCCGGCCGCTTGCGGCATAGAGCTCCCGATAATCGGGCCAGCGCCGCAGGAATTCAAGATAGGCCAGCGTCGAGCCGATCGGTGCGCCACTGCGCTTCAGCCCGATCAGCTGGTCAAGCATCCGGTGAGTTTCTTCAGTGTCGGGGATCAGATCGCTGATCCGCGCGGCACACGGTAAAAGAAAATTATCGTTTTCTTCCGGCAAATGCTGCAGCAGCGTAAAATTGGCAACGGTGCGATACTGCCGCGCCTGATCGATCAGGTACTCGATTTCCGTCCCGGTCCGGCGATTCAGTACCGTTGTTGTCCAGAACTTGATTCCCCGATGTGCCAGGGCCTCCTTGGCCGCCAGCACCCTCCGAAACGTGCCCGCACCACGCAGGCTGTCATGCACCGCTTCCCGGCCGTCGTGGCTCAGCATAACCACATCCACTCCGCGCACACGCTCCGCCTGTTCCGCCAACAACAACCCGTTGGTCGACACGGCGATAAACATCCTCAAGCGACGGGCCGCGTCAATGATCCGTTCCAATTCCGGGACCAGCAGCGGTTCCCCCCCCGTCAGATTCAGTTTCACCGTCCCGAGTGCGGCAAACTGCTGCAAACAGTCGATGACAAAATCGGCTGGCAGCTGGCGGCAGGTCGTCGCCGCCATGCGATCATAATCGCAATACACACAATTGGCATTGCAGCGCTCGGTCAGGTGGACATACACCCCGAGCGGCCGGCGAAATCGCGCATCGGTTTGTGCCCGCAGCGCCGCCATGCCGCCATGCCACAGCGCGCGGAGCTTCATTTCCCGGTTAACGCGTTGCGCAAGTAGTTCAACAGCAGGCGGGGGCGCAGCGCCAGCAGGCCGTTGCGGTCGATGTAGGAAAATGTATAGCAGGCGTCGCATCCGCCGCGCGTCAATCGCGCCCAAGCGGAGGCAACGCCCCCGTCGCGAACGTTCAGCACCGGATAGTCATTCCAGAAATTGCAGCAGGGATACATCCGTCCGTCACCGTCGATAAATGCCACATAATCGCCGTGGCGGCAGGTATCATAACGGTATGTTTCCGGCAATTCTGCCGCACCGGCCCGCAGGCGCGCAAACGGCAGCGGCCAGTCGCGGGCACGGGCAAAACCTTCGCGGGAGAACTGCAGCGGGGCGCCGCGGCGCTTCTGCTCCGCGATGTAGTCCAGCAGTTCGCGAAACCGGGCATCAGGCGGGAGGAAAGACACAAAGCTTGCCCCGCCCTGCTGCCGCGGGACAAAACTGAAAGTACTGCTGAAATTGAGCAGGGCGCATTTGTCACGCGCCAACGCAACAAGAAAATCAATATCGGTGATCGTGGTGGTTGCCGTCAGCATGGCATTCAACCGCACGGGTACTCCCAGCGCGCGGCAACAGTCGATCCCCGCGATAATCGGGTCAAACGTCCCAGCGCCGCGATTGGCCTCCGTCGCTGCACGCTCTCCGTCGATGCTGATACAGATGCTGTGCAGACGCCGCACCACTTCCTGCCGCTGCGGGATCAGCACTGCATTGGTGATCATATCGGTATTAAAGCCGCAATCCCGGCAGCAGGCCACGATCTCGCCGATATCCGGACGCAACAGCGGTTCGCCACCCTGCAGCTGCAGGAAAACGGTCCCCAGCCGGCGCAATTCATGCAATATGCTGGTAATCTCCGCCAGGGTGAATTCACGTTCAGTCGTGCGGTGATGATAATCGCCATAACAGTACCGGCAATTCAGGTTGCACCGGTTGGTAACCGCCAGAAAAACATTGAGCGGAAATCGCCGCCGGAATAACCGCGCCCATGCCAGTCGTGCGAAGCCGCCCGCCATCGCCGCAAGCGTAGCCATTACACCGCGTCCCGTCGTATCCGGTCGGCAATCTTCTGGGCAACCTGCTCCGGCATCAGTCCGTAACTCCGGTACAAATCTTCCCGCGATCCGAACCGGTAGCAATATTCCTCCGGCAAGCCAATCCGCTGCAATCGTGCACCATCGCACTCCGCAAGCATTTCCGCTACTGCGCTGCCCAATCCGCCACTGCAGCAGTGTTCCTCATAGGTAAACATCTATGGAACTCGGGCGACGCGCTGTCGCAGCATTGCGTCCAGCGGCTTGGCTGTGTGGACATTAATCACCCCGATGCTGATTCCGCGAACCGCAAGCAGCTGCCGCACCTGCACGGCATACTCGACGAAACGGCCGTTCGCCAGCAGCATCGCATCGGTGCCCGCGCCCAACTCCTTGGCGCAACCGAGGGTGAATGACAATCGGTCATTATCGGGCACCTCCGGTTCGCCGGCCAGCCCCAGGCGAAGGTACGCCAGCCGCGGTTCAGCGAGCAGCGCTGCCGTCGCCTGCCGGGTTTCCGCCGCTGTCGCCGGAACAATCACCGCCATGCCGGGCAGGGCGCGCATGATCGCGACATCCTCAACCGCATGGTGGGTCGGTCCCAGCGCGCTGTACGCCAATCCCCCACCCACCCCCACCACCGTCACCGGCAGCTGCTGGATGCACAAATCCACCCGGATCTGTTCCAAACAGCGCAGGGTGACGAACGGAACGATGGTGTAGATGAACGGCCGCTTCCCCGCCAGTGCCAGGCCCGCGGCGACCCCGACCATGTTCGCCTCGCTGACCCCTGCATTCAGATACTGGTCGGGATGTTCCGCGCGGAAGCGGTCGAAAACGATGGCCCCGATATCCGCTGAGATCAGCACCACCCGCGGGTCGCGCGGGGCCAGTTCCAGGAAGGTGCGGATGAATGCGTTCCTCATGGCCGGTCGAGCTCCCGGCACGCCTGCGCGTATTCCTGCTCGTTCGGACAGCGATAATGCCAGAGCGGCGCATTCTCCATGTACGAAATACCCTTGCCCTTCACGGTATGCGCCACAATCACCGTCGGGCGGTCAGGCGCGCGCGCTGCCAGCGCCGCCAGCAGCGCCCGGCAGTCATGTCCGTCGCATTCCACCGCATGCCAGCCGAACGCGCGCCACTTCTCCGCCAGCGGCGCCAGGCCGGCCACTTCCGCCAGCGGCTGAATCGCCTGCAGTTTGTTGTGATCGACCACCGCCAGCAGGTTGGTGAGCCGATGCTGCGCGGCAAAGAGCGCCGCTTCCCATACCGAGCCCTCCTGGCATTCGCCGTCGCCCAGCAGGACAACCGTGCGCCAGGCGGCAGCATCGCGCTGCGCGGCCCAGGCCAGGCCGCAACCCAGCGCCAACCCGTGGCCGAGCGAACCGGTCGTCGCCTCAATCCCGTGCGCCGGATCATATTCGGGATGACCGCCCAGCATGCCCTCAGCAGTGCCGATCCGCTGCAGCTCCGTCGCCGGCAAATATCCGAACCCGGTCAGCAGGCAGAACAGCGTCAGGCAGCTGTGCCCCTTGCTGAGGATGAAGCGATC
>CAZFBR010000153.1:0-8504 GCA_964517215.1 uncultured bacterium
CTGGCCCTGTTCGGTGATGGTCCGACGCAACAGGCGCAAATGGACATCGTGGATGTCCCGCAAGAGGTTCCTCCGGCTGAGAACCCCGACCAGGCGCCCGGTGCCGTCCTCTACCGCCAGGTGCCGGACCCCCGCGGCGCGCATCCGCTCGCGCCTGTGCGCGCCGGATTGGCTATGCGCGGTCGGGCAGGGCGCGATCGCGATCGAAGCACGCACCGACGATGCCGCGGCCGCCGCGTGGGTGGCGGAGGCGCTGGCGTTTGGCAATGAGCAGCGGATGCAGGCGGTGGCCGGCGAAGGATACCGGCGCGATTACTACGAGTTTTTCTCGCCGCGCGCCCGGGCGGAACTGGGTCCGGTATGGATACAGGGCTATGGGGTGGGTCCGACGGGCGAGTTGCTGTTCAAGGTCGCGCTGCAGCGGGTGCCGCCCAAATACGCGCGGGTCCTGCGGGTGGCTCCGGCGGCGGCTGAGCGCCTGACGTTGACCCGGGACTGGTCCGGGTCGCTGGTGCTGGCGAATGAGCCGTGGCTGTTGCAGTCGGCGGTGGTGCGGATGCAGGTGACGGCGCAGGGCGTGCAGCTTGCCGGGATCGATTTTCCCGGCGGGGAACGGCTGCTTGTCGGAATACCGGGAGAGACGGACTGACATGACGGATATGCTGCGGGCGGCGGCGGTGCAGCTGGCGGCGGGCAATCTCCCTTCGGAGAATCTGGCACGTGCGGAAGCACTGGTGCGGACCGCGGCCGGCCGTGGCGCGCAGCTGATTGTGCTCCCGGAAAACTATCTGTACCGCGGGCCGCGCGAGCGGCTGCTGGCAATCGGGCACGAGGCGACGCCGGTCGCGCGTGAGCGGGCGGCGGCGTGGGCGAAGGAGCTGGGGGTCTGGGTGGTGGCGGGCGCGCTGCCGGTGCCGACCCCGCGCGACGGCAAGGTGCACAACACCCTGCTGGTGTTCGATCCCCAGGGGGAATGCCGGGCGCAGTACCGCAAGATCCACCTGTTTGACATTGAGATCCCCGGGGTGGTGAGCCGGCGGGAATCGGACCATTTTGCCGCGGGCGAAGAAGCGGGTACGGCGGAAGTGGCGGGGGTGATGACCGGATTGGCCATCTGCTACGATGTGCGCTTTCCCGAACTGTTCCGCATCCATGCCGTGCGCAATGCGGAACTGGCGCTGATCCCCGCCGATTTCACCCTGCATACGGGCAAGGCGCATTGGGAACTGCTGGTGCGTGCGCGGGCGGTGGAAAACCAGATGTTTGTTGTTGCCCCCAACCAGGCGGGGAGCGCGCCCGGCACGGGCGCGAGCTATGGCCATTCACTGATTATCGGGCCGTGGGGCGAAATCCTTGCCGCCTGCGGCGATGAAACGGAGGGCATCGCCCTCGCTGATCTGGACTTGTCGTATCTGCGCCGTGTGCGCACGGAACTGCCGGTCCTCCAGCATCGCAAACCGCTGCGCTGGGTGCGCAATCGCCTGTGAATCGCGGCCGGACCGCGGCATCGTTGCGGACGCCGGTCAGGGGTGTCCCCGGACCGTAATGCATGCCGGCGGGTTTGTTTGCCGCGCGGGCATGGTGCTGCGCGGCGGCCAGGCCGGGCTACGACCGGCGGCTGGACCGCAGCAAACAGGCCGGGGAGTGCTTGCCGCATGAACAGCGCGGCGCATTGGCGGCGGGACGGCACGGCGGTGGTGTGCGAACTCTGCCCGCATGCCTGCCGGCTGGCTGACGGCCAGCGCGGCCGCTGCGGGGTGCGGCAGGCGACGCCCGACGGGCTGGTGTCACTCAATGACGGGGTTCTGGCCGCCGCAGCGGACGATCCGGTGGAAAAAAAGCCGTTCTATCATTTCCTGCCGGGCAGCCGGATCTTTTCCGTGGCCGCGCCCGGCTGCAACTTCACCTGCCGGCAATGCCAGAATTACCATTTGTCCGACGACCCGCGCCGGGACGGCGTCATCGGTCGACGGGTCGCGGCGGCGCAGGTGGTCGCGGCGGCGGAACATGCGGGTTGTCCGGCGGTGGCGTACACCTACTCCGAGCCGACGGTCTGGTTCGAGTTCATGCTGGCCATGGCGCGGGCGGCGCGGGCGCGCGGGCTGCGCAATGCGGTGGTGAGCAATGCCTATATCAGCCCCGCCGCGCAGGCGGAACTGCTGCCGCTGCTCGACGCGGCCAACTATGACCTGAAGTCCTTTGGCGACGACACCTACCGGACGGTGTACGGCGGGACGCTGGCCCCGGTGCTGGCGACGATCACGGCGGCGGTGCGGGCGGGGGTGTGGGTCGAAGTGACGACGCTGGTGATTCCGGGCATCAACGACAGCGACGGGGAATTGCGCGACATCGCCTGCTGGCTGGCGGATCTCTCCCCCGAGGTGCCGTGGCATCTCAGCGCGTTTTTTCCGACCCATCGCCTGACTGACCGTGAGGCGACGCCGGCGGCAACGCTGACGCGGGCGCGGGCGATCGGCCGGGCTGCCGGGTTGCGCTTTGTCTATACCGGCAATATCCGCGACGATGAGGGGGGGACGACGTACTGTCCCGGTTGTGGCGCGGCGGTGATTACCCGCGACGGATTCCGCGTGACGGCCTGCCGGCTGCGGGAAGGCAGGTGTGCGGCCTGCGGCGGGGTTCTTGCCGGGCGCTGGCGATAGGCGGGCGGCGGTGCGGATGCCGCCGGCGCGGTGATCATCCGGCAGCGGACAAACAAAAAACCCGGCGGTCGGAGACCGCCGGGTTTTTTATCGCGTGGTGCGAACGTTACTTTTTGCCCTTTTTCTTCGCAACCTTCTTGGCTGCCTTTTTCGCGACCTTCTTGACCGCCTTCTTGGCCTTCTTCGTGCCGCCGCGCTTCATCGCCGCCGCCGCGATGTCGCCCTGCTTGTCGATGAAATAGAGGAAGCCCTTCTCGCGCTTCAGGCCGGCCTTCGCGACCAGTTCCGCCTTGAAGCTCTGCTTCTTGCCCGCGCGGGCCATCGGCTTGCGCGAAACGTTGCCCTGCTTGTCGATGTAATACAGGAACCCCTTCTCACGCTTGATGCCCAGCTTGATCAGCTTCTTTGCCATGGTACTTGTTCCCCTCCCGGAAAAATTGGTTGCGTCGACGACGCATTATGCTATTGTAGCATAAATCCGGCATTTGTCAAGTGTTTTTTGCAAAACCTCCGTCGGGAGGGGTGCCGCCAGCGTCGGGAAAACTGTCCGGAATGGCAGCTGGCAAACAGCGTCGGGAAACGGGCGCACGCCGTCGGGAAATGAACGGGCACCGCGCAGCGTCGGGAGAAGGGCGGGCCGGCGGGTGGTTCCGGTCTGACGGAGCCTGGCCGCAGCCGGACCCGGAACGGGGTGGCGGGTGCGGTGCAGGCAAGCTATACTGCGGCACGGACAAGGCGTGCGGCCAGGCGCCGGCGGGGAGGAAACGAACATGGAACTGCTGCAGGTGCGGGTGATGAATCCGGAGGAGAAGAATTTTATATTCGGCCAGGCCCATTTTATCAAGACCGTCGAGGACCTGCATGAGGCGCTGGCGGGCGCCGTGCCGGGCATCAAATTCGGGGTGGCGTTTTGCGAGGCGTCAGGACCCTGCCTGGTGCGGGTGAGCGGAACGGATGCGACGATGCAGGATCTGGCGCGCGCCAACGCCCGCGCAGTCGGGGCGGGGCACACCTTTTTCATTTTTCTCGACAATGCTTTTCCGGTCAATGTGCTGAATGCGGTCAAGCAGGTGCCCGAAGTGGCGCGGGTCTATTGCGCAACGGCCAATCCGGTCGAGGTGATTGTTGCGCAGACCGCGCAGGGACGCGGGGTGCTGGGCGTGGTCGACGGCGCCTCGCCGCTGGGGGCGGAAGGGCCGGCGGAAACCGCGGAGCGACTGGCCCTGCTGCGCCGGTTCGGCTACAAGCTTGGTTGACCGGTGGCGGGTGCTGGCGGCGGTGGGCCTGGTGGTGCTGGTGCTGTATGTCGGCAGCAGCGGCCCGGTGCTGGCGGCCATGCAGCGGCGCTGGCTGCCGCCCACAGCGGGACTGCTGTATGCGCCGTTGTGTTTGGCCGAGGACGTTGTGCCGGTCAAGGTGGTCTTGTTTTGGTACGGGGAGGCATGCGGCGTCGACCTTGACTTCTGACACGCGGCTGGCAGGCGCAAAAAAACGCCGGGGACAATGTGTCCCCGGCGTCGGACCCTCCCCGGGTCCTTTTTGAATATCGTAACTGATTAGGCCGCTTTGCGGATTTCCCGCGCGCCCATGCCGTGCTGCGCCATCAGCGCCTGCACCTTGGCGTCGATCAGGTCCAAGCCGTTCGGCTGGTCGAGCAGCCGGGCGTCTTTCCCGAGGACGTCGGAGAAGTTTGCGCGAATGTACTCGATCATGCGCGCGCGGAACTGCTCGTCGGTGGCCGGAGCATACAGCGGATTGTCAACCGGAAGAATCATGTGGTTTCCCTCCCTTCTGTCGAATGTCACCGCCTCCCGCGGTGCTTCGGCGAGCAACGGCGCTGCCGCCCCTGCCCATAGTGCAGTTATCGGCCGGCATTGGAGCTGACTTGAATACAAAATCGACTGGTGATGCCCGGCGGGGATGCTGCCCGCACGGGAGCGGTGCGGGCAGCGGGGAACGACCGCCACTTCCTGCCGGCGGCAGAGAGGGAAGGCCGACCCGCGGGACGGTCCGGAACGTTGCGGGGAGACGCCGAAAGTGTTGTGCGTTGCCGGCGGGTAACGCGGCCCCGCCGCAAAAGGCCTACAAGGTGCCGAAGATCCGGTCCCCCGCATCGCCCAGGCCGGGGATGATGTATCCCCGGTCGTTGAGCTCGGGATCGACGGCGGCGGTGAAGATCTGCACGTCGGGATGCTCCCGGGTCACGCGGTCGATCCCCTGCGGGGTGGCGAGCAGTGACATGTAGCGGATCTCGCGCCCGCCGCTTTTTTTCACCAGGGCAATGGCGGCGCTGACGGAATTCCCCGTTGCCAGCATCGGATCGACGATGATGATCGTGCGCCGGCCGAGGTCGGGCGGCAGCTTGCAGTAGTATTCAACCGGCTTCAGCGTTTTCTCATCGCGCCACATTCCGATATGCCCGACTCGCGCGGTGGGAATGAGCTTGAGAATGCCGCCCAGCATGCCCAGCCCGGCGCGCAGAATGGGGATGATGGCGAAACTCGTATCCGCCACCGGGAACTGGCCGTGCCCGAACGGGGTCTCCACGGCAATGAGCCTGGTGGGCACGTTGCGGGTTACTTCAAACGCCATGAGCATGGAAAGCTCTTCCAGCAATTCGCGGAAAAGGTGCGGCGGGGTGTCAACCTGGCGCATGGTGGTCAGTTTCTGGGCAATAAGCGGGTGCTCGATGATCGTGATCATGGTGCCTGCCTTTCCCGTGCCGGGAGCTGATGAAACACGCATGATTGTAAAGGGTTATGGCGGATTTGTCAATGTGCCGGCCGCCGCGGCCCTGCGGCGGCCGGAAATCGGGGAAATGACGGTCGCGGGGGGTTGCGTGCCGGCCGGAAGTATGGTATAAGTCGGGCATTATGCGCTGACCGTGGTGTGTGGCAGGGCACAAGAGGAGGAAGCATATGCAGGAGAAAATTCATCCGAACTACCAGGACGCAACCATCAGCTGCGCCTGCGGCGAGGTGATCAAGACGCGGTCGACCAAGCCGGAGATCAAGGTTGAAATCTGCTCGAAGTGTCATCCGTTCTTTACGGGCCGGCAGAAGCTGCTGGATACGGCCGGCCGCATCGAGAAGTTCAACAAGCGGTACGCCAAAGTTACCAAGAAAAAAGCGTAGCCGGCAGTGCCAGGGGTCATGATGCCGCCCGTAGTGTGTGCCGCCCCGCCGGTGAAAATCGGCGGGCAGGCGGTGATCGAGGGCGTCATGATGAAAGCCCCGCACGCGTACGCGCTGGCCATGCGCAACACGCTGACCGGCGGCATCGAGGTGCGGACGTTTCCCACCCCGGTGCGCGGCAAGCGCGGCCCGCGCGCATGGCCGTTCGTGCGCGGGGTGTTTGAACTGTTTGGCCTGCTGTGGGTCGGCATGAAAACCCTGATGATCTCCGCGGATTTTGCCGTGGCCAATGAGGAAGCGGCGAAGGCGCGCGGCACCGGTGCGGAATCCGCCCCGGCGGAAAACGATCATGCCGGCGGCGACGCAGGTCCGGCCCCGCGCGCGACGGTGCGCGGCAAAAAGCCGGCGAAGAAGGGCATTTCCAACTGGGAAGCGGGCATCACCATCACCGCCGCCATGGCGTTCGCCATTGTCCTGTTTGTCCTGCTGCCCCTCGGGTTCACCGAGTGGCTGCATCGTTCGCTGCCGCTGAACAATCTCGGCTACAACGCGGTTGACGGCGTGTTTCGCGTGCTGATCTTCCTCGGGTACCTGGGGGTGATCGGGTTCATCCCCGATATCCGCCGCGTCTTCGCCTATCACGGGGCGGAACACAAGTCCATCCACGCCTACGAGCACGGGCTGCCGCTGACGGTGGAGGCAACGCGGGCCTACGGCACGGCCCATCGCCGTTGCGGCACGAATTTCCTGTTTATCGTCATTGTCATCAGCATTGTCGTCTTTGCGCTGGCGGCGGGCGAGGGCTGGGCGTGGAAGATCCTCTCGCGCATCGTGCTGCTGCCGGTCATTGTCGGCGTGTCGTACGAGATCCTGAAACTGGCCGACAAGCTCGGCACGATCGGCGGCATTATCGCCGCGCCCGGCATGTGGCTGCAGCGGCTGACCACGCGGGTGCCCGACGACGCGCAGGTCGAGGTGGCGCTGGCCGCGCTCAAGGCGGTGGCGGAAACGGCGCCGGCGGCGGTCGAGGCGACCATCCCGTGACGGCACGCGGCCATGCTTGACAAACTGGCGCGGCTCGAGCTGCGCGAAAACGAACTGACGCAGCAGCTCATGTCGCCCGAGGTGCTGGCCAACCCGAAGAAGATCGCGGCGCTGCAGCGCGAACTGGCGCATCTGCAGAAGGTGGTCGCCGCCGGGCGCCGCTATCGCGACGTGCTGAAACGCCGCGACGAGGCGCAGCTGCTGGCCGAGGACAGCGATCCCGCCCTGCGCGCCATGGCCCGCGAGGAACTCGAGGCCTGCACCGCCGCGGAGCAGGGGGTGGCCGCCGAGTTCAAGCGCCTGCTCCTGCCGCGCGATCCCAACGACGACAAGAACGTGATCATCGAGATCCGCGCGGGCACGGGCGGCGAAGAGGCGGCACTGTTCGCCGGCGATCTGCTGCGCATGTACTCGCGCTACGCCGAGCGCCAGGGATGGAAGAAGGAGCTGCTCAGCTGCACCGAGACGGGGACGGGCGGGTTCAAGGAAGCCATCATCATGGTCAGCGCCGCGGGCGCGTTCGCCCGGCTCAAGTACGAGAGCGGCGTGCACCGCGTGCAGCGGGTGCCCGCAACCGAGGCGGCGGGGCGGGTGCATACCTCGGCGGCGACGGTGGCGGTCCTCCCCGAGGCGGAGGAAGTCGATCTCGACATCGCGGAGAAGGAAATCCGCGTCGACACCTTCTGCGCGTCGGGGCACGGCGGGCAGAGCGTCAACACCACGTATTCCGCCGTGCGCATCACCCACCTGCCGACGGGGATCTGGGTCTCCTGCCAGGACGAGAAGAGCCAGATCAAGAACCGCGCCAAGGCGATGATGGTGCTGCGCTCGCGCCTGCTCGAGGCGGAACGCGAGAAACAGGCGGCGGCCGAGGCGGCGGCGCGCAAGTCCATGGTGCAGACGGGCGACCGCTCGGAAAAGATCCGCACCTACAACTGGCCGCAGAACCGGGTGACCGACCACCGCCTCGGCGGTGACGACAAGAATTTCCAGCTGGACCGCGTGGTGGAAGGCGAGCTGGATGCCATCATTGCCGCGCTCGGCCGCCTGGACGAACTGCGCAAACTCGAAGAACTCGATCAGCAGGCCGGATGAACGCCCGACGCGGCAGCATCCGGCGTGCGGGGCGGGTGGCGTAGCGATGCAGGTCGCTGCGGCGCTGGCCGCCGCCGCCGGACGCCTGACCCAGTCGGCGTCGCCGCGGCTCGATGCGGAAGTGCTGCTGGCCTGGGTCCTGCAACTCGACCGGCTCGATCTTTTTGCCCGTCCTGAACGCGAGCTTGCCGCTGCGGAAGGGGAAGCGTACGAGGCGCTGGTGGCCCGCCGGGCCGCGGGCGAACCGGTGGCCTACCTTACCGGTGTGCGCGAGTTCATGGGCCTGCAGTTTGCGACGACCAGGGATGTGCTGATTCCCCGGCCGGAAACGGAACTGCTGGTGGAGGCGGTGCTGAAGCAGGAAATGGCCGGGGCGCGGGTGCTGGAACTGGGTACCGGGTCGGGTTGCATCGGCATTGCGCTGGCAAAATTGGGCGGCATGCGGGTGATTGCCGGCGAATACTCGGTTGCCGCATTGCGGGTGGCGCAGGGGAATGCCCGCGCGCTGGGGGTGGCGAATGCGGTACGCTTTTTCGCCGCTGACTGGGATACCTGCCTGCGTGCCGGGACG
>CAZFBR010000154.1:0-8482 GCA_964517215.1 uncultured bacterium
CCGAGAACGTCGTCATCGCGACCGAGGGGTACGGCGCGACCCTGCGCGCCACCCCGCACGCGACTTCGCCAGCTTCTCCTGGATCTGCGCTACCTGATTGATTTTTTTTGCATTCGGCATCGTCGTCGCTCCCGCTTACATTCCCATTTTGTCCCAGACATCGCGCAGGTCGAGCTCAAGGCCCGGCCCCATTGTCGGAGCGATGGTCACGCTCTTGACGTACGCGGTCCGGCCCGCCACCGCGGCCGGCTTGGCCCGGCCCAGCGCCGCCAGCAGCGCCAGCAGGTTTTCCGCCAGCTGCGCCGCGCTGAACGACAGCTTGCCGATCACGCTGTGCATGATGTTGGTTTTGTCCACCTTGAGCTCGATGCGGCCCTTTTTCAGCTCGGCCACCGTCTTGGCCAGGTCC
This sequence comes from uncultured bacterium, assembly GCA_964517215.1. Taxonomy (GTDB): domain Bacteria; phylum DAOPZR01; class DAOPZR01; order DAOPZR01; family DAOPZR01; genus CAZFBR01. The sequence goes on from CAZFBR010000154.1 coordinate 410, forward strand.
ATGGTCACCGTGCCGGCCTTCGGGTTCGGCATCAGCCCGCGCACGCCCAGCACCTTGCCCAGTTTGCCCACATCGCGCATCATGTCGGGGGTCGCCACCGCGACGTCGAAATCCGTCCAGCCGCCCATGATCTTGGCGATGGTCTCCGCGTCGCCGATGTAATCCGCGCCCGCCTCCCGCGCTTCCTTTTCCTTCTCGCCCTTGGCGAAGACCAGCACCCGCACCGCCTTGCCCGTGCCGTGCGGCAGCGAGACCGTGGTGCGCACCTGCTGGTCCGCCTTGCGCGAGTCGATGCCCAGGCGCACATGCACCTCGACTGTCTCGTCGAACTTCGCCGCCTTGAGCGACTTCAGCGTCGCGCAGGCGTCCTCCAGCGCGGTCCGCTTCGCCGTGCCGACCGTTTCCTTGTTCGCCCGGTACCGTTTTCCGTGTGCCATGCTGTTACCCTTCCACCACGATGCCCATGTTGCGCGCCGTGCCTTCGATGATTTTCATCGCGCCCGCGATGTCATTGGCGTTCAGGTCGGGCAGCTTGAGCTTGGCGATTTCCTCGACCTGCGCCCGCGTCACCGAACCGACCTTGGTCTTGTTCGGCTCGCCCGAACCCTTGGCCAGCTTCGCCGCCTTCTTCAGCAGCACCGACGCCGGCGGCGTCTTGGTGACAAAGGTGAAGGTCCGGTCCTCATACGCCGTGATGATGATGGGAATGGTGATCCCCGGTTCCATCTTGGACGTCTTGGCGTTGAACTGCTTGCAGAAATCCATGATGTTGAGGCCGTGCTGGCCCAGCGCCGGTCCCACCGGCGGCGCCGGCGTCGCCTGGCCCGCCGGGGCCTGCAATTTGATGATTGCCTTGACTTTCTTTGCCATCGTCCCGCCCCTTTTCCCCCGCCGCTACAGGCGCTCGACCTGCTCGAGTTCGACCTCGACCGGCGTCGCCCGTCCGAATATGTCCACCACCAGCTTCAGCTTGCCGCGCGTGTCGTCAATCTCCTGCACCTTGCCGGTGAAGTCCGTGAACGGGCCGACGGTAATCCGCACGTTCTCGCCCAGTTCATACGAAACCTTCAGCCGCGGGCGGCGCTGCCGCCCGAAGATCTGGTCGAAAATCAGCTTGACGTCATGCTGCGGCATGCACTGCGGCACGCCGCCGCCGCCGCCGATAAAGCCCGACACGCCGGGAATCCGCTGCACCGCGTTCCAGATCTCGATGTCCGCCTGCATCTGCAGCAGCACATAGCCCGGATACATCCGCCGCTCGACCATCTTCTTCTTGCCGCGCTTGACTTCCTCGACCTTCTCCATCGGCACCAGCACATGGCTGACCTTGTCGCTCCAGCCCATCTGCGCGACTTTGCCCTCGATCGCCGTGCGCACCTTGCTCTCGTACCCCGAGTAGGTGTGCACGATGTACCAGTTGTTCAGGTCCAGGTTGTCGGGATCGATGCCCTGCAGGCAGCGTTCCCACTCCGACAGCGTTTCCGGCGACCGTTCCGCCGCCGCGTCCGCCCCCGGCACTTGTTCGTCCGTCGTCATCACATCGTCTCCGTCAGCCGCCCGCCAGCCGGGTGCGCAGTTCGCCGAACGCAAAGTCCAGCAGGCCCAGATACAGCGACACCACCACGACGATCACGATCACCACCAGCGTCGATGAGACGATCGTGTCGCGGTTGGGCCAGCTGACCTTGCCGGTCCACGGGTTGACTTCCTGGTAGACCTCGCGCAGAAATTTCCGCGTCGCCAGCCCCCAGTTCCTGACTTTCTCCGTCCACTGCGCGCTCATAATATTACCATGCCTTCCCTGCCGCCTGTCCCGCCCCGGCCTGGTGCGAAAATGGCAGGCCAGGAGGGAATCGAACCCCCAGCCTTCGGTTTTGGAGACCGACGCTCTGCCAATTGAGCTACTGGCCTGTGACCTGTCGCGCGGGTGCTACTTGGTTTCCTTGTGCGCCGTATGCTTCCGACAGAACCGGCAGTACTTTTTCAACGCCAGCCGCTCACGCACGGTCTTGCGGTTTTTCATCGTCGTGTAATTCCGCTGCTTGCACTCGCTGCACTCCAACGTCACTATGTCTGCCATCGCTGTCGTCCTTTCCCCGTCGCACAACACCGCCACTGCACAAAAACGCAGTAGTGATTGTAGCACACCCCCATACTTTTGTCAAGTGCCGCTCGCCCCGCCAGGATTCCCGGTCCGCGCACCCCCGGTTCAGCGCAGGGGGGGGACCGCCGGCGCCATGCCGGGCGGATGATAATACGGCAGGCTTTCCTTGTGCTGGAACGGTTCCGCAATGATCACCAGCAGCAGCAGCAAAACAATCAGCGCCGCCACCACATAATACACCACGCGCGGCAGGGCGGTCAGCATCTGCTGGCCGCGAACCTTTTTCTTCCGCTTGATGACCTCGACCACCGTGCCGTCAGGTTCGATTTCCCGCCGCCGGGTTTCCCGGGCGGCGGTATCGTCATGGTCCGGTCCCGGCCGCCGCGCGCCATCCGTCATGGTCCGCCTCCGCTACCGGACGATAAAGTTCACAATCCGGTCCGGTACGCAGACCGCCTTGACAATCGTCCTGCCCGCCAGATACTTCGCCACATTGGGTTCCGCCTCCGCCGCCGCCCGCATCGCCGCCGGATCGGCGCCCTTGGGCAGCCGGATCGTGCCGCGCACCTTGCCCAGCACCTGCACCGCCACTTCCAGCTCCGCGTCCACCGTCAGGGCGGGGTCGAACGCCGGCCAGGCGGCGCGGAACACCGTGTCGGCATGCCCCAGCCGCGACCACAGCTCCTCCGCCCAGTGCGGCGCAAACGGGGCCAGCACCACGATCAGCTTTTCCAAATCCGCCGGGGCGCAGGACTCCTCGCCGCTGCCGTCGCCGCAGACCACCGTGTTGGCACACTCCATGAAATTGGCCACCAGCGTGTTCAGCCGGAAGTCCGCCATCTTTTCCGTCGCCTGGCGCACCAGCTTGTGCAGCGCCCGCTGCGTTTGCGACCCGGTGGCGGTGTCGCCCTGATGCCGCAGCACATATTCGAAGAGCCGGCGCAGCATCTTGTGCACGCCGACAATCCCCGCATCGTTCCACTCCGAATCCTCCTCGGGCGGCCCGATAAAGAGCTCGTACAGGCGCAGCGCGTCCGTCCCGTATTTCGCCACCAGCTCGTCGGGCGAGACCACGTTGCCCTCCGATTTTGACATTTTGCGCACTTCGTCGAATTTCTCGCTGTAGCGGGTCACCATCCCCTGATTGAACAGCCGGGTGAACGGTTCCGCGAAACCCACCGCCCCGAGATCATGCAGGAAGCGGTTGAAGAACCGCGCGTAGAGCAGGTGCAGAATGGCATGCTCGATGCCGCCGATGTACAAATCCACCGGCAGCCAGCGCTGCGCCGCCGCCGGATCAACCAGATGCGTCGCGCAGCGCGGCGAGGCGTAGCGCAGGAAATACCACGACGAACCCGCCCACTGCGGCATCGTGTCCGTCTCGCGTTCCGCCTGCCCGCCGCAGACCGGGCAGGGGACCTCGACCCACTCGCGGATGGCCGCCAGCGGCGAGGCGCCCGTCCCCGTCGGCTGGTATTTCTCCACTTCGGGCAGCCGCACCGGGAGCTGGTCCTCGGGCACCGGGACCGCCCCGCAGGTCGGGCAGTGGATGATCGGGATGGGCTCGCCCCAGTAGCGCTGGCGCGCGAAAATCCAGTCGCGCATCTTGTACTGCACCTGCGCCGCGCCCTGCCCGCGCGCTGCCAGCCAGTCGGTGATCTTCTTTTTCGCCTCCGGCACCGCGAGACCGCTGATGCTGAGCCCGCGCTTTTCGCAGCCGCTGTTGATCAGTTCGCCGTCGCCCGCCCAGCACAACTGCCCCGCCCGGATGGCGTCCGCGAGCTGCGCCCGTTTTCCCGCGTCCTTGAGCTCTGCCGCCGTGACCGGCTCGCCACCGCTGATATCCGCCGGTTCGGCCGTGTCGATCTGCGGGTTGATAATGCAGCGGATGGGCAGGTGAAACTTCACCGCAAAGGCAAAATCGCGATGGTCGTGCGCGGGGACCGCCATGATCGCCCCGGTGCCGTAGCCCGCGAGCACATAGTCCGCCACCCAGATCGGCAGCTGCTCGCCGTTGACCGGGTTCTCCGCGTAGCTGCCGGTGAACACGCCGGTCTTCTCGCGCCCCTCCGCGATACGCTCGATGTCCTTCTGCCGCTTGGCCTGCGCCGCGTAGGCCTCGACTGCCGCCCGCTGACCGGCCACTGTCAGCTGCGCCACCAGTTCATGTTCGGGCGCCAGCACGAGGTAGGTTGCGCCGAAGAGCGTGTCCGGCCGGGTGGTGAACACCGTCACCGGGACCTGCGCGCCCGTCTCGGCATTGGCTGCGGTAAACGTCACCGACGCGCCTTCACTTTTGCCGATCCAGTTGCGCTGCATCGTCTTGACCTTTTCCGGCCAGTCCAGCGTCTCCAGTCCCTGCAGCAGCTTCTCCGCATAGGCGGTGATTTTCAGCATCCACTGCTTCATCGACTTCGGTTCAACCGCGCTCCCGCACCGGTCGCAGACCCCGCCCACCGCCTCCTCGTTCGCCAGCCCCGTCTTGCACGACGGGCACCAGTTGATCGGCATTTCCTTCTGGTAGGCCAGGCCGCGCTTGAAGAACTGCACGAAAATCCATTGCGTCCAGCGGTAATAGTCGGGATCGACGGTCGAAATCTCGCGCGACCAGTCGTAGACCGTGCCGATCTCCTGCAGCTGGCGGCGGATGTTGTCGATATTGCTCTGCGTATTGGCGCGCGGGTGCAGCCCCTTCTTGATCGCGTCATTCTCCGCCGGCAGCCCGAAGGCGTCCCAGCCCATCGGGTGCAGCACCTCATGCCCCGTGAGCAGTTTGTAGCGCGCGATCACGTCGCTGATGACATAGCCGCGCCAGTGGCCGACATGCAGTCCGCTCCCCGACGGATACGGGAACATGTCGAGGCAGTAGAATTTCGGTTTGCCGCTGTCATCGCGGGTCCGGTACAGCTCCTGCTTCGCCCAGCGCTGCCGCCATTTCGGCTCCAGTTCGCTGAAATTGTATTTCGGTTCCCTCGGGTCATTCGCTTCCATGATTCCGCCTCGCCTTGTCGCCAGCATCCCGCCATGCCGCACACCACACCCGCTGTCCGCAGGACTTGCCGGCTGACTTTCAGTGCGGGATTATAGCACCGCCGCCCGCCCGCTGCAAGTGCCGTGTCCACCCATCCGGAACAGAATTATATGAAGGACTGAACGCAGTGAAATCTTGCTTCGAGCTACAGGGAGTTTGCGCTTGACAATTCAGAATCGCGCTCAACTCGTTAGATCAAAAATTGCTCATCACATAGTCGATGTGCAATAATCTGATTATAACCGAATTTACCAACCCCGTAACCCATTCGGCATGCCGCCATATCATACTCCGGTTGGTTCCAGATATTCTCACCACATCAACATATAACTGCTCAATTCCAGGGGTATATCCAAATCCTAGGCCATGCACTGAATACCAATACCCCCTCCCATTATACACCGATCTGTAAAAGATATGGCGGCGGGGATCCAGTATTACACTGCCGGGAAGCTCCCATCCCGTCCCAGACACCGGACACCGCGAAAGATCAACCAGCATCAGCTTATCATTCGCAAATTGATACACACCTTGTTCTGTTACTATCAAAGCGCCATTGTTCGACAAGCATGCCGGCAACATTGCCGAGGTATCTGATTCCACTTTTTCATTATAGTATAAACATTGCCCACTTAAGCGGTAAATCCCCGTAAATGATCGCAACCATTTTTCGCTACGTTTCAAGCCGGTAATGAGAAGATTTTCATTATTATTGAAAACCATGATTCGCCCATTAAGTATAACTGAGCTGTCGTATTCATAGCATGATAATAGTAGGGGCACCCGCTCAACACGGCGTTGCGTTTCAACGCCAAATATTCCTTCGTTCACACCAAACACATCGCCTGTGTTCAGCAAACAAATAACTATTCCATTGACATAAACGAAATCACTTAGTGCCGGCTCATATGCGCATCTAAGCGCACCAAATGTTACTGTGTCACTATATATGCGATTTTCGATTTCTATAGTTTGCTAGGCATTATAACATCACAACTTGCTTCTCTACATGTTATTGTTGGCTTAACATAACACCAATATAGCAGCATATATAAAATGTACCCCGCTGTGAGCACACAAATGACTATCATGAGGTACATCATCCTTCGGTTTATCGCACTTACCATGGAACGGCATCTCCCAATTCATACATATCAGTCGAATACGCTGTCGAAAATATCGCCGATGGAGTACTCACTCCGTAAGGTGAAAATCCAGTGTTTCTCGGCCATCCAGCGTCATTCTGACAACTGCTGCGTCGCCGATCCTGCCGGCCCGCCGACAGCAGTGCAGCTATCAATGCGATACAATATATTCGCATATGCCGATATTACGTGCCGCCGCTAATATTGTCAACCCGCCGCAAGTGCCGGCACCGGAACGGCATCCAGTTGACAGTCCGGGGCCGGCGTGTTAGATACGGGTCAGCGGAGGTGGCGTATGCACCCGGAAATCGACAGGATCATCGTCACGGCAGAACAGCTGGCGCAGCGCAACGCGGAACTGGGCCGGCAGATCACGGCGGACTATGCCGGCAAACCGCTGACCGTGGTCAGCATCCTGCGCGGCTCGATCATTTTCGTCGCCGACCTCATCCGCCATATCGAGCTCGACCTGGAACTCGACTTCATCGGCGCCGCCTCCTACGGCGACGATACCGAGACCTCGGGCCATGTCGACATCCGCAAGCATCTCGACGGCAAGGTGCATGACCGCCACGTGCTGCTGGTCGACGACATTCTCGACACCGGCTACACCATCAAGACGGTCTGCGAGCTGATCCGCATCTCGCACCCGCTGTCGCTCAAGACCGCCGTCGCCTTCGACAAGCCCGCGCGGCGCAAGGTCGCTTTGGAAGCCGATTACGTCGGTTTCACCATCGACCCGGTTTTCATCGTCGGGTACGGTTTGGACCTCGCGCAGAAGTACCGCAATCTGCCCTACATCGGTGTGCCGAAAAAAGAGGTCCTCGACCGCACCTTCGGCACCCGTCCCTGACCATGCCTGACACTGCGCCGGGCACGCCGGCAGCGGTTCCGCCCGCGCCGCCGGGCACGCCGCGCGGCGGCTTGCTGCACGGCACCGCGCGCCTGGTCAAGGGAACCGTGCACACCGTCAGTTATCTCACCAGCAACGAGGTCTATATCTACACCTCGGCCATCGCCTTCAATGTGCTGCTGGCGATCTTTCCCTACCTGATTGTCATTATCACCCTGGCGCGCACGCTCTTCCCCGGCTGGGGCCTGGACCAGCAGCTGCTCGAGATCATCGGGGACTATTTCCCCACCGCGGAGAATTTCGTCACCACCAACCTGAATGCGGTCAGCCACAAATGGGGGAGCCTGACCTGGCTCTCCGCCCTGCTCACTCTCATGGCCGGTTCGTCGCTTTTCGTCCCCATCGAACTTGCGCTCAATCGCGCCCTGCACAAGGACGGCGAACGCAATTTTATCGTCAGCAACGCGATGAGTTTCGGTTTGTTCCTCGTCTGCGGTGCGATCTTTTTCGGCGCGGCCATGCTGGCCACCCTGCCGCTCAAGCTGTTCGATCTCGCGTTCGCCGCCCTGGCCGAATATGTCCGGCTGCCCCTGCTGCATCAGGGCATTGAAATCGTCATCACCAAGCTGTTTACCGTGCCGGCGATCTGCCTCTGCTTCTTCGTCATCTACTGGTCGCTGCCGCTCCCGCCGCGGCCGCCCGTGCGCCCCATGCTGGTTGCCGCGGTGGCGATGGGCCTGCTCTGGGAGCTCGGGCGCATTGTCTACGTGCTCGCGCTGCCGCTCTTTGAATTCCAGAAATACTACGGCGCCTTTTATGTCACCGTATCGCTGGTCACCCTCGCCTTCTTCTCGGGGTTCATCCTGCTGCTCGGACCGCACCTCGTTGCCAAACGGCTCGCGGCCATGCCCGAGCTGCCGCGCGCCGATGAACCGGACGG
>CAZFBR010000155.1:0-8481 GCA_964517215.1 uncultured bacterium
GAGAAGGCGGGGGACGCCGGGCGCGGGTTCGCGGTGGTGGCGCGCGAGATCCGCCGGCTGGCTGATCGCAGCGCGGTCGCCACGATCGATATCAGCCGCAGCGTGGCGGAACTGAAATCGGCCAGCAATGCCGGCACGGCGCGGCTGGACGACTTTGCGGCACAGATGCGGCGCGGCCTGCAGGAGACCGCGCGGCTGACCGCGCTCATGGCCGAGGTCATCGACCGGGTCAGCGCGCTGCTGCCGCAGTGCGGCCGCGCCACCGAGGAGACGCAGGCCCAGGCGCAGCGGGCGGAGGAAATCGCCGCCGCCATGGGGCAACTCACCGAAGCGGCGGCCCAGACCGTTGCCGCGCTGCGGGAAATGGGGATCGCCATCACCGGCCTGACGGATACGGCCCATACCCTGCGGGACGCGGCGGCGCGCTTCACGCTGCCGGACCCGGCCGCGGGAGGAGAGACGCGATGAGCGCGCGCGACCGCCGGCCCGCGTTGTTTTTCCGGCTGCTGCAGGCCGGCCTGCTGATGCTGCTGCCGGTGCTGGCATTCTGGCTCGCAGGGGTCTGGTATTTCGGCGCGCGTCAGCAGCAGGCGAACACCCTGGTGCGCTGCGCCGACCGCATTACCATTGCCATGCTTGAGGCGCGGCGGGCGGAGAAGGATTTCCTGCTGCGGGATGCCGCCGCTGCTGAATTCCGGCGCAGCGGGATTTCGGATAATCTGACTGCCCACCAGCGCTGGTGCGACAAGCTGCTGGCGGCCGTCGCTGAACTGGGCGCGCAGCTGCCGGCGACCGAACAGGGGCGGGCGGCCCAGCTGGAAACCAGCGTGCGCGCATACGCGGCGCGGTTTGCCGAACTGGCCGGGACCTATCGTACGGCCGGCACGACGAGCACCGCCGCCGGCACCGCCTGGCTGCAGGCCCGTCAGGGACTGGCGGCGGCGGTGCGCGCCCGCCGGCAGCCGGCGCTGACGCAGGCTGCCGAGGCGCTGCAGCAGGCCGCTGATGCCTGGCGGCAGCAGGCCGACAGCGCCGCCGTGGCGCTGGTGCTGACGCGGCTGGCGGTGCTGGAACGGACGGCTGCGGACAGTATCGGGACCAGCCCGCTGGCGGCGCCGGTTGCCGCCTGGCGCACGACATTCACGGCGCTGCAGGAAACGTCCGGTCAGTTGCGCGATGCCAACAGCGGGGTGCAGGGCGCCATGCGCGCGGCCATCCACGACGTGGAGACCCAGCTGGCCCGGATGGATGAGGTGCGGGAAGCTGCTGACGCCACCGGGGCGGCGGCGAACCGCCAGCTGCTGCTGGCGATGGGCGGGGTGCTGGTTGCCGGCCTGCTGCTGGGGGTGGTGATCAGCATGCTGACCGCCCGCAGCCTGGTACGGCCGCTGGCCGCGCTGCAGCAGGCGGTTACCGCCCTGGGCAGCGGCCAGCTCGGCGCGCGGGCCGCAGTGCCGGTGGTGCGCGAATACGCGCTGCTGGCCGAAGGGATGAATGCCATGGCCGAGGCCCTGGCCGGTCTGGTGCGGCGGATTCAGCGGGCGGGGGTGCAGGTAACGTCGTCGGCGACGCAGATCACGGCGGCGGCGCGGCAGCTGCAGACAAGCGTTGGTGAGCAGACCGCCACAACGGCGCAAGTGGGGGCGAGCGTGGCGGAGATCTCCGCCACCACGCAGCAGCTGGCCGGCACCATCGCGCATGCCGCCGCCGCCGCGGACGCCAGCGCCGGCATCGCCGGCCACAGTGTCAGCGATATCGCCGCCCTGACCGGCAGCATGCGCCAGCTGCTGACGTCGACGGCGAATCTGGGCGGGCGGTTCTCCCTGCTGAGCGCCAAGGCGCAGGGCATCGGCAGCGTGGTCACCACGATCGCCAAAGTCGCCGACCAGACCAACCTGCTGTCGCTGAATGCCGCCATTGAGGCGGAGAAGGCGGGCGAGGCGGGCCTCGGTTTTGCCGTGGTAGCGCGGGAAATCCGCCGGCTGGCTGACCAGAGTGCCATCGCCACCGCGGATATCGAGGAACTGATCCGCGAGATGCAGGGTGCGGTCGTGGGCGGCGTTACCGGCATGGATGCGTTCACCCATGAGGTGCGCGTGCAGGCCGACGCGGTGGCGGCCTTTGGCAGCAAGCTCGAGGAGCTGATCCGCCAGGTGCAGGCGGTGGCGCCGCTGCTGGCCACCGTCACGGCCAGCGTGCAGTCGCAGGCGGCGGCGGCCCAGCAGATCAATGTGGCCATGACCCAGCTGGGCGATACCGCCCAGAACAGCAGCCTGGCCGCCACCAGTTTGACCGAGGTCGCGACCCATTTGCTGGACGCCTCACGCGAACTGCAGGGTGAGGTCGCGCGGTTTCGCGCGGAGTGATCGTGCTCTATCTGCGTTTTACCCTTGCCGGCGCGCGGTTTGGCGTGCCGGCGGCGGCGGTGACGGCGGTGGTGCCGTGGGTGGCGCTGGCCCCGCTGCCGCATGCGCCGGCCGGTGTTTGCGGCGTGCTGAATTATCACGGCCAGAGTGTGCCGGTGCTGGACCTGCAGCAGCTGGTGCAGCGCACCCCGTGCGCGCCGGCCTACGGCACGCGCATCATTCTGGTCAGCGGCGTGACCAGCGGCCTGCTCGGACTGCTGGCGGAAACGGTCCTTGACACCTTCCGGCCCGACAGTGATTTCATCCCCAGCGGTCTGCCGCAGCCGGATGCGCCGTACCTTGACGGGGTGATGTTCACCGCCGACGGGATGGTGCAGCAGATCAACCTGGCCGGGCTGCTGCCCGCCACCCTGCAGACGACGCTGGCGGCGACCGGCGCATGAATACCGCCTGGCGGCTGCTGACCGGGCAGTACGGCCTTGATCCGGCCAGTTTTCCGGTCGATGCCGTCGCCCGTGCCACTGCCGAACGCCAGCAGGGGCTCGGCCTGACGGCTGCCGCCTATGACGCGGCGCTGCTGGCTGATCCGGCCGAACTTGCCCGGCTGGCGGAGCTCCTGCTGATCAGTGAAACGTGGTTCCTGCGCGACCATGGCGCGTTTCGTTTTTTGCGCGAGCATATCCGGGCACTGCCGTCGGAGGGGCGGCGGGAACTGGCCCTGCTTTCCGTCGGCTGCGCGTCCGGTGAGGAACCGTATTCGCTGGTTATCACCCTGGCCGAGGCCGGGGTGCCGCCCGGCAGCTGCCCGGTCGATGCCTTTGATGTGAGTGCCCGGGCACTGGCACTTGCCACCGCCGCCCGGTATACCCGCAATGCGCTGCGCGGGGTGCCGGCGGGGTTCTGTGAACGGTGGTTTACCCCGGACGGCGACGGCTACCGGCTGGCGCCGGCAGTAAGCGCTGCCGTGCGTTTTCGTGCGGGGAACATCCTCAATCCGCCGGCGACCGGCCGGCAGTATGATGTTGTTTTTTGCCGCAATCTGATGATTTACCTCACCCCGGCAGCCCGGGCGCAGGCCTGCCGCAATCTGCGGGGCATGCTGCGGCCGGGCGGCATGCTCATTGCCGGTGCGGCGGAAACGTCGTCGGTCTGGTCACCGTTTTTTGTGCCCGCCGGCCCGCCCGATGCGTTTGCCTATCGGAGCAGCGAAACGCCGGCGCTGGTACCGGCTTCGCCCGTACAGGGCATGTCGGCATCGGCACCGGCGGTGCTGTCATTGCCGGTAGCGCTGGCTGCTCCACCGCAGCAGCCGGGCGGCACGGGTCAGCGGGCGGCATCGGCGCCGGCGGCGTCCAATCGGGATCTGTTTGCCGCCGCGCAGGCCTGTGCCGATCGCGGTGATCTGGCGGCGGCGGCGCAGTATTGCGACGCCGCCCTGACGGCCGACCCCGGACATGCGGACGGCTGGTGCCTGCGCGGCATCATCCATCAGGCGGCGGCGAATCCGCACGCCGCGGCGGACTGTTTTGCCCGTGCGCTGGACCTGCTGCCCGACCATTACGAGGCGCTGCTTGCCCTGTCGCTGCTGCGCGAACAGGCGGGCGAGCATGAACTGGCGGCACGGCTGCGCCGGCAGGCATGTGCCGCCGCCGCGGTGGAACGCAGCGCATGACTCCGGAAACCAGCGCGGCCCCGCCGGTTGCGGGTGACTGCTGGAATCATATCGGCGTCTGGGGTGCGGATGAGCCGCGCTGCCCGCGGCTCGCCGCGGTTATTCACTGCCGCAACTGCCCGGTGTTCGCCGAAGCCGGTCGCGTTTTTTTCCGGCATCAGCCGCCGGCCGAATATCTCAAGGACTGGCACGGTGTGCTGGCGGTGCCCGATGCCAAACAGACGGCGACCGACGTGTCGCTCATGGTCTTTCGCCTGGCCGGTGAATGGTTTGCCCTGCCGACGGAAAATGTGCGCGAGGTTGCCGCCGCCGGCCCGGTTCATTCGCTGCCGCACCGCGCCGGTCCGCTCATGCGCGGCCTGACCTTCATTCACGGCGAACTGCTGCTGTGTGCGGATCTGCATCTGCTGCTGGAACCCGAAGGCGAACGCCTGGCGGGTGACGGCCGCCGTCTGGTGGTCGAGCAGCATGGCGAATACTGGTGCTGTATCGTTGATGCCGTGGCGGGACTCGAGCATTGTGCGGCCGCGGCGCTGCAGCCGCCGCCGGTCACCGCCCGCGCGGCAGCGGCCAGCTGCCTGCGCGGCGTGTATACCCGCGCCGACGGCACCGTCATCGGCTGTCTCGACGCGGCGGCACTGTTTGTCGCGTTGCGCAAGGCGCTGCCATGAGCGATCTCAGCGGGTTTTCCCTGCTGGAACTGTTCCGGTCCGAGGTCGAGACCCAGGCCGGGATCCTGACCAGCGGCCTGCTGGCGCTGGAGAACGCGCCGGGGACGCCGCAGGCGATCGAGCCGCTGATGCGCGCGGCGCACAGCGTCAAGGGCGCCGCGCGCATCGTCTCATGCGACAGCGCGGTAACCATTGCGCACGCCATGGAGGATTGCCTCGTTGCCGCGCAAAAGGGGGAGATCACCCTGCCGTCGGCGCGGATCGATGCGCTGCTGGCCGGGGTTGACCTGCTCTCCGCGGTGGCGCAGCTTGAGCCGGCGGCGGCGGCGGACTGGGCGGCGGCGCAGGCGGAGACCATCGCGGCGCTGCTGCGCCAGCTGGCGGACCGCAGTGCGGCCGGTCCGGCGTCGGCGACCGCAGCGGTGCCAGCGTCACCGGCGGTATCGTCGCCGGCGGAGGTGCCGGTCGTGACCCCGGCAGCGGCGGTGCGTGCGCCCGAGCCGGTGGCGGCAACGGCAGGGGCTGCGGCACCGGCAGCCAGTGCGCCGCCGCTTGCCGCGCAACCGGCGGCTGTCCGTCCGGCCCCCGGCGGGGATTTGAGCGGTTGTTCCCTGCTGGAACTGTTCCGGTCCGAGGTCGAGACCCAGGCCGGGATCCTGACCAGCGGCCTGCTGGCGCTGGAGAACGCGCCGGGGACGCCGCAGGCGATCGAGCCGCTGATGCGCGCGGCGCACAGCGTCAAGGGCGCCGCGCGCATCGTCTCATGCGACAGCGCGGTAACCATTGCGCACGCCATGGAGGATTGCCTCGTTGCCGCGCAAAAGGGGGAGATCACCCTGCCGTCGGCGCGGATCGATGCGCTGCTGGCCGGGGTTGACCTGCTCTCCGCGGTGGCGCAGCTTGAGCCGGCGGCGGCGGCGGACTGGGCGGCGGCGCAGGCGGAGACCATCGCGGCGCTGCTGCGCCAGCTGGCGGACCGCAGTGCGGCCGGTCCGGCGACGGCGACCGCAGCGGTGCCAGCGTCGCCGGCGGTATTGTCGCCGGCGGAGGTGCCGGTCGTGACCCCGGCAGCGGCGGTGCGTGCGTCCGAGGCGGTGGCGGCAACGCCGGTGGCTGCGGCACCGGCGCCCGGTGCGCCGCAGAGTGCGGCGGCGGCTTCCGTTGCTGGCCCCGCGCCGGCTGCCGCAGTGGCTGCTCCCGCCCGACCGGCTGCTGCTGCCGCCCGTCCGGCGGCAGAGGGCGGCGCGCGCGATTTGCGCATCAGTGCGGAACGGCTGAGCCGGCTGATGGGCCAGACCGGCGAGGTGCTGATCGAGGCCAAACGGATGCCGAAGTTCGGCGAAAATATGCTGCGGCTCAAACAGCAGCTGGCCGGACTCGCCCGCCGGCTGGAAGACCTGCGCGACCGCGACAATGATCCGCGGGCGGCGCAGCTGCTGGCCGACTGCAATGCGGCCCGGGAAACCCTTGCGGTGCAGCTGGCGGACCACGACTTTGCCGCGCGGCGCATCGACGGGATTGCCGAACGCCTGCATCGCGAGGTGCTCGCCTGCCGCATGCGCCCGTTTAACGACGGGGTGCAGGGCTTCCCGCGCATGGTGCGGGACGTGGCCCGGCAGCTGGGCAAGTCCGTGCGTTTTGAACTGCGCAATACCGAGACGCGGGTCGACCGCGATATCCTCGAAAAGCTCGAGGCGCCGCTCACCCACCTGCTGCGCAATGCCCTTGATCACGGGCTGGAAACGCCGGCCGAGCGGCGTGCGGCGGGCAAGCCGGAGACCGGGACGCTGACCCTGTCCGCGGAACACCGCGCGGGCATGCTGATGGTGACCGTGGCCGATGACGGGCGCGGCGTCGATTACGAGCGGCTGACCGCGCGCATCCGCGAGCGCAATCTCGCGCCCGCCGAGCTGCTGGCCAAGCTGACCCGGCCGGAGCTGCTTGAGTTCATGTACCTGCCCGGTTTTTCCACAGCGGCGGCGGTGACGGAGATTTCCGGGCGCGGCGTCGGGCTGGATGTGGTGCTGACCATGGCGCAGGAAGTGGGCGGCAGCATCCGCACCGAAAGCGAACCGGGGCAGGGCACGCAGTTTATCATGCAGCTCCCGCTCACCCTGTCGGTGGTGCGCGCGCTACTGGTCGAGATTGCGGATGAGGCCTATGCCTTTCCGCTGGCGCGGCTGGACCGCACCCTGGCGGCGACGGCGGATCAGGTGCGCAGCACTGAAGGGCGCCAGTTCCTGCAGCTCGAAGAGACCCCGCTGGCGCTGCTCTCGGCGCGGCAGCTGCTGGGCGCGGACGAACTGGCAACAGTGCCGCCTGCGCTCGCGGTGGTGGTGGTCAGCGACCGCCGCCAGCGCTGCGGGCTGGTGGTCGACCGGGTCCTGGGCGAGCATGACCTGGTGGTCAAGCCGCTCGACCCGCGTCTGGGCAAGGTGCCGGACATCGGCGCGGCGGCGCGGCTCCCCGACGGGGTGCCGGTGCTCATCTTCGATGTCGACGATATCTTCCGCTCGATCGACAATCTGCTCAGCGGCGGACGGGCGCGCCGCGTGTCCCGCCGTGCCGGTGCGGGGGCGACCCGCAAGAAGCGGGTGCTGGTGGTCGATGATTCGCTGACGGTGCGCGAGATGGAACGGGCGCTGCTCGCGGCCAACGGGTATGACGTCACCGTGGCGGTGGACGGCATGGACGGCTGGAATACGGTGCGCGGCGGGGATTTTGACCTGGTGATCAGCGATGTGGACATGCCGCGCCTGAACGGCCTCGAATTTGTCGGCCGGCTCAAGAACGATCCCACCCTGCGCCGGCTGCCGGTGGTGATGGTCTCCTACAAGGACCGTGACGAGGACCGCCAGCGCGGGCTGGATGCGGGGGCCAACGCCTACCTGACCAAGAGCAGTTTCAGTGACGATACGCTGCTGCACACCGTGCGGGAACTGATTGCCGCGGCGGGCGCGCCGGCATGAGGGTCGGCATCGTCAACGACCTGCGGCTGGCGCTCACCGCGCTGACGCATATTGTCAACACCACGCCGGGCATGACGGTTGCCTGGACGGCCATGGACGGTCAGCAGGCGGTTGACCGCTGCGCCGCCGACCGTCCGGACATCATTCTCATGGACCTGATTATGCCGGTCATGAACGGGGTCGAAGCGACCCGCCGGATCATGACCGCAACGCCGTGCGCCATTCTCATTGTCACCGCGTCGGTCGGTCAGAATATTGCCCTGGTCTTTGAAGCCATGGGCGCGGGCGCACTCGATGTGGTCAAAACCCCGGTGTTGGGTCCGGGCGGATCGCTGACCGGCGCGCAGCCGCTGCTGGACAAGATGGCCACCATCCGGTTTATCATCAGTGCGGCGCGGCCGGCCGCGCCGCCGGTGGTGCCGGTGGCGGCTGCCGCCGGCAGGGTGTTGGGGGTGCCGCCGCTGGTCGTTATCGGCTGCTCGACAGGCGGGCCGCGCGCGCTGGCGGACATCATCCGCGACCTGCCGCCGGACTGCCCCGCCGGAGTGGTGGTGGTGCAGCATATCGACCGCGGATTTGTCGCCGGCCTGGCGGAATGGCTGGCCGGGTTCACCCCGCTGCCGGTCCGCCTGGCGGAGGAGGGGGAGCGGATCACCCCCGGCGTTATTCATATCGCGGTGTCCGGCAATCATCTCGTCCTGCGACCTGACCGGTGTTTTGCCTACACCCCGGAACCGCGGGACAATCCGTTTCGGCCGTCGGTGGATGTGTTTTTTGCCAGTGTCGCTGCGCACTGGCCGCGG
>CAZFBR010000156.1:0-8479 GCA_964517215.1 uncultured bacterium
ATGTTTAGTTTTATTCTTGACTCCCAAAGAATAATGCCGGATATCACTCTATTAAAGGAAGATATTGTATCGATAGAATGTATTGGGACTAACGAGTACAAGATTTCATACGACTTGTGGCGTTCGGGCAAAGTGATTGTGAAAATGTTATTGGTTGATGAAAAAGTAGAAACGCTATGGAGCAAAACTATTTGCGGTGTGGAACTGAGTAATATGCGATTGTACCATCCGTACTCGGAATTCAATTCGAATATGGCGAATGGGTATATAAATGTTTATAAAAAGTCTGATAATGAAATATGCATGAAAGTATCGATAGCAGATTCGGCGACGAATTGCCCGCTGATAATTGAAGTTGAATCTGAAAATGGCGAAAGTCGGTCGGGAATTGTGATTAACTAATGTGTATGCGAAGGCATCCAATGATATCGCCAATAGCTAATTGCAGATGGGTGAATATGAACAGTATTCGCAAGGTATGCGGTGGGGTATCGGGTAAACAGCTGGCAGGCAACGCTGCCCCGGAAATGGGCCACGCTCAAGGAATTCAGAACAATGGGTTATTGGATATCTATCAAAGCAAAATGGCTATATGAAGATTCAGTTATCCGGAAAATCCGGATAACTGCGGCGTTATTCAGGCAGACCACCATGCAGGGGCTGCTTACCTGCTGCAAATGGCGATGTAGGGGCAGTATTCGCAGGGTTTGCGGTCGGAGCAGGGAGCGAAGGAAAGGCCAGCGTCGAAGAGGTGGGTGAAGACACGGGTGAGGAAGGCGGCGACGACGGGCTGATGGGCGGCGGTGAGCATATACGGTTCGCCGCGCGAGGGGCGGACGGAAGCAAAGTCGCCAGTGCGGAAGGCGTAAAGCGAGAGTTGGGTATCCTTCCCCGCGCAGGCAGGGAGCGACTGCACTAGCTGATAATAGAACAACAACTGAAAGACCTCGGAGCGATTCGCAAAGAGGGCGAGTGTGTCCTCGGGGCCGGGCACGGCGGCGGGATCGTCGGGAAGGGCGAGGGTGAGTGGGCCGATGTTGCCGGTCTTGTAGTCGATAATGCGGCAGAGGCCGGCGCGCTCGTCGATGCGGTCGATGGTGCCGTGCAGCATCACGGTGCGCTGGTTGCCGGCTGCCGCAAAGGTGAAGGGCACATTCTCAACTGACAGCTCAGTGCCGTGGAGGACATGACCGGGATCAGTAGCCTCGGTGCGCAGGAACTTCTCGAGCAGATAGTGCGCCACGTTGGCGAGGAGCAGATTCTTGCCCGTGAGTTCGCTGTGTTTGAGCACCTCACCATAGGCGGTGGCGATGGCAGCGGGGAGGCGTGGGATGACGGTGAGCAGTGTGTCTTTCGTCGTCGGTATGCCGATCAACGGGCGATAGATATCCTGCAGCACTTGGTGAACTACCTTGCCGAAGGTGGATTGTTCGGCGCTCTCGACGACGGCGTTCGGTTCGCGCAGGTCGAGCCCGTAGCGAAAATAGAACTTCAACGGACAAGTGATATAGGTAATGAGCGCGGAGGCGGAGAACTCGCGCTGCGCCAGCTTGTCGAGCAACTCCGGCGTCTTGGCAATCTCAAGCGGCTGCTTGGGGCGGAATTCGGCAGGCAGGGCGCGGACAGAGGCGCTCAAGACCGCCTGCGGATTGCGCACGGGAAGCTCGCAGAGCAATTGCTCAATGAAGCGGCTGCGGCCTGCCTTGCCAATTTCGCTCGTGGTCTCGGTGTTGTAGAGCAGGTCGATGCGGCTGGCTCGGGTGAGCAGGCGATAGAAATGGTAAGCGTAGATGGCGTCGCGCTGCTCGTAAGTGGGCAGGCCAACCGCCTTGCGCACATCGTAGGGAATGAGCGAGTTCTCGCCCTTGCCTGCGGGGAAGACTCCCTCGTTAAGCGAGAGGATGATAACACGGTCGAAATCGATGGCGCGGGTCTCGAGCACGCCCATGATCTGCACACCCTGCAGTGGCTCGCCGGTGAAGGGGATGGAGGCGGAGGCGAGGATCTCGCGCAGCACACGGCGGAATGACGCGGGGTCGAGTTGCGTTGGCGCGCTCGCGAGTATGTCGCGCAGGCGGATAAGCAAAGTCCACGCGGCGTAGAGATATTCGAAATCGAGCGGGGGCTCTTTCTTTGTCCGCGCCGGGCCAGCAAAGGGCGCGGGCGTCTCGGCGACTCCTGACGAAGTTGCTGTGGGACCGTGCTGCATACCCGATTTCATGGCGCTAAACAGATTCAGCAGGTAGGCAAGGAAATCGTCAGCGCTCTGCGGGGTGCGGGTGAAAATATTGATAATGAGGGCATTCCCGCAATCGGCAAAAAGCGCATCGGGCACGTGGATAAGGTTCTCGCTGCGGATGGTATTGACCAGTTCATAGCCGACGGGGTAGGTCAGCGAGCGCAAATAGGGATGCAACAGGATATTCTCCGCATCGCGGTAATAGCAGGTTTTGTCCAGCCCGAGCCGGCGGCGGTTCTCATGCAGTTCGATAACCGCGGCGATGAAGGTATAGACGGGGGTATGGCGTAGCGGGAAGTTCATGGTGACGTTGACGGAATTGACGTCCTGCGGCAGGGCATGCAGCACGGGCATGAGCAGGTTCTCATCCGCGAGTATCACGGCGCAGGTCTCGGGAACAGCGTTCGCCTGCAAATGCTCTTTGAGGATGCTGCCGCAGAGCTTGGCTTGCGTCACGTTTCCGGCGGCACCGGTGATATTGATATGCTTTGGTTCGGTGGCAATTCGGTCTTCCAGCCACTTTGTTTTGTCGGTTACGGCAGTGCCGCGGAAGAAGATGCCGGCTTCCTGCGCGGCATCCTCACTGAAATACTTGTCCATATCCCAATAGATGGCGGCGTTGCCCGCTTTGAGCGCGGCGTTGATGACCTGCTCCTCACCGGTGGTGAGGGCGTTGAAGCCGGCAAAGATGATAAACGGCCAGCGCTGCAGTATGGCGGCATCGTCGGCTATGGCGGCGGCGGTGCGGCGCAGGGCGCGGCCGTAATAGGCCAGCCCGTCGCGGTCAAGCTTGTGCGTGAACTGCATATACAGGGGGCCGAGTAGGGCGGCGAAGTCGAGATAGGCGCGATGCACGCGGTCGTCCTGCACGCGCGTGCGCACACGGTCCGCCTCCTGATCATTAGCGGCGTAGTTCTCCAATTGCGATATGGCAGTGAGATTGGTGAAGAGCTGCCTCGTATCGATGAGGTACTGGTCGATTTCGTCGAAATCGGTGAGGATGGTGCGGCCCCACTGATAGAACTCGGCAAACGGCTTTGGCTGGGTGCCGGCGTCGGCCGCGACCTGACAATAGTCGCCATACAAACGGAAGACGAGCGCAAGCGGATCGGCGGTGGCGGTGCCGGACAGCTCGCTGATGAATTCCTCAATGGAATAGACCGCGGGCGAGAAGAGCGGTTTCCTGACCTTGGGATGGCGGCGCAGCGCCTCGCGGAAATGGACACCGGCGCGGCGCGAGGGGAAAACGGCAGCGCAATCGCGCAGGGGCACATCGCGTTTAACCAGATCATCGACAATGCGGTCGAGGAAGTTCATGCGGGCACCGCCTCAAGCTCGTTGGCGTCGAGCCAGGCAAGGTAGAGCGTGACGGAATAACCCATTTGCGCGAGCATGTCGCCATATTTGCGGATCTGCTGGTGATAGGTTTTGCGCTTGTCGGGTTTTGGCGTTCCGGTCTTATAGTCGATGACTGTGGCGCAGTTGCCAGTGATGACGACGCGGTCGGGTCGCAGCGTTTCGGTATCAGTGAGCAGCGGGCGCTCGTGCAGGACGGTAATGCCCGGCTTGAACCAATCGCTCAGCGTAACGGCGCCATCGGTGAGCGTCAGGGCATTGGTCAGGTGGCCATGCCAGACAGCATGTTCGGTCGCGGGAATGAGTCCGCTCCGGATGGCGGCCTCAATGGCGGCTGACACGGCAGCAGCATCGTTGCCCTTGAGCAGATCGAGTAGCGTATGCAGCAGCGTCCCGCGCTCGACTGCCGCGGCGGCCTCGGGATCATCGAGCCGCCAGAGGTTATTGGCCCGGCGGCGAATGAGCAGGCGATTGCGCCATTGCTCGCTGATGAACGGCAATGCGGCCGGTGCAGTTACCGGCTTTTTTGCCGCGCTGCGCGGCTGCGGGGTGCCTGACACCCAGCGATGTTCGCTCACTTCGGTGAGCAGCTTGGCGTCAGCGAGCGGATAGAGCGTTGCGGCAATGAGCTCGGCCACGGATTTCATTTCGGGGCGGTTGGGAACGGCGTTTTCCTTGTCCAGTACGGGCGCAGCGACGTAAAGGCGTTCGCCCGCACGGGTGAAGGCGACGTAGAGGAGATTGAGATTGTCCAGTAAACTCATTTTGTTTTCGGCAGCAAACGCGGCGGCGAAATGGCTGAAGGGCGTGCGCTCTTTCGTCGGCTTGACGAGATACGGGCTTTCAAGGCCGGCCACAGCGGGCGCGGCCGGATCGGCATCAAGCCAGGTGGCGGAACCCGTAGTGCCCGTCTTCAGGTCAAGCTCCCAGCCCGCGAAGGGTATGAAGACGATGGGAAACTCCAAACCCTTGGCCTTATGGATGGTTAGCACGGTAACGGCGTCGCTGCCCGCGGGCGCCTGCAAGGCCGGCGGCGCGTCCTCATTGACGGTATCCCACCATTCAAGGAAGCGGGCGATATCGCTGCCCTCGCGGGTGGCGTAGGTATGGACGACATCGAGAAAGCCCTGCAACGCGGCATGATCGCCCGGCTCGGCGGCGAGTGAGAAGATGCGAATGAGGTCTTCGGCTACCTCGTACAGCGGCTTGCGGCGGAGCTGGCCCTGGCGGTCGGCATATTCATCGGGGAGCAGCTTCAGCATGGCCGCGGTGCCTTCGGCGCGGGCGGCGGCCAGTTCGGCGGCGACATCTGCGGTGGCGGAGTTACGTTGGCGGTGGAAGAGGATAAGCGCGGCGAGTTCGATATAACTCGACGTGACGAGATGGCGCATGGCATTGACGAGGAAAACGACGACGGGCTGCGCGGACAGGAGCAGCGCCTCGGAGGAGAGGACGCGGATATTGTCCGCAAAGAGCGCATCGGCGACTCTCTGGCCCTGATCGCGGCTGCGCACCAGCACGGCAATATCGCCGGCGGTATAACCGTGCTGATCGGCGAGAATGGTTTTGATGTTATCGACCAGCCAGCGCAGCGGCTCGCCCCCGGTTTTTGGGATGAGCTGCAGCTCCACGTAGCCCTCGCCCGTGCGATGCGACTGCTGGGTGATTCCTGTGTCGGTATAGATATCGCGCAGCAGCTTGGGTGCGTCCTCGCAGGCGGCCGCCGCGGCGGCGAAAAAGGCATTGTTAAAATTGATGATGGCCGGCAGCGAACGGCGATTGGTACCCAACTGCTCGTTTTGCTGCTGATCGTTGAAATGGCGCGGGATATCGTCGACCATGATGGTGGCGTCGCCGCTGCGCCAGCGGTAAATGGCCTGTTTGGGATCGCCCACCACGAGATTGCGCTTGTTCGTCGCGAGGGCATTATCGATGAGCGGCAGCAGGTTATGCCATTGCAGGCGCGAGGTGTCCTGGAACTCGTCGATAAGGTAATGCTCGTACTTTTCGCCCACGCGCCAGTAGATGAAGGGGATGAACTCATCGCGGATGATGTCGGCGACGAGCCGGTTGAAGTCGGCGATGGGGACGACGGCCGCCTCGCGGCAGTAATTGTCGACAATCCCCGTCAGCTTGCCCAACAGCGCCATGGCATAAATGAAATGATCGATATGCGACAGGGTCAGGTACGTCTGCGCGGCGGGGAGGAGGCGGTCGCGCAGGGCCAGCGCCTCGCGCTGGCGCATTTCGTCGGCGTCGCCTGCCTTCTTGCCGAGTGCGAAATCCTTGTCTACCAGCTTGCCCGTGAGATCGGCAATGCGACTGGCATCGCCGGCGCTAGCGAACTTCGCCATGGTGGTCGGCCCGCTGCTGTTCGGACGCAGAAAGAGCGTGCCATGCGCAGCGTTGAACGCCTGCGCTTCCTGCGCAATGCTCTTCAGTGCGGCCATGGCGGCGGAGCGCTTGGCGTCAAGATCGGCCACGGTGGCGGCAAAAATAACGCCGGCCAGCTTCTCCAGCTTGTCGTGACTCCCTTCGGCAAAGAGCTCGCGGGCGAATTTCTGCAAGTCGCCTTCAATATTCCAGCTGCCGCCCTCATCGAGCCGGCGAATGACAAAATCGACGAGGAACTGCTGCACCTGCGCGTCCTTGCCGCAGAGCGCAATAAGCGAATCGACGGCGGTGCGGGTGATGGCGGGGATATTCAGCTCCACCTGCGCATTGAGCGGGAGATTCAGTTCCACGGCAAACGAGCGCACAACGCGATAGATGAAACTGTCAATGGTCATCACCGCGAAATCGGAATATTTGTGGAGAATGGTCGAGAGGACGAGCGGCACGCGCGCACGGACGGTCTCGGCGGGGATGCCGGTCTCGGCGGCAATGGCGCTCAGAAGATCGGGATCGTCGTCTGCGGCCATCGCCTTGAGGCGCGCAACGATGCGCTCTTTCATCTCGGCCGCGGCCTTGTTGGTGAAGGTGATGGCGAGGATATTATTGTGCTTGCCCGGATGGGTAATGACCAGCTTCAGGTATTCTTTGACCAGAGTATAGGTTTTGCCCGACCCGGCGGACGACGAATAGACGATAAACGGCAGCTTGCCGCTGCGGCTGCCGGCCGGCGCGGTATCGGCGGCGGTCGGGGGAAATCGGAGGCCGTCCCGGTTTTCGGTGAGCAAGGAGGGGGTGTCGGGCGCCGGCGGCTGGGACCGCGCCTTTTTGGCGGACTTTGCCGTGGTGGCCGGTTTGGTCGCTTTGACCAGCGGCAATTCGGCCTGCGGTGGTTGTTTATCCTTGCGTGCCATGTCTTTCCCGCCCCCCATTGTAGCTTATACTGCGGGTCGGGCGCATTCGTTGCATTGCAGCATCGCAAGGTATTTGACGGAATGCGGTATGGCGAGTAGAATGCGAGCCATAGACGTGCAATGCCATGTTCGCGGAGGAACTGCAATGAACAGGACGATGCTGGCGGTGCTGGTGATGATGATGCTGGTTGGGCTGTACGGATGCGGGTCGAAGCCGCCGGCGGCCGGGCCGGCATCGGGTGTGCTGGTCGAACTGATCCAGTATTCGGAAACGCCAATTGCGGACAATTACCGGAAGAGCATTGTTGACGGGCTGACGGCAGCCGGCCTGACCGAAGGGAAGGATTACCGTTTAGTGACCCGCACAGCGGAAGGGGAGATGAGCAATATCCCGATGCTGATCGACGCGGCAGTGACGGACAAGGCCGATCTGCTGGTGACCTTCCAGCCGCAGATACTGTACGCCGCGCTGCAGCGGGCGCCCGGGATGAAGACGGTGTTCGCCATCCTCACCGATCCGTTTGTGCTGGGTGCGGGCAATTCGGATACCGAGCATCTGGCGAATGTCACCGGCCAGTATATGCAGTCCAATTATGCTGAAATGATTGCGGCAATCAAGGCCTGCCAGCCGACGGCGACCAAACTGGGCGCGATATTCCAGATCGGCGAGGGGAATGCGGCGAAGAATATCGCCGACCTGACCGCCGCGGCCGAGGCGCAGGGCATGACGGTAACGACCGTCGGCTATTCCACTTCGGGTGACATTGCGGCGGCGGCGGCAACCCTGTCGAGCAAGGGCGTGAATGCCTACCTCCATCTGCCGGAAGCGAATATGCAGGTGACGCTCGCCGCGCTCAACCAGGCTGCCCGCGACCAGCGGGTCCCGCTCTACTCGCTGGCGAGCGTGGCCAAACCGGTGCCCTGCCTGATTTGCGCGCCCGACGTGCGGGAAACCGCGCAGCGTTTCGCGACGCTGCTGGCGCGGGTGATCAAGGGTGAGAATCCGGGAACGATTCCGTTCGAAAACAGTCGTGTAGTCAAACAGCAGCTGATCGTCAATCCCGCAGCCTGCGCCGCGGCCGGCATTACGCCGCCGGCGGAACTGCTGGCCCGGGCCACCGAGGTCATCCGGTAGCACCGCCGGCAGCCGAGCCGGTATCACTGCCACAAAAGTGGGCGGGATGAGCGCTGGGTCATTGGTTATGAATGCACTGCTGCTGGCATGGGGTAGTATCAGTCTGTTTTGCCTGCGCAGCATTTGGCGTGACCATCCGGACGATTCGGTGCTCATCAAGCTGTTCTGGTCGCTGGTGGTCTGTGTGCCGATCATGGGTTAGGTGTTATACGGCGGCATGTACACGTTGCCTGCGGTGCAGCCGCCGGCCTTGCGGGCGAAGAAAACCAGGGGCATACGCACGGACTTGTGAATGTGACTATGGCAGCCGCCAACCCCAAATAGCCGGGAAAGTATACTCTATTTCGACCGCTCGCCGGGCGGTTAGGGGGATGAGGTACCGGCAGATTTTGACCGTAGTTGGGGAGCGAGTGTAGCACGCTCCCCAACTACGGTCAAAATCTG
>CAZFBR010000157.1:0-8422 GCA_964517215.1 uncultured bacterium
ATACCAGAGTTTCCTCAGCGGCTATCCTGACTCCTATTTGCGCAGCACGGCGGAACGTCGCCTGCGCGAACTGGCCGGTGGCTCCACCCCGGCGGCGGGCGTGACCCCGCCGGCCGCTGCCGTGCCGCCGGCGATGAGTTCCCGACCGGTACCGGCGGCACCGGTCGCCGTGCCGGAACCCCCGGCGGCAGCGGAACGGGTGGCTTTGCCGACGACCCACACGGTGCGGCCGGGTGAGACGGTGAGCGGGTTGTGCATCCGCTATTACGGCAATGCGGGGTACTGGCAGACGCTGGCGTATCACAATCAGCTCGCCGATCCGGCGCGGGTGGCTGTCGGCCAGCAACTGGCGATCCCGCCGGCGCGGACGCTTGACGGACTGACGCGGGCCGCAGCGGACCATTATGCGCACCCGCGGACGGCGGGCGAGACAGTACCGGTGGCAGCAGTTGCTGTTCCGGAGACAGTGCCGGTCGTGCATGCGGTGGCAGTCGCGCCGTCGGAAACTGAACAGCTGGCGGCACTGGCGCAGCGGCTGCAGGCGGCCATTGCGGCGGGCGGCGATCCGGTTGCCGTCGAACAGGCCTGGCTGGGCCTGGCCCGGCTGGCCGTTGCCGACGGCCGGCAGGAAGAGGCGCTGCGTGCTTATCGCGAGGCGGTGCAGATCCGCCCGGGCAGTGACGCATGGTTCAGCGCCATGTACCAGGTGGCGACGCTCGAGCTTAGCGTGCGGCATGACGTGAACGCGGCCAAGCAGGCGCTGGAACAGCTGCTGGGCGCCCTGCCGGCGTCGGGGCGGGAGGCGCTGCGGGAATCGGCGCTGTCGCTGCTCGCCACCATCGCCGGTGCGCCGGAGCGGCTGGGTGAGCAGGAAATGCTGAGCGGCCCGGCGTTGCCGCCGGATCAGCATCCGGTGCCGCCGACGCTGCTGGTGAATGTGCTGGAGATTGCGCCGGTCGTGCGCCCGGTGCTGGCGGCGCCGGCAGCGGAGACCGCGGCAATCCCGGTAACGGCGGCGCCGGTGCCGGGGGCAGCGGCGGAGACGCCGGCCATGTTTGCCGGATTCACGGCGGAGGACTTCCAGCTGCCAGAGGTGGTGGAGTATATTCCCGCGCCGGGGACAGCCCCGGCGGCGGGCGGCCAGCCGGCCACGCCGGCGCCCATCCCGGTGGCGGTGGCGCCGGCGCCCGGCATGGTTAGTCAGCCGGCACCGGTTCCTTCGCCGGCGCCGGTAACGCCGCCCGCAGCTGCGGCGACCCCGGCGGATACGGTCTCGCCGCACCATCTGCGCGTGCAGGAGCTGCTGCGCGAGGCGCTGATGTACAAGGGGCGGGGGATGTTTGCCGAGGCGGAGAAGCTGTACCGCGAGGCGCTGGCGCTGGATGCGGAGAGCCCGGAAGTGCTGAACAACCTCGCGTATCTCTATGCGGAACTCGGGGCGCGGCTGGCGGAGGCGGAAGAACTGGTGCGGCGGGCGATCCGCAATGACGCCCTGCGCGAGGGGTATTATCGCGACACGCTCGGCTGGGTGCTGTTCAAAAAGGGGGACGCCACCCAGGCCTATGAAGAACTGCGGCGGGCGGCCGCCTACCAGGATTCCGCGGAACGCTATTACCATCTGGGCATGGTCTGCTGTGCCCTGCGCAAATTCGACGAGGCCCGCCGGGCACTGACCCAGGCGCGCGAGCTGGCAGCCGGCATGCCGCTGCTGGCGGAAATCAACCGACAGCTGGCGGCGCTTGACGCGCCGGCAGCGTCCTAACTGGAGAACACTATGAAGGCATCATGGCTGCGGGGAATTCTGCTGCTGGCGCTGCTGCTGGCGCCGGTTGCGGTCGGGGCGGAGGAGAGCGGCGAACGCGCCGGCCAGGCGCGCGCGCATTTTGCGCTGGCCAGCAGCATGCACCGGCGCGGCGATTTCGCGGCGGCGGTGGAGGAATACCGCAAGGCCATCCAGCTCGACGGCAGCGTGCCCGCATACCACATCAACCTCGGGTCGGCGCTGGAAAGCGCGGGAGACCGCGCGGGCGCGTCCGCGGCGTATGCGCGGGCGCTGGAACTGTCGCCCAACGCCACGTTTGTCTATCAGCGGCTGGGCATGCTCGCCTATCTGGACAACGATCTGAGCCGGGCGCAGAACCACTTTGACCGGGCCATCGCCCTGGAACCGGCCAACGGCGAGCATTACTACAATCGCGGGCTGGTGCAGTACCGGCGGGAGCAGTACGATGCGGCGCTGGCCTCGTTTCAGCAGGCCCGCGACCATAATTTTGTCAATTACCAGCTGTATTACAACATCGGACTGACGGAATTCCACCGCGAGCAGCTGGCCGCGGCGGTGACGGCGTATCAGGAGGCGCTGCGGCTGAATGCGCAGGACCCGATGGTGCATCTCAATCTCGGGTTGGCGTATCGCAAGCAGGGCAATCTCGATGCGGCGGTGCATGAATACCAGACCGTGCTGCGGCTCGATCCGCGGGCGGTAAGCGCGCACACCAACCTCGGTGTGGTCTACCGCCTGCAGGGCAAGACGGAGGCGGCGAAGAACGCGTACCGGGCGGCGCTGGCGATTGATCCCGAAAACCGCGCGGCGAAGGAAAATCTGGCGCTGCTGGAGTCGCCGGCGGCGCTGGCGGCGGTAACCGCACCCGCTCCGCAGCCGCGCATGGTGCCGCCGGCCGTCGCCGGCCGGGCGGAAACGGCAGCGGTGGCCACGGCGCTGCCGCCGCTGACGGCGCGGCCGGTTCCGGTGCCGGCGGAGACGCGGCCGGTCCCGGTGCGGGTGCCGCCGCCGGTGGCGCCGGCGGAAACCCGGAGCGTGGCGGCGGTTCCGGTGCGGGCGGCAGTGCCGCCCGCGGCGGCGGCGGAGACGCGGCCGGCAACGGGACTGACGGCAGACCTTGAGCGGCTGCAGGCGGAGGTGGCGGCGGCCAACCAGCGGGCGGTGGAATCGCTGATGCAGGCGCGCCAGGCGCAGCAGCAGCTGACGCAGATGCAGGCCGCCCTGAACGATCCGACCCGCGGTCCGGCGACGCCGACGGCGGAGGAGCTGGTGCGCGAAAACATCATGCTGCGCGAGCAGGTGGCGCGGCTGCGCGAGGCGGGACGGACGGAGGCGGGCGCGGAACTGGAAACACAACGGCGCGACGCGGCGGCGGCGCGCGAACGGGCGGCGCTGCTCAAGGAGAAGCTCGACCAGACCCTGCAGGAGCTGCAGAACGTGTACGGCAGCTATCGCGAAGCGGAACGGCGCGAACTGACGGCCACCGACGAACTGAACCGCAAGCTGGACGAGTTGCGCACGGAACTGACCCGCGCGCAGATGTCCTCGGCGACCTCCACAGAACGCACGCAGCGGCTGGAACGGGAACTGGAGCTGCTGCGCGCGACCTACGGCGAAAAACTCACCACCCTTGATGCGCAGGTGCGGGAGACGCAGCAGGACGCGGGGCAGCGGGTGACGGACCTCACCACGGAAATCGCCCGGCTGCAGGAACAGGCGCAGCGCGAGCATGAACTGTATGTGGCCGCGACGGCGCATATCAAGCAGCTGGAGGAATCAGTGCGGGGGCGCTGGGCGCAGCGGGTCAATCTGAACACGGCGGCGCGCGAGGCGCTGGCCACCATCCCGGCGCTGACCGAGCGGCATATCGACAATATCCTCTGGTACCGGCAGAACATCGGGCCGTTCACCAGCGTGGACGAACTGCAGAGCGTGCCGGGCATCGACCGGCGCACCTACCAGGATGCGGTCGACTACCTCGAGGTGGTGCGGCCGGGGGCGGCGCAGTGAAGCTGCGGCCGGCCATGCTGCTGCTTGTGCTGCTGGCCCTGCCGGCGGCGGCGGAACCTGCGGATACCGGCACGGAGGCGACACTGGTGCGCCGGGTCGAGCTGCTGCTGGAACGCAGCGAGGCGGAACGGCGGCGGCTTGAAGGCGAGCTGCTGCTGCGCGAGCGGCAGACGCGCGCGGACTGCGCGGCCCAACTGGCGGCCAAAGACCAGGAACTGGCGGCGCTGCGCGCGCAGCTGGCGGGGAGCGTCTCCGACAGCGCCGCCGCCGGGGTGCGTGCGGAGAATGCGAAGCTGGCGGGCGAACTGCAGCGGGTGATGCTGACCCCGCTGTGGACGCAGGCGGCGACGCAGGCGGCGCAGCCGCTGGACGGCGTGCTTGACGTGAATGCGGCCTCCCGCGACCAGCTCATGATGGTTCCGGGCATGACGGCGGCCGGTGCGGATTTCATCCTGTGGTACCGTGAACGGGTCGGGCCGATCACCGGGACCGCGGAACTGCGGTTTATTCCCGCGGCCACAGCGGCGTTGTGCGAGCAGTGGCGGCGGCTGCTGCGGGCGGAGTGAGCGAATGCGACTGAGGCAACGGATGCGATGCTGGGTGCTGCCGGCGGCGGTGGCGCTGATGCTGCCGGGCTGTGCGGCGTTTGACTGGGCGCGCGACCCCTTCGGGCGCGGCGGCGCCATGCCGCCCGATCCGCCGCCGGCCAGTGCGGACACCACGCCGGTGGTGACGGAGGCGCTGACGGCGCCGGTGCCGCTCCCGGCCGCCGACACCGGCTACCGCCGGGCCCTGCAGCCGGTGGATGTGGGCGAGCCGGTGATGACCGACGGGCAGCGCGAACTGCAGCGGTTGCGGCAGGAAATGGATGTGATGCAGGAAACGGTGATCGGGCTGGGCAACAAGCTGCAGGAATTGTCGCTCCAGGCGCAGTATTTCGGCGGCGTGTCGTACGAGGCGTCGGGCGAGTTCAGTGCCGCGCTCGAGGTTTACAAGGGGATCCTCGAGGCGACCGGCGAAAGCCCGTACGCGGCCGACGCCTGCTTCCGCATCGGCGCCATCTGCCAGAACCGGTACAACAACTACGACGAGGCCGTGCGCTATTTCAAACGGCTGATTGCCGACTATCCCGCCTCGCCGCGGGTGCGCTCGGCGTATTATGAACTGGGGCAAACCTACAACCGTACCGGCGACTACGAAAGCGCCAACGTCTATTATCGCCGCCTGGTGCAGGGGTTTCCGAGCGCGGACAAGGCCCCGGACGCGCAGTTCGAGGTGGCGCAGAACCTGGCGCGGCTCAACAACCTGGTCGGCGCCATCGACGCCTGCCGGCAGCTGCTGGCGCGCTATCCGTCGAGCCAGGTGGCCGACGACGCGCAGTACAAGATCGGCGAGTATTTGCGGTCGCTGGGCCGCAACAGCGAGGCGCTGAATGCCTACCAGCAGGTGATCGACCGCTGGCCGCGCAGCGGCCTGGCGAGTTTCGCGCAGTTTGAGATCGGGCAGACGCATGCCCAGCTGGGGAACAACGCGGCGGCGCGCACCGCGTTTGAAACATATCTTCGCCGGTATCCCGACGCGGTGTATGTCGAACGCGCGCGGACCCGGCTGGAAAGCCTGCGCTGACGGCCAAAGGAGAAGCGAACGCATGGACCCGAGAATCCAACGACTGGTTGCCAAGATTGACAAGCTGCCGACCCTGCCCGTGGCGGCGACCAAGATCGTGCAGGTGGTGAACAATCCGAACACCACTGCCCGTGACGTCAACCAGCTGATTTCGACCGATCAGGCGCTGGCCGCCAAGGTGCTCAAGCTGGTCAACTCCGCCTATTACGGGCTTTCCAACAAGGTCGCCTCGATCACCCAGGCGGTGGTGATCCTCGGCTTCAACACGATCAAGTCGCTGGCTCTGTCAGCGTCGGTGCTGGATTCCTTTTCCGCGGCGGAACTGGGATCGTTCAAACGGGACGAATTCTGGAAGCATTCGCTGGGCGTCGGGGTGGGGGCCAAGCTGATTGCCGGCCTGTGCCGGGTGCCGCCCAAGGACCAGGAGGAGTTTTTCCTGGCCGGGCTGCTGCATGACATGGGCAAGGTGGTGATGGACCAGTATCTGCACGAGGAATTCAGCGAGGTGGTGGGGCTGACCAAGGACACGGGCTGCTCCTTCCTGCAGGCGGAACGCGAGGTGCTGGGCGGGATCAGCCACGCCGACATCGGCAAGCTGCTGGCGGAAAAATGGAACCTGCCGGCGAACCTGCAGGATGCCATTGCGTTCCATCACGACCCGCTGCAGGCCAAGGACGGGGCGACCCAGACCGTGGCGGTGCATTTCGCCAATATCCTGTGCAAATCGAAACACATCGGGTACTCCGGCGATTATGAAATCTCCGGGCTGAACGAGCAGGCGGTGGAATCGCTGAAGATCCCGCCGGCGGCGCTGGAGAAGCTGATCGCCGAGGATATCGACCGCGAATTCAAGAACGCCACCATCTTCCTCAACATGGCGACGGGCAAATAGGCCGGCGCGGTGAACAACAGCGAGCAGCTCAAGGCGGCGCTGCGGGCGCAGCTGGGTCCGGCGGCGGCAGGACTTGATCTTGACGCGGTGGTGGCGGCGGCACTTGCCGGGTCCGCGCCCGCGGCTCCGGTGCCGGTGGCCGGCGCCGATGCGGACGGTTTCTGCCTGCTCTACCAGAAACGGGACGGCCAGTACCTGAGTGTGCACGCGCCGGCACCCGGCGGCCGGCCGCTGGGCGCCGACGAACTGCTGGATGAGCTGAAAAAAAAGCGGCTGTTCAACATCGACCGCGGCGAACTGGACGAGCAGCTGGCCCGGGCGGACGGCAGCGCGCGCCGCATTTCGTCTTTTGTCGACGACTGCAAGAACCTGGGCGAGGCGCCCAGCCTCAAGGTGGCGCAGGACGAGATGGCGGTGTGGCTGACGGTGCCGCAGGGGTTGTGGCCGGAACTGCTGCCGACGGTGACCAGACAGCTGCGCGAGGACGAGCGGGTGGTGCACGGCATTCTCGAGCGCAAGCTGGCGGCGCTGGCGGCGCTGGTGCGCGAGGAAACGGCGGTATTCCGCAATGCGGTGGTGGCGCGCGGCACCCCGCCCACGCGCGGGGTGACGGCGCGGCTGCGCTATGAATTCGACACGCACAAGGGGCCGGTGCCGCTGCCGCTGCCCGACGGCCGGGTCAGCTATTATCAGCTCAATCTGATCAAGAACGTGCGCAAGGACCAGACCCTGGCGATCAAGTATCCCGCCGGGCTGGGCGAGCCGGGGCTGACGGTGCGCGGCCAGGTGGTCCCGCCCCTGCGCGGCCGCGATGTGAAGCTGCTGCCCGGCCAGAACGTCAAGACCACCGCGGACGGACTGAAATTCTTCGCCGCCGCCAGCGGACACGCGCATGGCGACGCCAGCGTGGTCAGCGTGGACAACATCTATACCGTTGCCGGCGATGTCGATTATGCCACCGGCAACATTGACATTGACGGCACGGTGGTGATCACCGGCTGGGTGCGCACCGGGTTTTCCGTGCAGGCTGCGGGGGACATTGAGATCCTCGGCGGGGTTGAGGGCGCCACCGTGGTCTCGCGCGGCGGCTCGATCATGGTGCATGGCGGGGTGCTGGGGGGCGGCCGGGCGCGGCTTGAAGCGCGCTACGACATCACCGCCAACCATGCGGAAAGCGCCTGGCTGTCGGCGCGCCGGCAGGTCAAGATCAAGGATTCGCTGCTGCACTCGCTGACCCTGGCGGGCGGCAGCGTGCAGGTGTTCGAGAAGAAGGGGGCGATCATCGGCGGCATTGTGCGGGCGCGCGGCAGCATCCTGGCCAAGCAGGTCGGGGGCGAAGGCGGCGCCAGGACGGAACTGCGCATCGAGAACAGCGAAGGCCAGGCCCTGCTCGACGAGCTGGAGCTGATCGACAAGAAACTGGCGCAGCTCACCGTGGAACGGCGCGGCACGGAGCGCATGGTGGCCGGGCGGCTGGGCGCGCGCGCGGCGGAGAACGGCGAAGCGGAGCGGGACATGCAGGATCTGGTGCGCTTTTCCGACCTGGAAACGAAAATCCGCATGTACGAAACGCGCCGCGCCGAACTGCGCCGCGGCCTGCAGCTGCCGGCGCGCGCCAACATCAAGGTGAAGGATGTGGTCATGCCCGGCACGACGGTCAGTTTTGCCGGCCGGCAGCTCGTCCTCAACGAGCGCCACCAGTACGTCACGTTTTACTGCCGGGAAGACGAGATCCGCTTCCTGCCCTTCACGGAGTAGCCGGACCATGCTGCGTGACCCGTGCGGCCGCACCATCGACTATCTGCGCATCGCGGTGACTGACTACTGCAACCTGCGCTGCCGCTATTGCCTGCCCGCCGGCGAACCGGTGCGGTTGCGGCATGAGGACTGTTTGCGCTTCGAGGAAATGACTGCCGTGGCGCGCGCTTTTGTTGCTTTGGGCGGGCGCAAACTGCGCCTGACGGGGGGGGAGCCGCTGCGCAAGCGCAATCTGCCGGCGCTGGTGCGCCAGCTGGCGGCGCTGACGCCGCGCCCGGAACTGGTGCTGACCACGAACGGCACGCTGCTGGCCGCGCAGGCGGCCGCACTCGCCGCAGCGGGCCTGCAGCGGG
>CAZFBR010000158.1:0-8380 GCA_964517215.1 uncultured bacterium
GAAGAGGCCGATCCCGTAATAGAGCAGCAGCAGCATCCCCACGGTCAGCACCAGGCCGAGCGCGCTTTCTTTCCCTTTTTTCGCCGCGAATGCTCCGGGGGTCTGGGTGGACAGTTTGAACCGGTGCTCAAGCAGATAGCCGGAGTAGATCGACAGCGGCAGGCTGATCAACCACATGGCGGCGTACATCACGGCAAAAAAGACAGCCGCGGTCAGCCACCATGACCAGCCATGCGCTGCCAGCACATTGGCCAGCAGCCGGCCCGCGTCGGTCAGCGCCAGCACTCCCGGGACAAGCAGCCCGAGCCCGGCCTCAGCCAGCATCAACCGGTGTTTGATCGCCGTATACTTTTTTGCTGATTCACGGTCGGCGGGCGCCGCGACGGTCGGGGCACTGTCGGTCATGCCGTTCCCTTGCTCCTGCCCGCCGGCGGCATCCATCCCGCTGCAGGCCTATGTGGTCAGATGCCGGACGAGCTGGTTCTGCTTGTCAACCAGAATGTTCTTCGGGGTTACCGGGCCGTCGGCCAGTTCAAAACCCATGATGATGATCTCTTCGCCGGCGCGGATCACATGCGCCGCCGCGCCGTTCATGCCGATGATCCCCGACCCGCGCTCGCCCCTGATGACGTAGGTCTCCAGCCGGGCGCCCGTGGCATTGCTCACCACCAGCACCTTCTCCCCGACCAGCAAGCCGGCCAGTTCAATCAGCGCCTCGTCAATGGTGATACTGCCGATATAATTGACATCCGCCTGGGTTACCGTCGCCTTGTGAATCTTTGAACGCAGCATCCACCGCATCATCCCGCTCCTTATGCTGGTAATGAACCGGGAGTATAGCTTTCTTCATCATCCGCGTCAAAGCGGACTTGCTTTTTCCCGCGGAATGCGCTATACTACCAATGTTGTTGTATGCCGATGCGGGCAGCGGCATAGCCGTGGTGTCTTTCCGGCGGGAGTCGAGCGCAATGATTCGTCGGCGTTATGTCATTCGCGGGCGGGTGCAGGGCGTCGGGTTCCGCTACTATGTGCTGCGCTGCGTGCACGGGTGGCCGGTTTGCGGACATGTCCGCAACCAGATGGACGGCAGCGTGCTGATTGAAGCCGAAGGCGATGCCGCCGCTGTTGACTCGTTCATGACCGAGGTCATGCGCGAGCCGCCCGGCCGGGTCGACAGTCGTGCGGTGACGGAAATCCCCGCGACGGGCGGCACCGGGTTCCGCATCAGGTATTAGCGATGTCGCACAGAGAAATGAGGTGAGGATCGTGGCCGATATCAAAGTGGCTGATTTCGGCACGCTGGAAAAGGCGCTCAAGCGGTTCAAGCAGGAAGCGGCAACGAACCTGCGCGAAGCACGCAAGCGCTCTCGCTATGAGAAACCGAGCGAGACGCGCCGTCGTGCGCTCAAGAAAGCCATCCAGCGCGCCCGGCGCAAAACGCATACCTAAATGCGCCGGCAGCAGCAGCACCTGATCATTGACGGCACGCCCGTCGCGGTTACCCTCGTGTACCCGCGGCGGGCGCTTCGTTTTGCCGGCAGCCAATTCCCCCCGGAGGTGTGGTCATGACCCAGAAAGTGCTCGGTATCGGCAATGCGCTGGTGGATGTGCTGGTGCAGGTTGACGACAGTTTCCTCACGCGGCATAACCTGCCCAAGGGCTCAATGAATCTCGTCGATTTCGCCCGCGCCAGCGCGCTGCTGCAGGGCGTCACCGACTATCGCACCAGCGCCGGCGGGGCCACCGCCAATACGGTTACCGGCCTCGGCCAGCTCGGCGTTTCCTGTGCCTTTATCGGCAAGGTGGGGCATGACGAACTGGGTGCGGCGTTCGCCACGGACCTGCAGGCCAACCATGTCACCCCGAAGCTGCAGCACGGCACACAGCCGACCGGTCGCGCCACCGGATTCATCACCCCGGATTCCGAGCGCACCTTCGCCACCTACCTCGGCGCCGCGCTGGAATTGTCTCCGGCCGATCTCAATGCCCACCTCTTCTCCGGCTGGGATATCGTCCACGTCGAGGGCTATCTGGTGCAGAACCACTCCCTCGTCCGGCGCGCCGTCGAATTGGCCCGCGCCGCCGGCTGCCGCGTCGCCATCGATCTGGCCAGTTACAATGTGGTCGAGGAAAACCTTTCCTTCCTCAAGGACCTGGTCAGCAACGGCATTGATATCGTCTTTGCCAATGAAGAGGAAGCCAAGGCGTTCACCGGGCAGGAAGGCGAGGCCGCGCTCGAAATCATCGCCGGCCATTGCGATATCGCGGTGGTCAAACTGGGCAAGAAGGGCGCGCTTGCCCGCCGCGGCGAGGATATCGCGCGCACCGGGATCATTCCCGCCAAGGCCATCGACACCACGGGTGCCGGCGACCTCTTCGCCGCCGGCTTCCTCTACGGTTTCGTCCAGGGCGCGCATCTCGAACAGTGCTGCCGCCTCGGGGCGCTGACCTCGGGCAAGGTGGTGGAAGTCCTTGGCGCCAAGATGCCGCCCGCCACCTGGGACCTCATCCGCCGCGAAGCCGCAACCATTCTGGCAGGATAGTCCACGCGCGGCGCCATGCCCGGCCGAATCTGCTGCCGCCCCGACGGTCGCGGCGTCCACATCGTGTGGACCGGCACGGTCAGTGTCCGGGAAATCGCTGCGCTCAAACAGCAGATCTATGCCGCCGATAATTTCACCGGCTTGCGCTACCAGTTGTGGGATTTTTCCGCCGCCGTCAAGGGAAGCACTAGCCGGCTGCAGCCCGCTGATATGACCAGCTTCGCCATGCTCGACCGCTATCCCTCCGCGCGCAATCCCGATATGGTGGTTATCCTGGTGGGCGACCCGTCCTACTTCTGCGGTTTGGAATATCTCTATCAGACCTACAGCAAAGTGTGGACCAGCAGCTGGCGCTGCGAACTCTTTACCACCACAGCATCAGCCGAGGTCTGGCTGGCAACGGCCATGCCCCGGTCGGAGTAGTACCCCGCCCGCTGTCGCCGGTCCGCATTTCCGGGGCGCATGGCCACTGCGCCTGTCTGGTTTGTTCCATTGTCGGATGACTGCATCACCGCAACCGCGCCGCCGATCCGCAATCAGCGCCGACCTCACGCGTATCGGGCAGCAGCCAGTGCCCGCAGTTACCGGGTGTCGGTTTCAGCCCAGCGCCTGAGCGCGGCCAGCGCCGCCGGCCGGTCGGCGATGTCGCCGTCAAGCTGGGCGTCGCGCACGCGCTGCAGGAGCACGCCCACCCGCGGCCCGCTGATCCCCAGCGCCAGCACATCGTCGCCGGACACCAGTTTCGGCAGCTGCAGTTCCTCACGCCGGGCAAACCATTGTGCGCCCAGCGCCTGCAGATCGGCCAGTAGCCGGTCGGGATCGGTATCGTTGCGCGGGCCGCGCGTCGCCAGCCGGTCCGCCACCGCCGCCGACCAACCCGCCGGCGCCCAATCGCCCGCAAGATCGGCGTAACGCCGGCGCACCCGGTCGCTCGCCTCCGCATGGAAGGCCAGCCCCGCGCGCATGTGGTGGCGGGTCAGCATGACCACCGCCCGCTGCACCTCCGTCGGCAGTCCCCGCGCGGGAAGCTGCTCGTCCAGCAGCGCCGCCCCGCGCACTTCATGGTCGTAGAAATGCCGCCGCCCGTCGCTGTCAGCGGTTACGGTCGCCGGCTTGCCCGCGTCGTGCAGCAGCAGCTGCAGCGCCACCACCCCCTGCCGCGCCCACTGCCCCAGCGGTTCGGCGAAATACGCCTGCCAGGCCGGGTCGCGCGTCAGGACCGGCAGCACCTCTTCCGTCCAGCAGCGCGCCGCCTCCAGCGCATGGTCGAGCACGTCGAGATGATGGAAGTCGTTCTGCGCGCAGCCGCGCGCGGGCGTCAGGACCGGGAACAGGATATCGAGCGCGCCGGTCAGGGCGAGCAGCCGCCACGCCGTCGCCGCGTTGCGGTCGTTGGCCAGCAAACGCAGCTCGTCTGCCACGCGTTCCTGCGCCACCGCCGCCAGCCGGGGCAGTGCCGCTCGCAGCAGTTCGTCCGTCTTCGGGGTGATCACCAGCCCGAGCTGCGCCGCGAACCGCACCGCGCGCAGCACGCGCAGCGGATCGTCGCCGAATGCAGTGGCACTGACCGCCCGCAGCAGATTGCGCCGCAAATCGCCGAACCCGCCGACGCGATCGTCCCACGCCCCCGTCGCCCCGCAGACCATGAGCGCATTGACCGTGAAATCGGACTGGTGAATCTCCGCATCGAGATCGGCATAGCCCTTGAGATCAAGCGTCGCGCCGCCGGGCCAGACCACCCGGTAAATGTCGCGCGCGGCGTCGAGCGGGATCAACGTCGCGCCCGCCGCCGCGCTGCGCGCGGCCGCCGCAACCGGCGAGGGGAGCAGCAGGTCATAATCCTTGGCCGGACGATGCAGCAGGAAGTCGCGCAGCGCGCCGCCGAACAGATACGCGCCGGGGAGCGCCAGCAGCGGCTGCAGTCGCACCCGCCATTCGTCGGGAAGGGTGAACGCCGGGGGGGGCGCCTGCCAGAGCGGGCTCATCGGGTGCGGCCTGCTCCCGCGCCGCCCGCCGCCGCCGGACACCGGCGCCGTGCCGGGCAACTCCGCCCAACCGACGATCCCGCATGCGCGTCAGTGCGGCGCGGGCGCGCCGGCCCGGCCGGCTGCCGCACGTCCCGGCCCGCACCCGCATCGCTGGTGCGGACTTCGGCAACGCACCGGCAGCGTTCCCGCCGGCGGTCTCCCGCAGGTGCGGGTTCGTTCCGCCGGCACTCGCGGTTATGCACCAGCCGTTTCGCCGGCGCCGGCATGGCCATGGTCAGGTGAACAGGGCGCGCATCCGGTCAAGCACGCTGCCTTTGCTGTCACTGCTGCCGGCCAATACCGGGGGCGGGTCCGGCTGCCAGTCGCTCCCCGCCCGGCGCGTGACCAGCGTTTCGCGTTCCGTCGCCGGCTGCAGGCCGAGCAGCGCCCACGAACCGCGCGACGGAGCGGCGGGATACTCACCGCCGAACAGCATCGCCGTCGTCCACGCCGAACCGCCCCGCAGCGCTATCGTCGCCATGCGGCCGACCGTCGCCACCGGCACGCGCAGCCGCACCCGTTCCCCCGGAATCAGCGCCACCTCGCCCTGCGCCAGCGCGGTCTGCCAGAAAAGTGTGTAGGGATGAGTCAGCCGGCGCGGGCCGGCGAATAGTTCCAGCTCCACCGCCGGGGCGCCGGTCGCCACCTGCAGCGTCGCCTCGCCCGGCGCCGACCAGCGCAGCGGACGGTCGCCCAGCCGCCCGCGATCCGCCCAGCCGCCGGCGAATACCGTCGTCGGCAGTTCGCCCTGCCAGGCCGTTGCCGCCGGCCGCATGATGTAGAGCTGCCACGGGCGGGTGTCGAGCGCCGGGTCGTCGTAGATGCGCGCCTCCGCCTCACCGTCGCGCGCCAGCCCCTGCGCCCGGAACCGCTCCGTCCACCAGCGATAGGTGCCGTGCGTCAGGTGGCCGCAGCGCGGCTCGCCCGTCGCTTCATCGATATCCAGCCGGGTGAAGGCGCGGTTTGCCACCGCGTCGCACCACCAGTCGCTGTTCTCGGGATCGGTATGGAAATGCAGGCCGTAATGCCCGAATTCGTCGGGGCCGTAGGTCGGCACGCTCACCAGCAGCGGCCCGCGCGTCACCCGCCGCAGTTCCGCCACCGCCGCCGGGACCAGCTCTTCCGGGAGATGCTCCAGCACCTCCATGCAGATCACCAGGTCGAATGCCGCGTCGGGATAGGGCAGGGTCAGCACGCTCGCCGCTGTCAGGCAGCCGCGCACTTCGGGCGCGCCGTGCGCGAGGCAGTACCCCGACAGGTCGCACCCCACCGCCGCATAGCCGTCGCGGCGCAGGTTGCGCGTCAGGTAGCCGAAGGCACAGCCCGCCTCGAGGATGCGCCCGCCGTCGGGAAGCAGGTGCCGCCTGACGAGCTGCGCCAGCGTCTCCTGCGGCGCCCCGTCGAGATAATCACGCCCGCCCCAGGCGCGCGCCTTCTCGCCCGTCCAGTAGTCCCTGCCGTAGAACTGGCGGTTACCGGTGATGATGCGCCAGTGGCGCATCCCCGCGCTTTCCGCCGGCCCCGATTCCGGGCCGGTTGTCATATTCGTCATAGTTGCATTATACGCACGCGGCCGCACGATGGTCAACCGCCCCGCGTTCAGCGGCGGGGTCCGCGCTTTTTGAACGGCAGATTCAGCAGTCGCACCTGGCCGGCCAGGGGGAGATATTCCGGGTCCTTATGGACCAGTGTTGCCCGGTATTCCGCCGCTGTCGCCGCAATCACTGCGTCGGCCAATGACAGCCGATGCAGGGCCTTCAGTCGTCCCGCCGCCAGCGCAATGCGTTCCGTCGGCGCAACAATAGTCAGCGGCAGGGTCTTGAGGCGGACCATGGTCTCGCGCGCCGCCGTCTGTCCTGCCGCCTGCCAGACGATGTAGTAGGTTTCAGTGAGTGAGATTGGGGCCAAGAGCAACCGGTCCCGACCGCTCCGCCGTGCCAGCAGTTCTTCGACTTTTCCTGCGCCCGCTTCGTCGCGCAGCAGGGTTAGAATGGCCGACGTATCAAACAACAGCCGTTCCGGCACTATTCCTGCCGTTCGCGCCGCCGCCGCTGCAGCAGACGGCGATTGAGATCGTACTGCCGCAGCGAACCGCGCAGTTCGCCCACCGGCGCCGCCGGTTGCGGCAGTACCGTGATCACACTGCCGTCATCAATCCAAACGATACGCGAGCCGGGCCTGATATTGTACCGCCGCCGCAATGCCACGGGAATGGCCGTTTGTCCGCGCACCGTCACGGTGCTGGTATTCCCCATTGTGCCTCACCTCCTGACTGCAGGATACGCCCGCCCGGCGCTCAAGTCAAAATATTTCGTGCATTTTACTTATTCGTGAATACCGTGCCGCGCGCGGTGCCTGCACCACGCCCGCCTGTTGATCGGTTCACATCCGCCGCGCGCGAGTCGTCGTTACGTCGGCGGCTGCGACAGCTATGCCGCCGGCGGCGGCACGATCAGTTCGATGCCTTTGGCGGCGGAGCGTGGAAATGCCGACCCGCACTGCGGGCATTGCTCGCGGTCGACCGGTCGCCGTCCGCCGCACTGCGGACAACGCACCAGCCGCTGCCATTCCATCGCCCCGAAATAGACAAACGGGGTGATCAGCGGGAACAGGAACCACGCCAGCAGCCACGGCCACCGCTGCCAGCGCGTCAGCGACTGATGGCGCAGATGCCGGCGATGGAACAACCAGACGCCCACCAGTATCGCAAGATACCACATCCCATACCGCCAATTATAACCCAACTCACGCATCAGGCCCGCCACCGGGTTGCCTGAATTACTGGCGGCAAACACATCGCCCGTCTTCCCGACAGCAACGACACCAATGGTGAAAAGAACCGGTATCCCGGGCTGGCTCAACGCCAGCCAGTCAAACTCGACCTTGCTGGTCACCATGGCTTCCGCTGCCGAATCCTGAACCAAGGTATCGCTCAGCACGACGCCTTTTCTCGTCGCAATACGGATATAGGTTCCGCTGTCCGTTCGTTCCAATAAATAGTACACCCCGCTGTCACTCATGCCCACACGGTAGCTTGTGGTATTCCCTTCCTCCAACTTCAGAGGGGGCTGCAGCGCTGTGACATATGTTCCATCTTCGTCATAGAGCAGAACTGCGGTATCCGTCAGCACCGCACAGTGCAGTGGTCCGCTGTATTCGTTCGTATCCTCAACATCATAGCGTTCCAGCGTTGTGTTGCGTCGCGGCGAGAATTCGTCAAAATCAACCACCGTTACTCCGTTGGGGCGGCACCGCCATTGAATCGCTTCAGGATCGAGGGAAAAATCGAATATTCCTTCTTCTGCCTGTCCCAGCATCTGATACCGGTGCCGGCGTAAGCAGGTAAATGGTGTCAATTCCGATAATTCACGCACAAAACCGTTGGCACCGAGATAGCCAGTACAGAGTCGCGTCTTTTTGTCGTAAATCGCTATGCACCCTTCATCTTCCAGCCAGTAGCCGTATCGATGCTCAGCTATGCAATCCCGGAGTTCCCAACGCCAAATACCTTCAATGTTCCATGCCCATGGCCACAATACGGCAAAACCAATTGTTCCCGGTTCTTCGCCGGGTTCGGTAATGTATAGTAATTGCATCTCAGCATCAAATACTCGATTCCCTCCGGATTCATCGCGTTGCGAGTAGTACAATGAGCCGTCACGTGCGACTTCCAGCGACTTGCTGTATACTACCCTCGATACCTCCTACGAAAAAGAACTAACACCGATCAACACAATCTACATAAGAATCACGAAAACCATCACCAACAGCAATATCAACAGCATTATCCAACAAAACCAACTCCACAAT
>CAZFBR010000159.1:0-8240 GCA_964517215.1 uncultured bacterium
CCGGTATGCCGTCGTCCGCATGTGGGCACTCTACCTCACCCGCAGCGATACTGTCAATCACGCCATTCCGGCCCATTATATTGAACGCTCAAGTCCCGCCCCCGGGTGTCCGATAAGTGGTGATAGCGGCACCAGCCGTGCCAATTCACAGAGGAGCGGTGCACCAAATGAATAAATCAACCGTCTTCGGCCTCATTCTGGCTGTCGGTTCACTGATTGTCTCCGGCGCCATGGAACTGAACCACCTAAATCCGGAGGGGATTTCCCCCTTTCTCAAGCCCTCGGCCCTGATCATGATCTTTGGCGCCACCGCGGGCGCGACCATGTGCACGGTATCGTGGGAACTGTTCATGAAACTGCCCACGATCACCCGCATCGCCTTCAAGGAAGTGCATTTCGACAGCAAGGGGATCGTCCCGACCTTCGTCTCCTTCTCGGAAAAGGCCCGCAAGGAAGGTCTGCTGGCGCTGGAAGAGGATATTGAGCAGACCACCGACCTGTTCCTAAAAAAAGGGCTGCAGCTGGTGGTGGACGGCGTGGATCCGGAGGTCGTGCGCGGCGTGCTGGAGTCGGAAATTGACAACACCAAGGCGCGGCACAAGGAAGGAGCCGACATGTTCACCGCCATGGGCGGGTTCGCCCCGACCATGGGCATCGTCGGCACCGTGCTCGGACTGATCGCCGCCCTGACCATGGCCGGCCAGGGCGCCGAATCGAACAAGGTCGTCGGCGCCATCGCCACCGCCTTCATCGCCACCTTTTACGGGATTGGCGGCGCCAACCTCGTCTTCCTGCCCATCGGCGGGAAGCTGACCCAGCTCGATCATCATGAGGCGCAGTATCGCGAACTCGTCAGTTACGGCATCCTCTCGATCATGAGCGGCGACAACCCGCGCATCGTGCAGGAAAAGCTCTCCGTCTTCCTCAGCGAGGGGGACCGGGTCGATCTGGAAAAGAAGGAGGAAGGCGAGTAACCTATGGGGCGGCGCAAGGGCGGCGGCCACGGCGGCGGCGGCGGCGGCCATGACGGGGCCGGCGGCCTGCGCTGGCTGCTCACCTACTCCGACGTCGTCACCCTGCTCCTGGCGCTGTTCGTCTATTTCTATTCCATATCGGTGGTCAATGGCAAGAAGGCGCAGGACTTTTCCCAGGCCTGGGCCAAGGAGTTCGGGCTCTTTTCCGGCAATGAGGTCCCGATCCCGGGCGGCAACGGCGTACTCCCCTATTCGGGCACCAATGTGACCCCGCAGCGCTATCAGGAAAAAATGCGCGAGATGCAGCTGCAGGGCGCCACCGTCAATCAAAGCGAACGCGGCCTGATCATTTCGCTCACCGACCAGGTGCTGTTCGCTCCGGGCTCCGCCGACCTGCTGCCGGGTTCCGACACGATCATCACCAACGTCGCCTTTTTCCTCAACGACGTCGTCCCCGACCGGCCCATCCGCATCGAGGGGCATACGGACAATGGCGACCTCTCCACGCCGCAGTTCCCGTCCAACTGGGAATTGTCCGCCGCCCGCGCCGCAACCATCGCCCGCGTGCTCAACGACCAGTTCGGAGTCCCCGGCGAGCGGTTGTCCATTGTCGGGTTCGGGCCGTTTATGCCCTGCGCCGGCACCTTTGCCGACCAGACCGAAGCGCAGCGCGCGCAAAACCGCCGGGTCGAAATCGTCGTTCTCCGCGAACGCTCCACCGTCACCGCCCCGTAGGCGCGCCGCGCTGCCCGCAACCGATGAACCGATCCGATATACTTGACAATCACCGCGGCGATAAACTACCATGACCGCCGATGACGCAACCAGCAGCGGCACCGCCGCCCGGGAATGCTCCGCAGCGACAGGGCATTCTGCGTGAGGCCGGCGTGTTTATGGCAGCGGCGGCACTGCTCGCGGTCACGGTGATCGTCGGGTATTACACCGGCGCCCTGCTGGACAGTTGGCTGGACACCGGGCCATGGTTGACGGTTGCGTTCATTCTGCTGGGACTGACCGCCGGGCTGTGCGAAGTTGCCCATATGACGGCTTCCGACCAGACCAACCGGGTCAAACCCGGCTGATGCAGGTCCGGCATTATGCCGCTGCCCGGCAGCTGGCGGAGATCGGCTCGCTCGGTCTGGCACTGGTGCTGTGCACCGCGCTCGGCTTGGCGGGTGGCTACGGTTTCGACC
Organism: uncultured bacterium; assembly: GCA_964517215.1. Classification (GTDB taxonomy): domain Bacteria; phylum DAOPZR01; class DAOPZR01; order DAOPZR01; family DAOPZR01; genus CAZFBR01. Next base: position 2,168 of record CAZFBR010000159.1, read on the forward strand.
AGTGGACGGGCGTGACCCGACCGTTTGGCACGCTGCTGGGGTTTCTGCTGGGAGTGGCGGCCGGTTTTGGCAATATCTATGTGGTGCTGTTCCGCCGCAACCCGCGGCCGACCGCACCGGAAAGCGCACCACCGGATGACAGGCAGCACTGACCCGACAATACGGCAGATTCAGCGGCGGGCCCTCGGGCTTGCCCTGCTGGCGGCACTGCTGCTTGGCGCCCTGGTCCCCCGCCCGTTCACCGTCGGCTTGCTCGCCGGCGCGCTGGTCGCACAATTGAACTTTTTCCTGCTTGCCCGCGCCGCCGCAACGATACTGCGCGGCAGCGTGGCCCGGGCAAAATTTCTCGCCGGGCTCGGCTTCCTCGCCCGCTACGGCATCCTCGCCCTGATTTTGACGGTCCTGGTCCGCTGGCAGGTGCTGGCCGGATTTGGCGCTGTGGCGGGATTCCTCACCATTGTCGGCGCCATTCTCACCTCGCTGGCCATGCCGTTCACCACCGCGCCGGCGCCGCGGGAGGCCTGAAATGTCCGCACCGGCAGCAGCTGCCCGCGCCGCGGAAGCGGCGACCGCGCACGGCGGCGGGCATGGCGGCGGCCTGGTCCACGTGCAGCTGCTGGAGGTCCACGGCGTCCCGCCGTTCATGGTGATGAGTTTCCTCGTCATCGGCATCCTCTTCGCCTGCGCCCTGCTCACCCGCCGTTCGCTGAAGCTGGTGCCGACCGGCCTGCAGAATTTCTTTGAATTCGTTTACTGCTTCTGGTACGACATGGGCGAATCGCTGATGGGCAAAAAAGTCAAGTTCTTCATGCCCCTCTTTCTCTTCCTTTTCCTTTATATCCTGTTCGGCAACCTCATCGGGCTCATCCCCGGCTTCAATTCGCCAACCGCGAACCTCAACACCACCTTCGCGCTTGCGCTCATTGTCTTCGTCAGCACGCACGTTTTCGGCATCCGCACCAAGGGCGTCCTCGGCTACCTCAGCCACTTCTGGGCGGGAGTGCCCTGGTGGCTCAAGCCCGCGATGTTCGTCATTCACCTGATCAGCGAACTGGTGCGGCCGGTGTCCCTTGCCGCCCGTCTCTTCGGCAACATCGTCGCCAAGGAAATCATGCTCACGGTGCTGGTCGCGCTCCTGCTGGCGTTCGGCGGCGCGCCCGCCCTCGTGTCCAAATCACTGGCGTTGTTCCCGCTGGTCCTGCGTCCGCTGATCATCGTGCTTGGCACCCTGGTCTCGCTGATTCAGGCCTGCGTCTTCACCATTCTTGCGATGATTTACATTGGCGGCGCCGTGTCCGAAGAACACGGCCATTGAGAAAACTACATTTGGAGGAGGAAGTACCATGCAACGCATTCTGATGATGGTGGCAGTGGCAGCGATGTTCCTCATGCTGGCGGGCGCGGCAATTGCCGAGCCGGCAGCGGTTCCGGCGGCACCGGCGGTTGCGGCGGCGCCGGTGGCGGACAGCGATGGCGGTGACGGGGCGGAAAGCGCGGCGTTCTATCTGGCAATGAGTGTGCTGGCCGCCGGCCTTTGCGTCGCGATCGGCACGATCGGCACGGGTCTCGGGCAGGGCAACGCCGTGGCGCGCGCGGTGGAAGGCATCGCACGCCAGCCGGAAGCGGCCTCGAACATCCAGACCGTCATGATCATCGGCCTGGCGTTCATCGAGTCGCTGACCATCTATGCGCTGCTCATCTCCGTCATCCTGATTTTCGTCAATCCGTGGGCGGACGCCTTCACCGCGCTGCTGAAGTAATCAACGGTCCGGGAAGGGGAGCTCCGTCATGGAGATCATCGACATCAAGGTTCAGTATCTGGCGGTCCAGCTGCTGACGTTCCTCATCGGCATTGCGCTGCTGTGGAAGCCGGGGTTCAAGTATCTGGCCACGGTGCTCGAGCAGCGGCGCGAGCAGATCCGCACCGATCTTGACCGGGCCCAGCAGACCCGGCTCGACAGCGAGCAGCTCAAGGCCGAATACCAGAAAAAGCTGGCCGCGATCGAGCAGGAGGCCCGCGAGAAAATCCAGCAGGCCACCCGCGAGGCGCAGGCCGCGCGCAACGAGATGCTGGACGAAGCGCGGCACAAGAAGGACGAACTGCTGGCGCAGACCGCCAGCGAGATCGAACGCGAGAAGCGCAAGGCGCTGGTCGAGCTGCGCGACCAGATCGCCCTGCTCGCCGTCGACGCGGCGGAGCAGGTGGTGCGGCAGAAACTCGACCCCGCCACCCAGCGCGTCCTGATTGACAACGTGGTGCGCAAGGTGGGCGCCTGATGGCCTCCGCCGCCGTGGCCCAGCGCTACGCGCAGGCGCTGTTCGAGCTGGCGGACGGGCAGGTGTGCACCGATGCCGTCGCCGCCGAGCTCGACGCGCTGGCGCCGCTGGGCCGCGACCGCGAGCTGCTGGCCTTTGCGCGCGAGCCGCGGATCCCGGCCAGTCAGCGCGAGGGCGTGCTGCTGCATGCCCTGCGCGGCCGCGTCAGCGATCTGACCGTTTCGTTTGCCCGCGTGGTGCTGCAGCACGGACGGCTGAAGCTGCTCCCCGCGATTGCGGTCGAATTCGGCAGGCTGCTCGACCGCAGCCGCAACCGCGTGCGGGCGCAGGTTCGCAGTGCGGTGCCGCTTGACCCCGCGCAGGAGCAGGAATTGAACGACCGCCTGGCGCAGCTCACCGGGCGGACGATTGTGCTGGAAACCGCGGTCGAGCCCGCCCTGATCGGCGGGCTGGTGATCACGGCGGAGGGGTGGCAGATTGACGGCAGCGTGGCGCGCGCGTTTCGCGATCTGCGCGAGCGCCTGCAGGGCATTTCGATAGGAACCCAGGAGTAAACGACATATGGCTATTTCCAGCGGCGAAATCACCTCCGTTCTCAAGAAGGAAATTGCGGGCTTTGCCCAGGATCTTTCCCGGGTCGATGTGGGCAGCGTGCTCGAAGTCGGCGACGGCATCGCCCGGGTGCACGGCCTCACCGGCGCCATGGCGGGCGAACTGGTCGAGTTCCCGGGCGAGACCTTCGGCATGGTGCTCAACCTCGACAGCGACAGCGTCGGCATTGCCATCATGGGCGAAAGCACGCATATCGCCGAAGGGGACGAGGTGCGCTGCACCGGCAAGATCGTGCAGGTCCCCGTGGGCGACGCGCTGATCGGCCGCGTGGTCAACGCGCTGGGCCAGCCGATCGACGGCAAGGGCCCCGTGGTCAGCGACCAGTTTCGCCGCGTGGAGATCAAGGCGCCGGGCGTCATCGCCCGCCAGTCGGTCAAGGAACCGCTGCAGACCGGGCTCAAGTCGATTGACGCGCTCATCCCCATCGGGCGCGGCCAGCGCGAACTCATCATCGGCGACCGCCAGACCGGCAAGACCGCCATCGCCATCGACACCATCATCAACCAGAAGGAAACCGGCGTCGTCTGCATCTACGTCGCCATCGGCCAGAAGCAGTCGACGGTGGCGCAGGTCTACGACCGGCTCAGCAAGAGCGGCGCCATGGCGTACACGATCATCGTTTCCGCCCCCGCCTCCGATCCCGCCCCGCTGCAGTACCTCGCGCCGTACAGCGGCTGCGCCATGGGCGAGGAATACCGCGACAACGGCAAGCATGCGCTCATTATCTATGACGACCTGTCCAAGCATGCGGTGGCGTACCGTCAGGTCTCGCTGCTGCTCCGCCGGCCGCCCGGCCGCGAGGCGTATCCGGGCGACATCTTCAATCTGCATTCCCGGCTGTTGGAACGCGCCGCCAAGATGAACAAGGAGCTGGGCGGCGGCTCGCTTACCGCCCTGCCGATCATCGAGACGCAGGCGGGCGACATCTCCGCCTATATCCCGACCAATGTCATTTCGATCACCGACGGGCAGATTTACCTCGAGCCCGAGCTGTTCTACGCCGGTGTCCGCCCCGCGGTCAACGTCGGCCTTTCCGTCTCCCGCGTCGGCTCATCCGCGCAAATCAAGGCCATGAAGCAGGTGGCGGGCAAGCTGAAGCTCGAACTGGCGCGGTTCCGCGAACTGGCGGCCTTTGCCCAGTTCGCCTCCGACCTCGACAAGGCGACCCAGCAGCAGCTGGCGCGCGGCGAACGCCTCACCGAAATCCTCAAGCAGCCGCAATACCAGCCGCTCAATGTCATCGACCAGATCCTGATCATCTTTGCCGTCACCAACGGCTTTGTCGACGACATCGCCCTGGGCCAGCTGCGCGCCTTCGAAACCGGCCTCTATCCGTTCATCGCCCAGCGCTATCCCGAGATCCGCGCGTCCATCACCAAGGACCTGCAGATCGCCAAGGAGCTGGAGCCGAAACTGCAGGCAGCCATGAAGGAATACAAGGAATCGTTCGTCGCCCGGGACGGGAAGGCGTAAGCGACCGTCATGGCCAATTTGCGCGCGATCCGGAACAAGATCCGGGCCATCGGCAATATCCGCCAGATCACCAAGGCGATGAAAATGGCCGCCGCCGCGCGACTGCGCCGCAGCCAGGGGCGCATGGAGGCCGCGCGCCCCTATGCCGCCAAAATGTACGAACTGGTGGCCACGCTCGCCCCGGTGATGCGGGACGCCGACCACCCGCTGCTCACCGCACGCCCGCTCAAGACCATGGGCGTGGTGGTTATTGCCGGCGACAAGGGCCTGTGCGGCAGCTTTAATGGCAATGTGCTCAAGGCGGCGCAGCAGTTTATCGCCGCCCAGACCGTGCCGGTCGAGCTGATTACGGTCGGCAACAAGGCCGCGGCCTTCTTCACCCGCCGCGGGCGCAAGCCCCGCCTCGCCGTCGGCACCCTGCCGCTCAAGGGCGCCTACGAGCATGCGCACGCCTTCGCCGGCCAGCTCACGGACCTGTACACCGGCGGCACGGTCGACGCCATCACCATCGTCTACGCGAAGTTTGTTTCCAATATCAGCCAGAAGCCGGAGCAGCTGCAGTTGCTGCCCATCGCCCCGCCGGACAACGCCGCGGGCGCGCTGGCCGGCGACATGATCTTTGAGCCGGGCCGCGAGGAGATGCTGCGCCAGCTGCTGCCGCTCTATCTTGAGACCGTGGTCTTTGCCAAGCTGCTCGAGTCGCTCACCGGCGAATTCGCCGCGCGCATGGCGGCCATGACCGCCGCGACTGACAACGCCGGCGAGATCATCGACCGTCTGACCATGACCTACAACCGGGCGCGGCAGACGGCCATCACGACGCAGATCATCGAAGTCACCACCGGCGCCGAGGCGCTGCGCGCCGCCGGGGCGTAAGGACGGGTTACCGGCGCCGGTGACGGTGCCGGCAGTTGCTGGGTTGTACCGCAGGCGACCGCGCCTGTGACAACGGACTGAATCTGCATGGCCGCTGCCGCAATGCTCGTGATCCATCGAGACGCGGTCGGCTATGCCACACGGAGTGAGCGTCATGGCAAAGGGCAATATCGTTCAGGTCATCGGGCCGGTGGTGGACATTCAGTTTCCCGCCGGCGAGCTGCCGGCCATCTATAACGCGGTGCTGGTCAGCGACCCGCAGCGCGAGCAGCCGCTGGTCGTCGAAGTCGAGCAGGATCTGGGCGACAACATCGTCCGCTGCGTGTCGATGGACATGACCGACGGGCTCAAGCGCGGCATGGAATGCACCGATACGGGCGCGCCCATCAGCGTGCCGGTGGGCGAAAAGACCCTCGGGCGCATTTTCAACCTGCTGGGCGAGACCATCGACGGCGGCGCGCCGGCGAGCGACATGCGCAAGGCCCCGATCCACCGCCGCCCGCCCGAGTTCGTCGAGCAGAGCGTGACGCGGGAGATGTTCGAGACCGGCATCAAGGTCATCGACCTGCTCGCCCCCTACTCCCGCGGCGGCAAGATCGGCCTGTTCGGCGGCGCCGGCGTGGGCAAGACCGTGCTCATCACCGAGCTCATCCACAACATCGCCACCGAGCATGGCGGCGTCTCCGTCTTCGCCGGCGTCGGCGAGCGCACCCGCGAAGGCAACGACCTCTACACCGAAATGTCCGAAGCCGGCGTCATCAACCAGAAGGATCTCGCCAAGTCCAAGATCGCCCTGGTCTATGGCCAGATGAACGAACCACCCGGTGCCCGCTTG
>CAZFBR010000160.1:0-8192 GCA_964517215.1 uncultured bacterium
TCCGGGCGATATTCGCCTGTCCCGCCAGTTGCAGCGCCGCCATCCCGAGGCGGGCATTGACTGGCGCGACGCGCTCACGCGCACCTCACCACGCATGCCGGGCGATGTCTTTCACACGTCGTTCACCATCCCCATTGTCTGGACGGCAACCTGCAGCGATACCAGTGCGCCCGTCCTGCCGCATCAGGCCGGCCAGCGGCAATGGCTGCACAGCCAAACCGCCCTGCGGGAGTATCTCGACGGCTGCGGCATCAGCGTCGATGACTGCAGCTGGCGCTTTGCCGCGTCGGCGGCGCCGCCCGCCATCATTGCCACCGGCACCTGCACGGTGGTGTGCGTGCTGCAGGCGGTCATGGACAGCGCCACCGCCCGACCCCTGCGCACTTCGCCCATCGATGAACGCTACTATTGCACTGTTGCCCCGTAATCGCGTGCGCAGCGGGCCGGTTCCTCCGGGCGATGACGCCGCTGCGCCCAGGGCATGGCGGCGGCTCCGTGCGGCTGTGCCCGGACAGTTTCCTGCCGGTCGTTGCGCTTGCGGCCGGCAGTGGCGGTGCCGGAAAACCCAGGGGCATGAGCCGGGGTGGCCGCTCGCGTCCGCGCATGCCTGTTGCGAGCCGGAGCGGAAACGGGAAATTGACAGCGGGCGCTGAATAACCGACAATATCATATTCGCCGGCGGAGGTGTTCTATGCTCAATCAAGTCGAATACTATCGCGACCAGAATGTGCGCAGCCGCATCGTTGAATATTGCGGCGGTCATTCGGAGGACGTGCATACCTTCACGGCGGAATACCTCGTCGGCTACGGCGAATACCTGACGTGGAAGGGCAATGAAGAGGCAGTCATTTCCTCGCCCAACGAGGGGTTCGACTGGATCCTGCGCAAGGGGCTGGACATCTTCCGTTCGCTGTGGGACAAACGCTTCCAGCTGGTGGTGCTCGATATCGAGTATTTCAACATGGACTTCGGCGGCGAGATCTACTGGCAGCCGCTCGAGGTCTTCCGCCGGCTGGAACCTGTCTACCAGAAGATCATGAGCATCTTCAAGAGCTACGGCATGCGCCCGCTGATGCTGGTTACCGAGCAAAATTACCACTTCGTTTTCCGCTTCCGCCGCGACTCACCCGTTGACAATGAGCTTGCGCGCATCGGCCAGCTCAACGAGGCGCTCTCGCACAAGTACGGGATCAGCTCCGGCCGCCGGCACCGGTTTGTTTCCTACGAATACGGCAAGGCCTACGACGGGCTGGGGCGGGTGATGGAGCAGTTCGTCTACAAGCTGATCCACGAATGCCGCGCGGTGACCAACCTCCCCATCGTCATCACCGACGTGGCGGTCGGGCCCGGTCAGCACGGGCGCGAGGCGATCTCGTTCGATCTGTCCGCGTTCGGCGATCCCGTCTACATGCGCGACATCCGCTGCGCTTTCTCGACCCATCAGAAGCACAAGGTGCAGATCTACAAGGTGGGGGAGAAGATCGCGCGCGAGATCCCGGTGCAGATTACCATTCCGCGCACCATCCTCAACCTGACCCAGATCATGCACCTGCGCCGGCATTTCCGCGACGCCGCCGATTACGCGGCGGGGCTGTCGTGCCGCGTGCCCATCTACACCGAGGAGATGAATCTGCTGATCAAGGAGTATCGGGAGAGTCCGCTGTTCAAGTTCCACCAGCATTACGACGACCGTTACTTCGCCTCGCCGCAGGAGCGCCGTGCGCTGCTGGCCAAGGTTGACCTGCGCGCGCTGCCGCCCTGCGTGCGGCAGGCGATGGAACAGCCCAACCCGCACCTGCTCAAGCCGACCAACCTGCAGATGCTCACCCGGGTCATGCTCAAATGGGGCTGGCATCCGCGCGATATCGCCGGTGTGGTCTGGAGCAAGTACGAGGAGAAGCAGCACGGCTGGGAAGAGGACTGGGACCGGTACGACGAGGCGACCCGCGCGAATTTCTATGTGCGGCTCTTCGCCGGGATGATGCAGGCCGGGCTTGACAACAAGATGGACTGCAACTGCGTCTCGCACAAGGAAAAGGGTTTCTGTCTGAAGCCGTGGTGCGGGTTCGACCTGAGCAAATACGCGTAGCCACGGGCGGTGCGGCGATGAGAATATTCGGCAAGCCGGAGTATTTCACCAAGCGGCACATCGAAAAGGTGCGGGGCAAGATCGGGACGGTACTGGCCGAGCAGGCGGTGCATTGCCTGGAACTGGTGGCGGCCTTGTCCAGTACCGGGCTGAAGTTCCGCTTCAAGGGGGGGAACTCGCAGCTGCTGCTGCTGCCGCAGCCGCACCGGCTGTCGATTGATGTCGATATCGCCACGGCGGAACCGCGCCCGCGCATTATCGAGGCGGTCGCGTCGGTTGCCGACGGCGACGGGGTTTTCACCCGCTGGGTGCACCGCCAGCACAAGACCAAGCCCTGGCTGCCCCTCGCCAGTTTTGAGATCTTCTACCGGCCGCTCTTCCAGAAGGAGGAGCAGTCATTTATCATGCTCGATGCCATCCTGCACGGCAGCCCGTATCCGGGGCAGAGCGTGCCGGTGATCTCGGGCCGGCTCTACCAGTCAAGCGTGCGGGCGGAAATCCCGACCCCGTCAGGACTGGCGGGGGACAAGCTGCTGACCCTCGGGCCGCGCACCCTGGGCATTCCGTTCGGCAAGAACAAGGAAGGGCAGCGGCTGAAGCATGTCTTTGACATCGCGCGGCTGATCGAGCTCGGCCTGGAAACAACGGCGGTGGCGGCCAGCGTGCGCGGCTCGATGCAGCAGGAACTCGACATCCAGCAGCGCTCGATGGAATTGCGCGAGGTTTACGACGACACCATGACGCTGCTCACCATCCCCGGGCGCTACCCGGACGAACCGGCGCTGGCGGACGATCTGCCGGCGGATGTGCGCGAAGTGGTGGTCGGGCGCGAGCAGCTGCGCCTGCATCTGATGAGCCAGCAGTATGACTGGCGCGATCTGCAGCGCGATGCCGCCGCGGTGGCGGAGCTGTTCGGCGCAGTCATGCGCCACGGAGCGGCCTGACCCTGAAGCGGCTGCTGTGGGCTGCGCTGGCACTGCTCTGGCTGCAGGGCGCGGCGCTGGCGGCACCGGCGCTAACCGTCGGGACCGGAACGGTTGATCCCGCGCAATTCACCCTGCTGCTGACCGTTCCCGCCCCGTACCATGTCAATACCAACCGACCGACATTCGACTGGCTGATTCCGACGACCCTGCGACTGGAACCGCTGCCGGGCGTGCGGTTCGGGGCGCCGCGTTTTCCCGCGGGCGAGCTGCGGGTTACCGGCGGCATGGACACTCCGATCGCCGTGTTCAGCGGTACCGTGCGCATTGTGGTGCCGTATGCGGCGGTTGCTGAAACTGCCGCCGCCATGCCGCGCCGCGTACGCGGCACCGTAACCTGCCAACCGTGTGACGACGTCAGCTGCTATCCGCCGCAGACGCTGCCGTTCCAACTGACCGTGCCTGCGGCAGCGCCACCGCTGCCGCAGCCGCGCGGCGAGACGGCCACCGCGGGGCCGGTGGCTGCGGAGACACCGGCGGCGCCGCAGTTGCCTGCCGCAGCGGCAGCCGTGCCGGCGGAACTGCCGGCGTCAACGCCCGGACTGCCGGTTATGCTGTTGCTGGCGCTGGGCGGCGGCGTGCTGCTCAATTTCATGCCCTGTGTGCTGACGGTGCTTTCGCTCAAGGTGCTTGGCCTGGTGCGGCAGGCGCAGGAATCGCGCGGCCGCGCGGCCGCGCTCGGCGTTGCCTACACCCTGGGGGTGCTGGCGTCGTTCTGGCTGATTGCGGGGCTGGTGCTGGCGCTGCGGGCGGCCGGGCATGGTGTCGGCTGGGGGTTCCAGTTCCAGAACCCGCATTTCGTTGCGGTCATGTCCGCAATCATCACGGCGGTCGGGGTCAATCTGTTTGGTGTGTTCGAGGTGCAGCTGCCGGGTGCTGCCGCTGCGGGCATGGCGCAGGCCGCGTCGCGTGAGGGGTTGCCGGGCGCGTTCCTGAGCGGCGCGTTTGCCACGCTGCTCGCCACCCCCTGCACGGCGCCGCTGCTTGGTGCGGCCATGGGTTTTGCCTTCACCCAGTCCGCGTCCGTGCTGCTGGCCGTGTTCACGGCGGCGGCGCTGGGTTTGGCGCTGCCGTTCCTGATCCTGACGCTGCTCCCCGCTGCCCGCCGACTGATGCCGAAACCGGGGGCGTGGATGATTATCTTCAAGCAGGCCATGGCGTTCCTCATGCTGGCGACGCTTCCCTGGCTCTGGTATGTGCTGGGCCGGCAGACCACGACCCTGGCCATGGCGGTCCTCGCCGGCTGGAATCTGCTGATTGCGCTCGCGCTGTGGGCCATGGCGCAGGCGGGCGGCCTGACTGCGCCCGCCGCCCGCCGCTGGCTGGCGCGAACGCTGGCGGTGATGCTGATCATCGCGAGTTATGGCCTGGTGGTTCAGCCGACGCTGGCGCGGATGCCGGCGGCGGCGGACAAGGCAGGCGATGACCGTTGGCTGCCGTACGACGCCGCGCAGCTGGCGGCGCTGCGGGCGGAGGGGAAGAGCATATTCCTCGTCGCCACGGCCGACTGGTGCATGACCTGCAAGGTCAACGAGCAGGCGGTGCTGAATACCGCGGCAACCGCTGCCCTGTTCCAGCGCCATGGCCTGGTGCTGATGCGGGCGGATTGGACGCGAGCCGATCCGGCCATTACGGCCCTGCTGCGTTCCCATGGCCGGGCAGGCGTGCCGTTCTATGCGCTGTTTCGGGGCGAGCGCGAACCGGTCATTCTGCCGGAGCTGCTGACCTATGAACTGCTGGCCCGCGCCGTTGACGGTGACCGGGACCGGTGATAGACTGATGCCAATGAACGGGAAATGCTGGTGCCTGATGGTCGCGGGCTGCTGGCTGCTGGCGGCGCCGGCGGCGGCGGGCAATCTGCTGGCCACGGCGCATATCGAGAGCTATACGTCGGCCATCGCGGACATTACCGGCGTGCGGGCCATGATCGACGGCAACCTCGTCACCGCCTGGAGCAACACCCCGCAGCACCGCCGTCCGTTTGCGTTTGAGTTCAGCTGGGACCTGCCGATCGTCCCGGGCGGGGTGCGGGTGGCGGTGCCGGGCGGCCCGGACACGGGGATTTGCGCCCGGGTGGTGCGCATTGAGACGCTGGCGGAGGGGACGCTGGCGTACAGTGAGGCGCGCACCATCAATCTCGAACCGCGCGAGGGGTGGCAGACCTTTCTCCTGCCGGCGGTGCCGACGCGCAAAATGCGGATCACCGTCATCAAGAACCACGGCGATCCCGTTTATACCAGCATCAATGAACTGGAAATCCTGACCCCGGCGGCGGCCGGGCACAAGGAGAGTGTGCCGGCGCGGGTGGTGCGCACACACGGACCGGTTTGGCTGTATAACGGCCTGTCTGACCAGCCGGCGCTGCCGTATGCGCGTGAGGCGCTCGCCGATGTGTTTGCCCTGGCGACAGGATACGACGGTGAAGCAACGCTCTCGTTCGGCAGTACGCCGATGCCCTTTGCCGATGCCGGCGGCGCGCGGCTGCGTCTCGGCGCCTACACGACCGTGCTGGTCGACCGCTGGTACGAGGGTCAGCCGCAGTACCGGATGCTGGTATTGACCGGTACTGTATTCCTCGACGCAGAAGCGGCCGAAGGAGAATGGCTGGTCACCACCGGCGAGGGGGCGTTCCAACTGGCGGGGACCGGGCAGACCGTCGTGCGTTGCGGCGGACCGGACGGCACGATCATCAAACTGAACCGCGGACAGGCGGTGATTGTCGACCGGCGCACGGAACACGCGTTGCCGGTGGTGGATGCCGATACAGCGCTCCTGGCGGTACAACTGCGGCCGTCCCGTGCCGCTGCAACTGGCGTGTTGCTCGACCGGCAGCCGGACGGCATTCTCACCTGGCTGGCGGCAGTTGCGCCGTTGAACCGGGTCGGGACCATGTGGCAGGAGCGGCGGCGGGCGGATAGCGGGCAGGCGCCCGATACCGTGCCGGCACTGCTGGCGCCGCTGCTGCGGGAGCAGGCGCTGGCGGCGACGGATACCGGATCGCACCGCCTCGTTCCGCCGGGCGCGCCGATTCCCCTGGCGGATATCTGGCGGCGGGGGTCGGCATTGGCGCGACTGCTGCTGACCGGCTGGCCGGCGGAAGCACTGGCTGCCGACAGCACCACGCCCGACTATGAGGCACAACTGGCTGCGGCCTACACGCTGGCGGATATCGGTGCCGGCGGCATGATGTCGGCGCCGGCCGTGGCGCCGTACGGCAGCAATACGGCCGGTGCCGCGCTGCCGGCGGGCGTGGTGGCGGATGACGGACCGGCAGCGGGCTCGCCCTGGCTGGTCGTTTGCCAGCACGGGGGAAAACAGGCGATAATCTGGCTGGCGCCGGACGGCATGCGTCGCTGGAAGTATGCTGCGCCGGGCGAAGGGGAGGCCCTGATCCGATGAGTGAGTTCAATCGCGAGCTGGAGCTGCGCGAACTGGAGCGGAAGTTCAAACTGTCACTGAAGATGCACTGGTTCCTGCCGCTCCTGTTGTGCGCGCTGCTGTTCACCGGCTTCAACCAGCAGCAGTGGGACTTTTTTGTGCCGCTGCTGAAACTGGTGGGGGCAATCTATGCGGGCAATCTGCTGGCGGCACTCATCCTGCGCCGCCCGACGGCGGCCCTGATCCGCAGTGCGCTGATCGTGCAATTCACGATTGACCTGGCGGCGACCACGAGTCTGGTCGAATCGTATGCGGTTGCGGACAGCGCCTTCACGGTGCTCTACCCGGTGATCATCGTCACCGCCGGCCTGTTCCTGCCCGGGCAGGGGGCGCTGATCGTGGCCACCATCGCCGCCGCGCTCTACACCGGCACCATGGTCTATACCTACTATTATCCCGAGGGCACCGCCGGCGGTTACTTCGGCGACCTGATCGGCCAGCACCAGCTGCTCAACCGTGAGGACTACCTCATCGTGGTGGCGACGATCAAGATCCTCTTTTTCTACGTGGTCGCGTTCCTGACAGTGGCCATGCGCCGGATTATCGATTCCACGCGGCGGGAACTTGACCGCGCGCGGCTGGACAATGAAACGCTGATCGTCACCATGCCCGCGGGGCTGATTGCCGTCGGCTGCGACGAACAGGTCGCCCGCATCAACGAGCGCGCGGCGACGCTGCTGACCCGCTTCGGGCTGACGGTGACGGAAGGGGCGCGGTTTGCCGAAGTGCTGCCGGCGAAGTTTGCGGAACTGCTGCAGCGCGCCGTCGACAGCGAAATGACCTGCCACAGCCGCATTGTGCACCGGCACGGCGACAGTGAGTATCATTGCGACGCGCAGGCGGCGCCGCTGCTGCGGGACGGGGTGCACTACGGCGGGGTGCTGATTTTTGTCGATGTGACCGCCCAGGTCGAACTGGAGCGCCAGCTGGAACGCAGCCAGCGCATGTCGCTGATCGGCAAGATGCTGGCCAGCATCGCCTATGGCGTGCGCAATCCCGTGCAGAGCGCGCTGCGCTATGCCGAGGTCATGAACGAGCGGCTGCAGAAGAGCAAGGTGCAGTTCGGTGAGATGATGATGCTGACCGGCGCCCTGCGCCGCGCGGACACGGCGCTGACCCGCATCCAGGATTTCACCCAGCTCAGCGCCAGCCGCAGCGAGGCGGTCAATCTGCTGACCCTGCTCGGCCGCGTGCGCATGGCCCGGTTCGAGGAGCTGAAGCACAAGCGCGTGCAATGGCTGGTTGAGGGCGAAAACGTGACGGCCCAGGGCGATGCCGCCCGGCTCGAACAGCTGATCAATAATCTCGTCGACAATTCGCTGGCGGCCATGCCTGATGGCGGCACCCTGACGCTGCATCTCGCCTACGAGCCGCGCAGTGATGCCCCGGACAAATGGGTGTCGCTGCGCTGCGGCGATACGGGCACGGGCATTGACGCCGACCTCCAGGGCCGCATCTTCGACCCGTTTTTCACCACGAAGGGGGAGGGGCATTACGGGCTGGGGCTGTCCGCCTGCGCGAAGACCGCGGCCGAAACCGGGCGCGCCATCGTGCCCGTCCGGACCGACGTCACGCAGGAGGCCGATGTGGCCGCCCTGTTCGACCGGGCCGTGGCGCAATTCGGCCGGGTGGACATCGCCGTGGCCAACGCGGCCATCCTGATCGCCGAACCCGTGGACACC
>CAZFBR010000161.1:0-8149 GCA_964517215.1 uncultured bacterium
TCATGCTTTCAAGTGCTTACGTCATTTGCCGACCCACCTATTCTTGTGACGACCCTATTTAAGAACCATCTGACATAATTTAACAAAATCAGAAAGTAAGAGATCGTTCTTTGCATCATTGGTACGCCACGCACAAATTTTGAATTTGGTGGTTTTAGCGCCATGTCCTTCGTGGTCAACAGTAGGAAGCAATGCATAACGATGTTTATATTCCCGCTTAATAGCTTTTGATTTAAGGTTATCGTAACGACTTATAAGATCCCAACGCAGAAGTTCATTGGTATATGCATCCCTCCCTATTGAAAACACAACTGCGCATTGAATTGCCTCTTTATATACCGATATACTCGCTCTCTTATTACCCTTCGCCCTATCGCGTCTGACATGAGTACGCGCCTTCCTATCAAGCCACTTTGCATACCTTTTGGGGTCTATTTTGCCGAGTAAAAAACCAGGTAGTGGGTACTTTTTTATGTGCTTCACAATTTTGTTTCCCACGCCATGTTCTTCCATCCAGTTGCATTTAGTCGAGACAATTCTTCTCGATTTAACATATGCATTTCAGATTTTTGATTCCATTTTTCTGGATAAGGTAAGATACCAATAAATAGATGCCCCGCAATATTGTCAGCCACACTCTTAATACATTTCAAGAATGTTTGAACATTTCCGCCGACCCGAGGAAGCAACATGATTTTCATTGCAGCCGACCCGCACACCAATTTGTTAAAATCGGTTATGATTGCTTTGGTACTGTGTTCAAATTCCGATTCTAACTGAAGAATCGGTTTGACAATTTTAATTTCCGATTGATCTATATGCGGAATGTTTGTATATTCGACCATGTGAATGTCGTAAAGCAACTCCTGTTCGATGTTGAAATTTTTAATGGGCCTGTCAGGTTTATTATCATTACCGCCGTAGTATTGGCCATTTGATAAATCGCATCGTTTACCAAACACAGCAATACTACTACTGCCAACCCAATGTAATGCATTTAGATTTTGGATTGTCTGTTCAATAATTGCGCGAGACAACCTGCACTGACGCGATTTTCTCTTGGATTCGTTGCGAATATCACTGTATTTATCTCGCACTGAAATGAATGCTTTTCTAATTGCATCAAGAATCTCATCCTGCCGTTTCGCATTAATGTCACTTCCACCACAATTCACTTTACACCCGATTGCGCCTGAGCAATCTGGCCAACTAAAATGCACCCAGGTCGTTGCAATTTCGGCAGCATTTGAGAATAATCACATAAAAAGGCATCTACATCTTCAATTGAAGGGTTGTGTCTCGCAGGGGAATTTATTTCTGAACATTTTACACCTTTACCCGCGTATCCGCTCGAGCTAAGTGAGATTACGCCCAATCCCAATTCACTACACACACGATACAATCTGCCCTCTTCTGAGTTTCTCATTTCAGTTTCGTTTTCAAAACAAGCCAAATATACAAAATGTGAAAATTTGCGATAATGGGCTGCTTGCCAAATTGCTGTGACCGTAAAAGATAGCTTAACTTCGATCGAAGTGATTTCGATATGTGATCCTGCCAACCACTGCAATTCGTATTGATTTATCGCAATTATATCAGGGTTTTCCCACGAAGGTCTACCATGAGAATCAGCAACATTCGCAACATACATGAATCCACTGTTATTCGCCCACTGTTCGACAGCTGGATAAAGCGCTTTTTCTTCTGTTTTCTCCTCATGAAATTTCGCCTCTTGTTGTATCTCTTGGTTTTTTGCGGTTGCTATCTTTTCAATATCACTTGGCGGCAACTCAGGTGCAGTGTCATCGATTACACGAATGCCCCCACTATAACATTGATATGGCACGACAAAACCTTTTCCCAGTAATTCCCCTCTCACAGCAATATATTGTTCCGGCGTTATTCCAATATCAGTTCTTAAACGCGTCTGACTTGCCTGATTCCCATTTTTAACAATAAACTCATATACACGTTGCGCCAACTCTGAAGTCGTTTTGATATCTTCCTTTGCCATGACGCTTCTCCAAAAACCTTGATATTTGAAACGCTAGTATTGTCGCATAATCCATTTGCATAATCAAGTATAGAATAATTTCAATAACTAAAACATCCCGCCTCCAACGCATAGCTGCATTTTCTCGGCGATGTCTCGCCCAATGTTGAAAACTTTCGGCTAACACCACCGGCAGTTCGCATTGCAAATTATGTTTCGACGGCAACGCATGCCGACTGATTCCCGACAAATGTCGCCACCAGTATTGCCGGCATTTGTTCAGCAATTCCGCAGCGAGTTTCCATCGTTTCAGCGACCTGCCTCGGCATTTGCGGGCAAATGCACAACTTTCCCCAACTGGCGGTCGCCCAGACCGAACAACCGCCTGTCGGCGCAGACAGATAGCGCTTGATAAGCATTTTCACCGAGTGCCCCAGTTGTTCGGCTATGGCAGCAAGGTCGGCACCTTCGCCCATGCTCAATTCCGCTTTGACCAGATTTTTCGCGCAGGTATGCCTGAATGAATTTATGGTAAAGCGTTCCGCCCACCCTTTTCCTTCTGCAGTTTGGCATAGTGGTAGCTGAAATCGTGTGAAAATACCATTTGGGCGAGCGTGGCGGCAGTATTCGCGCAGGGAATAGCAGCCCGTTGGGATCCGGTTTTACCAGCGACAGATAGCGCCGAAAATGCGGTATAAACCATGCAGGCAGGTCAACCCAGCGATTACGGTTTTCCTCGATCAGGCGCGCGCCTATTGCATTCGACTTATGGCGTTCCGCCTCACCTCTCAATGACAATCGTCAAGGTGAATATCCGCCAGCAGCAGGTCGGCAATCTCTTTTGGGCGCTGACCAGTTGCGGCCGCGTGGATAAACAGATAACTCTTCGGATCGCATTCCATTCGGTCGGCAAACATGTCGATCAGTGCCTGCATAATGTGCTGCGGAATGTGGGATCGGCTCTCAATACGCCCGAGCGGCTGCAGTTTTCAGTCGATCTTGCCCAGCGCCCTGACGTCGATGCTGGTCATGTTCTCCTGACGGAACAGGTCGTACAGTCGGCACAGAACGGAGTAATTGGTTTGTATCGTGCTGTCCTTGATCCGCGCGGCGCGGCGATTGCGGATCAGGCCGCTGACGGCCTTCAGGTCAAGCGCGGAAATTCTCAGTTCGCCAATTGGTTTTTGATAATGACGAAACTCGAATTGTCGCTGGCGGTATCGGTGGAAGTGAATGAGATACGGTAGCTCTTGTTATGCTCGATACGAAACAGAATATTCTCGTCGATAAGGTGGTCGATTGCCTCGTCAATGGTCATTTCCTGAAAGCGCTGCGCGGTCAGGCCGTACTTGGTACGCACCGCGTCGGCCAGCAGGATGATCCTGGCCTTTTTCGCCTCCGCCTTCGTCAGAAAACCCTTTTTCCACAGTTGCCGATCGCGCACGAACACGCAGACGCTGAAAGTGCCATTGCGTTCGAGATAGATACCGGTACCAACGGACTGCCGTCATCTCATTGGGCACCTCGCTTGCGGCGCCACTCAGCGGGCGGTGGGGTCGGGTCGCCATTATCCACGAAGTCGTCGAGCGTCCTGCGGCGGAACAGCCGCGCACCGCCGGGGTGCAGGCGCCCGGCCCTTATGTAGCGCCGAAGCGTCTCCACGTGCATACGCAGATAGTGAGCGGCCTCCGCGACGGTCAGCAGATCGTCGGGGTGGCGGTTGGGGTTGGCCGTCGGCTGGTTGTGCCGAGCGGCGGAGCGCTCGTCGCGCGGTGATAGTGGCATAGACCATGCCCTCCTCAATGTGTCATAGGCAACTCCAGTTTTTCCAGTTTGACGCCGCGCAGGATTGCGCGACGTAGACGCTGATGGCAGCAGCCACAACCTGCCAGCAACTTGTCCCGATTTAATTGTACCACAGACTAAAAACGTGTCAAGAAAAAAGTTTTCCCCTGCCCCCGCCCCCCCGCCCGTTCCGTCTGCGCAAAGGTGCGGGACGAAAAGTGTCAAGGATCTGTCAAGATTTTTACTTGAAAAGTGCTGTATTTTACTGTCCGGTGGGGTTTGGTGCGGCGGAAAACAGAAAGACCTAACCGCCTTTATTACCAGGCAGTTAGGTCGTATCTGTGTGCTATGTGCAGCGTTGTGTAAAAGGTGCTCAGTACGGATAGCCCATGCGGTGGAGCAGCTGCCGGGCGCGCTCGGCTTCCCACGACTGCGGCGCCAGCTGCGCGGTGCGCGAGAGGTAGCTGTGCGCGCGGCTGTAATCGCCGCGGCCGTAGTAAATCTCGCCCAGCACCCGGCATGACGTCGAGGTCTGCGGCGCACGCAGCAGCTGGCGTTCCGCTTCCAGGCCGCGCCCTTCGCGATAGGCCTTCATGCCCAGCGTGTACGCCGAGCTGGCCGGACGGGCGGCGCGAATGGTCGATGCCGTGGCGCCGGCGCTGGTGGTCGCCTGCCGCGCCGGAGCAGCAGTCGCGGTGCGCGCCGGCTGCTCGCGGTCCTGACGCTGCTGACGCTGCGGCTTCGGCTGGTCCGCCTCGGCATCATCGCCTTCATCCTCAGCTGCCGGCTCTTCGCGCCGGCGGTTGTTCGCGGTGGCCCGCTCCGCCGGCCGGTCGGCATCCTCATCGGCCTTGACTTCCTCGCCCTCATCCTCCGGCTTGTTCGCGTCCCCGCCTTCCGGCTTGTTCGCGTTCTCGTCGTCACCTTCGGCGTTGGCTGCATTGGCCTGCGCGCCCGTATCGCCGCCTTCCCCCTCCGCCGCCACTTCTTCGCCCTCGGGGACCGGCACGTCCTTGGGGAATTTCCAGTCAAGCGTCTTGTTCGTCCACTCGGCCGCATTGCCCGGATCCTTGAAGCTCTCACCGATGCTGCTGCGCTTTTCATCCAACGGTGCGGTCAGCGGCTTCACCCCGGCGAGTTCCAGATGATACTTGACCCCGTCCTTATCGCTCTCCACCGTCAGGCCGGAGAGCTTGCCGTCGGTATAGGTGAACTGATAGGAACTGCCGGATTCGCCCGCGGCCAGTTCCATTCCTTCGCCCGAACGGTCGCCCTTGATGGAGAATTCCTGATCGTTCACGGTTATCTTGTATGTGACGTCGCCGCCCTTATCCGCGCCGCCTTCATTGCCGGCATCTGCGGCCCCGCCTTCATTGCCGGCGTCGGCAGCCGCACCCTCAGTGCCGCCTTCCGCCGCGCCACCCTCTTCGCCCGCAGCGGCTTCGCCTTCTTTGGCTTCGCCCTCTTCCGGCTCGGCGCCGCCGCCCGATGCCTCACTGTCGCCCCCTTCGGCCGGGGCCCCGCCGATCTTTTCCCACTTCACCGTGTGCTGCACCACTTCGCCATCGACGTACATCTTCAAGCCGTAGCTGACCAGCTCAAACTCCGGCCCGCGCAGCTCCAGCGTCATTTCGCGGGTGGCAAAAAAGCCGCTCCCCGGCAGTTCTTCCGGGGTAAGCGTCAGCCTGACCACGCCTTCCTGATCCTCAACCGCTTCGGCCTTGGTCACCTTGAACCCGTAATGGCTCACCGGCAGCAGCCAGAGCGGACGCGTCAGTTCAAACCAGAGGCGCTCGGTCACCGGGCGGTTCTGTAAGTTCTTCTTCCCCTCAGCCAGCTGCAGCTGGCCCTCGTCGCCGCCGCTGGCCATGATGATTTCGCCCAGCGGATCGCCCTTCAGTTCCGCCCGCCAGTCGACACCCGACCAATCGTCATTGCGGGCCCAGGCCAGCGTGCCGGTCAGATTGATATTTTTGCGTTTGGCCGCTTCGGGATAGGTTACCGTCAGCGCCTTGATCTCGCCTTCATAGCCGTTCAGCGCACCGCCGTAAAGGAACTTGCCCTCGCGTTCGGCAATGGCAGTGAAGATCTCGCCCAGTTTGCCCTGATATTCCTCGGCGGTCAGCACCTTCGGCTTGGGCCGCACCGGCGCCGTATCCGTGCGCGCCGGCGCCTCCGCCTCCGGCGCCAGGCCGACCAGCGGGGCAATATCATCCCAATAGAGATAGCCCACCCCACCCAGCAGTGCCACCACTACCACGCCGATAATCGCATTCTTATTCATAACTGCACCCTCGGTTGTTCAGCCCTGCGGCTGAAAAAGTGAATGGAGCCCGCGATCGGAATCGAACCGATGACCTTCGCCTTACCATGGCGATGCTCTGCCGACTGAGCTACACGGGCCTTGACGACGCTTTGTAACATACCATAACTGTTGTGTCAAATAGGGCGGGGGGGCGACGCCAGCCGCCGTTCCCCCCCGCCGGATTGCCTACGGTTTCATGATTCTGGCCACTGCCGGCGCCGCCACATGCTCGCAGCGCGGCATCGTCCCGACCAGCGGCCGGGCGTAGTCGATGAACGCCGGGGTCACATCATTGGCCGAGGCGGCGATATGCTCGTCCGGCACATGCTTCGTCTCCCGCGCCACCGTCTGCAGCGGGGTGAGGATATAATCGACTGCGTAATCGCCCACCCGGCGGATGGCCACCGAACCCGTCTGGCCGGCGGCGGCAAACATCACCGCCATTTCACCCACCGCGCGCGCCTCGCGCGCGTCCACTTCGCTGACCACCCCGGCGAAACAGCGCTGCAGATAGCCATAGGTGTCGGCCCGCACCCGCTTGATTTTCAGTTTCTCCTTGATCTCCTTGGCCAGCAGGTCGCCCAGCGCCCCGCTCCCGGAGAGCTGCACATTGCCGTGCGCGTCCTTCTCCCCGCCCAGCAGCTTGGCGGCAATCGCCTCGCCCTTGGCGTCGGAGATCCCCTCGGAGACCGCGATCACGCAGCGCCCGTTCTTCCGCATCACCGCATCGACATCAGCGCAGAACTGCTCGGAGCTGAACGGCCGTTCGGGCAGGTAGATCAGGTGCGGCCCGTCGCCGTAGTAGCGGCGGCCGAGCGCGGCGGCGGCAGTGAGGAACCCCGCATGCCGGCCCATCACCACGCCGATATAGATGCCGGGGATGGCGGCGTTGTCGAGATTGGCGCCGGCGAAGGCGGAAGCCACAAACTTCGCCGCGGAACCGAACCCCGGGCAGTGGTCGGTCACCCGCAGGTCGTTGTCGATCGTCTTCGGCACATGGATGACATTCAGGTCGTACCCCTGCTTCTGCGATTCCTCGCTGACGATGCGGCAGGTGTCGGCGGAGTCGTTGCCGCCGCAGTAGAAAAAGTAGCGCACTCCGTGCGCCTGGAGCACGGTGAACATCTTTTGGCAGTACTCGACGTCCGGCTTGTCGCGCGTCGAAAAGAGCCCGGCCGACGGCGTCGCCGCCACCGCCTCGAGATTGGCCGCAGGGGCCATGGAGAGGTCGACGAAATTCTCATTGATCACGCCGTTGACCCCGTGCAGCGCGCCATAGACCTGCGTAATCTGCGGATAGCGCCGCGCGGTCAGCGCGACCCCGACCATGCTCTGGTTGATCACCGCCGTCGGACCGCCACCCTGCGCCACCACCGCTTTGCCCGTCAACTGTTTCATCATACCCTCCTGGTTGCATGCAGTATTTTCATCGTGCACCCGTGTACCGGTTGTTTTGTACTTGATGGCCTCTGCCCTGTCAAACGGCAGCGGCCAGCTGCGCGCGCAGGTACGGGAACTGCTCCGCCATGCCCGCGCGCCAGTCCGCCTCGGCCGCCGGCGCGCCCGCCTGCAGCGACCGCCATTCCGCCACCAGAAAGGCGCAGATGAATCCGCCCGCCGCGCCGGTCGCGCGGTTCCGCCACAGTTCCGGCCCGCCCTGCTCCCAGCGGTCGAGTTCCGCCCGCAGCTCCGTTAGGGCCGCGCGGACCGCCGCCGGCTGCCACGGCATCGGCGCCGCCTGCAGGTCGATTGCCACCGGCGGACGCTGCGCCAGTTCGCGCAGGTCGCGGCACGGCAGGGTGAGCAGCGTATCGTCATTCACCCGGTACGCGCGCGCCACCCGGCGGGCGACATAATCGTTCATCCAGCCGGCGTACTGGCGCAGCAGCGGATCGGAGAGCGGTGTGCCATCCACGTGGCGCAGCAGCAGGGCCTGCCGTTCCCCCGTATCGGGTGGCGTGAACCGGCCCGTTTCCGCAATCATCATCCGGTGCGAGCGCGTGCCGCGGGCATAAACCCGCCCGGCGGGATAGGCGTAATCGACCCCCACGAACCACAGCTCGCGC
>CAZFBR010000162.1:0-8124 GCA_964517215.1 uncultured bacterium
GGGGGAGGGAAAGGTGCGTGACGGTGCGCGTATTCTCCAGCACCGTAACCCGGCAACCGGCCGGCAGCGTCAGGCCGGCGTCCTGCAAGGCCACAACGGGATCGTCGACCAGTTTCCTGCGATAGACTTCGTCCTGCCACGCTTTGACAATCACTTCGGCAATGGCGACTTTTTCCTGTCCATGCTCGTTCATACCTTTTCCTCCTCTTGTCGCGCAGTTATCATTCACCCATGCCCTTCTGACACCAGAACTGGTACATGCCCAAAAAGGTCCCGGGATACAACTGCTCCAGCTTCTCCCAGCAGGCCAGATTCGTTCCCGCGCCGAACAGCGTCCGGTAGAGCTGGCGCACGGCGCCGTCCGTCTCGAAGGCAAGGAAAGACAGTCCCAGCCCGTCGAGTGCGGCGGCAAGGCGCGGCATCGTAAAGCGCTGCTCCTGCACATGGAAGAGCATATCACGGCAACCGCTCAAATGATAGAAATCCCTGAGCACGGTGCAGCCATATGCCGGATGGTTCTGCGGCACATTGCCCAGGCGAGCCCGCGCCGCGCGGATGCCCGCCGGCGTCGGCGGCACGCCCATGCCACGTACCTCGGCCTGCGCCGCGACAATTGACCGGCGCGCCGTCTCGCTATACAGGCCCACCAGCATGACGCCGCCGGGGCGCAGCAGCTTCAGCAGAATTCGCCAGCCGGCCAGCGGGTCAGCAAGATGATGCAACACGCCCGTGCACATGATGACATCGAACTGCCGCTCCCAGCCGCCCAGCCGCAGCAGGTCAGCGTGATACAGCTCGACCTCGACGCCCAGACGTTCTGCCATCTCTTGCGCGCAGACCAGGCTGGTGCGCGAAAGGTCGAACCCGGTAACGGTGGCAGGCCGCCACGCGCAAGCGGCACTCAACATATCCCGGCCGGTGCCGCAACCGGCCACCAAGAGGCGCGGGCGCTTCAGGAAACCGGGCGAATCCCATTCGCCACCGACCAGCAACCGCAGTTTCTGATCCAGGTCCAGCGGGGCCGTACGCGACAGCCGGCGCCAGAGCGGATAGGGGTTCTCTTCGTACATGCTGCGAACTGCGGCCGAGGTCCCGTCAGAAATCGGCGTGAGCGTCGGGATTCGCCGGCCCCGTTCCACAAGCTCCGGCGTGACGCCCTCAGGGCCGTACATCGCGCACACCCACGCGGGCGCCGAGGGCAGTCGTGCCTCCTCTTCCGGTCTGACGGGCCAGGCGAACTCGTTGAGCCGGCACTGTTCCGTCAGCGCCCGGGCCAGCGCCGGAGCCGCGCGCGGAGGATCCATGCACAACTGTCGCCGCGCGTGGGTAAGCTCATGCTCGAGGTGGAGATCGGTCAGGACTGCATGCCGCAGAACCAGAAACAGCAGCGGGTCTTCAAGCAGCACGGGCGAATTCCGCAGCAAAACGACGGCGCCACGCGTGAGCAGTTCGGCATCAATCGCTTCATCTGCAAGACACGCCATAAGGTGACGCGGCGAGCGCAGCTGCCGGGCCAGCAGCGGCTGGCGTGACAGACAGCGCGCCAGCCCCAAGCGGCAACCGGGATGCCCGGGCTGCCTGTCCAGAACATGCTCGAAACACGCCAGCGCATCCCGGTACTGGCCCAGTTCGCAGTAACTATCGCCCAGCGTGGCCCGCAGCGCCACGGGGTCGGGATGCTGCACGACAAGCTCGTTCAGCTGCTGCACAGCCGCGGCCGCATTGCCCTGGCAACACAGCAGCACAGCCAGCCCCAACCCGGCATCGAGCTGCTCGGGATCAAAGGCCAGCGCTCGCCGGTAGAGCGCAGCGGCCGAGGTGTGCCGGCCCTGCCGTCGGTGCCAGTCGCCAAGGCGGGCCAGCCTGGCGGCGCTGCCTTGCGCTTTCCTGTCCCGTTCCGGCCGCACAGCCATCGCGTGCGGGCATTCCTGCTCAGTCGCTGCGGAAATCAAGGCCACGCCTCCATGCCACGCTCAGCGTTTGACCGCAGCGTACCTTGAACGACCGTGCCCGTGCGCAGCACGGAAAGGTGGCCGCGAGAAGAAAGCGCGGCCCACAGGGGTAACCGGAACATAGTGACGGTTAGCTTACTGTGAGCGGCCGTGCCCGTGCGCAGCACGGAAAGGTGGCCGCGAGAAGAAAGCGCGCCCCGCACGGGTAACCGGAACATAGTGACGGTTAGCTTACTGTGAGCGGCCGTGCCCGTGCGCAGCACGGAAAGGTGGCCGCGAGAAGAAAGCGCGCCCCGCACGGGTAACCGGAACATAGTGACGGTTAGCTTATCACCCACCCTGCCATTCGTCAACCGTCTAATTTTGCCCACCATTGTCCGATTCGTACCGGTGTGCCAAATCTTGGCAACTATTCAAACCTCTTCTGTTTCCCGCACCCATTTGGAAAGGGCGGGGTGAAGGTGGGCGGCGCGGACGCCGGTACGGCAAATCGATGGCGAAAGCCAAAATAGCCCTTGGCGGTTATCCGGCCATCCGCCTGCCATTCCACCTTGACTGCGTGCACGATGCGCCTGACCAGCAGTTGGACTTCGCGACCGCTCAGCCAGGCAGCAAAATAATCCTGCGGTGCAATCCAGTCATGCGGCTGATGCTCGGCCTCTTCATGCGGCCAGTGCCCAGCGGCGGCGCATTGTTCAGACGTCGCCAGATTCGCCGCGTGCAGCGCGGCAAAGAGTGGCTCGACCACCGCGCGGTCCCGGTTGCAGTGCCGGCCGGGAATGACATAAAAGCCGGTTTTCGTTTGTGCCACGTCACCGGCATCGCCGGTAACCACAAATTCCGCGAGTTGCCAGATGCTGCGCAACAGGGGGAGCAGCGCCGGCGGCGGCGCCGGCCAGCCCCGGGCGGCGGCGAAGGCAAGTGCCGTTTCGGGAGTCAGTCCGCTCACCGCAAGGCGCACCCGTTGCACCGGACCAGATACTGCTGTTCCCATGCTGTAGACTGCCGCATGCGCCGGTAAAGGCGCACACCAGGCACGTACATCTGCCGCCAGCGTTGTTGCTGGCGGCGCACCACCCAGCAGATGCAATATCCGCCCGGCCGGCCCGGCAAGCGGGTTGGAGCCCGCGGCCAGGCCTTCTGTCGAAAAAAACACCCGAGGCAACGGACAGTCCAGAGTCAAATCCTGTTCATCAAATTCAAGCCAGACCTGTTCCAGCGCGGAACCCAGCGCTGAATCGCTTTCCCAGGCACGGCAGAAGTCGGCGATATGCCGCCACCCGGGAACCTGCCACACTGACGGTGCGGTCGCCAGTGCCGCCAGAACCCGCGCACAGCGTCCATCGCCACGGCGCAGCGACAACGACAAGTCAACCGGTCCCGCATGCGGGCCAAGCCGGCACTCAAAACCGACATCCGTGCGGGGCAGGTGACGGGTCAGCCGCGACCAGCCATCAACCGTTGCCGCAGGGATAAAGACCGGCGGCAATCCCGGTGCGCATGTACTCAAAAAATCCGCCAAGGTGTTCACGTGGTCCCTCTTCTCCGCTGATTATTACCCGGTATGCCATAGCCGCCGCTCCCAGTCAAAACCAACGGGGTGCCGTTATACACACCGGCCGCTGCGACCATCAGGCCAGCACCACAGCAGGAGCGGCAACCCGTGCGCGTTTTTTCCGTGGGTACGGAATCGCCGGACGCGACGACGGCAAACTGTCGTTCGGCATTGACAAACAGTACCCGGTGAATTACCATGTGTAGCAGTTGCCAAACCAGCTCACGCTTAGGGAGAGTGCCATGTCCCAGACAAAAAACCGCCGACAGGAATTCACTGACCAGCTGACGATCCGTGCCCATGAGGATGCGACCTTCAAACAGCGCCTGCTCGCCAATCCCAAGGCGACCATCAGCGAAGTGCTGGGCATCAGCATACCCGACGATGTCGCCGTTACCGTGCTCGAGGAAAAACCCAACCAGCTGTATATCGTCCTGCCGGTTAACCCTGCGGACATCGAATTGCCGGTCGAACTGCTCGACAAGGTGGCCGGCGGTGGTAGTGGTTGTTCCGGCTCCTGTTAGCCGGGGGATGATGGTCACCCGGAAGTCCACCGCGACCGTTCATCGGTCGGGATCCGACTAACGGCGGAAGTACCGCGCATGCGTTATCGGATCACCTACTTTACCCTGCAATGGCACATCACCGTCGCCTGTGACAAGCGCTGCCGCCATTGTTACATGTATGACGACAGCACCTACCGTCGTGAGCGCGAGCGGGAACGTACCGACCGCGACTTGTTCCGCATTCTCGAACGCTGTGATGAGTTTGAAAACGACTGGCAGGCCAATATCGGCCTGTTCTTTATTTCCGGAGGCGATCCGCTGCTCCGCCCGGGTTGGGAACGGCTGCTGACGGAACTGCACCGGCGCCGCAAGCGGGTGGTTATCCTCGGCAATCCTGAAACCCTGACAGACAGCAACCTGGAGCGGCTTGCGGCCTGCGGCGTTTCCGGTTTTCAGGTGAGCCTTGACGGTCTCGAGTCACGGCATGACGAAATGCGCGGACCCGGCAGTTTCCGCCGCACCCTGGCGGCGCTGCCGCGCCTGGCCGCGCACGGCATTCCCTCCCAGGTTATGTTCACCCTGCATGCGGGAAACAGCAACGACCTGATTCCGCTGCTGCGCCTGGTGGCCGAACATACTCCGGCGGAACGGTTTGTCTTTGATCAGCTGTCATCCGTCGGCAACGCCACCGGCATGGCCGGCCGCCTGACCGCTGACGAACTGCAGGCGCTGTTCACCGCGTATCTGGTTGAGAAGGAACGTCTGCAGCGCGCCGGCAGTCACCTCATCATTACGGAAAAACCACACTTGTTCACCCCGCTGCACCTTGCCAGCGGCGATCGCCGGCTGCCGTCCAGCCCCGAAGTCAGTGTGTTCGGCGGCTGCCTGGCGGGCTGGACCAGCGCCGCAATCCTCGCGGACGGCACCGTGCTCCCCTGCCGGCGTCTGCCGCTGGCGGCCGGGCGGCTGCCCGAGCAGTCACTGGCGGATGTATTTCTCGGTGCGGAGGTAATGCGCCAATTGCGTCGGCAGGAAAGTTTTGCCAGCTGCGGCACGTGTGATTGCTATGGCGTCTGCCGCGGCTGTCCGGCGGTCGCCTTCGGCGAAAGCGGCACGATCAGCGCAAAACCGTCCGGGTGTTTTCGCGCGCACTTGCCCGCCGCCACCGTTCCGCCGCCCGCGCATTTTCCCGCCCCGCCGCTGACTGCGGACAACCGGACCGAATATGAGTTTGTCGCCCGTCATTTCGCCAATCTCACCCGCGCCAATCTGCATGAGCTGCTGCGTTCACCGGATGTCCAGCTGGCCCTGCTCGCCACCAGCCCGCCGGACAGGCACGCCGCGTATATCGCTGATCCCGCAGCCTTCGCCCACGCCCATCATTTTTCACTGAACGATCTGGAGCGCGAATTCGTCGCCGCCTGGCCCGTCATGCGCAACCCCGCACTGCAGAAAATCGTTGATCCGATCCTATTTCAGCGTCTCATTTCCTGAACATCTGCCGCCAGCATCTCAGCGGTGTGCAGGCATCGTGCGACCGGCCGGCAGGATGATGCCACCGGGAAAATCGGACATCGGGACCGGCTGCCGGCACGGGTCTGCGTTCGCCAGGCCAAACAACTGATTGTCTGCGGCGTAGAGCAGGCCGGCAGCGATCAGTTCCTCAATAGCCGCAGACAGGTCCGCCGGGGATGTTCCCGGATGCTGCTGCACCACCTGATCGGCCAGTGCTTCCCGGCACAGGGGCGCTGCCTGCGCGATGCGGAATATTGCCGCCGTCAGACCAGCCAGCCGGCACGACCGCGGCATGGCGCCACGGGTATCGCTGATTTGCACCGCCCCGCCATCATCACGCCACGCCAGCCGCGGAATTTCAACAACCGGAACAAGCGGATGCAAGCGTTGCCATGCCTGCTGCCAGCCGGCAACCGCAGCCAGCAGGGCGTGCAAGCCCGGTTGCGGTTCCGGGTCCTCTCCGGCGACGGTAAAATATAAGGCCAGTTCCGCCCGGTCATGTTCGCCCGCCGGATACAAATGGGCGTATTCCAGCGGGGTCACCAGTTGCCACGGTCCATGTTCGCGCTGTTCATAATACTGGCTGAACCGGTCGTACCGCAACGGGGCGACCCGCAGGGGCGGTTCGAAATGATGCAGCTGCGGGATCAGTGCGGCGGCAGCGGCATAATCGTCGTCAGTATCGCCCGGCACCCGCACGAGATACAGCCAACGCACGCGCATGCCCAGCGACCGGCAGGTGCGCAGCAGACGCAGGTTGTCGCATACCGTGGTGCCTTTCTGCAGAGCCCGCAGGGTGCGCGCGCTCAGTGATTCTATGCCAGCCTGGAGGAATTGCACACCCTGTGCCGCCAGTTGTTCCAGATGCCGGGGCGGGATGGCGGCACGAACAGTCACCGACCAGCAGCGGTCGGCATCCGCTTCCCGGGCCAGCGCGACGAGCAGGGTGGCATCAGCGGTGATGTTGTCGGCAGCGAAAAAGAACCGGCTGTCGTGACGGTCAGTCAGCATCCGAATTTCCGCAGCGAGCTGGTCGGTTGATTTTTCCCGGTAGCCGGTTGCCAATCCGTGCTGCGCGCAGAAAGTGCAGGGCTGGCGGACGGCATGGCGGCAGCCGCGCGAGGTCTCCAGTAATATTCCGGGCCGCACCCGGTCCGCCAGGCTGCTCATGCGCAGGGCCGTAAAGTAATCGTCATAATCCGGGCAGGGGAGCGCGGCCAGTTGGGCGACCTGTGCGCGCCGGCAGGCGGCATGATGGCGCGTGCTGACGCCAGCAGGCAGTTCCCGTGCGGCCGGATTCCGGCCATGCGCCAGCAGGTCGCGACAAAAGGGCGGAAAGATTTCGTCTGCCTCGCCCGAGACGACGTAATCCAACCACGGCGCCTGGCGCAAGAGCGCACGTCCCACCCCACCCTCCACCTGCGCACCGCCGATAACGGTGATAATGCCGGCATCCTGTTCGCGCACCGCGCGCACCAGAGCCAACGCTGCTAGCTGCTGCTGGCATACAGCGCTGACCGCGACAATGCGCGGCCGCGCAGCGATCACCTGCGTCGCCAGCGCCGTCGTGAAGCACTGCGCCCGGGCGCGCGCCCGGCGCAGCCAGGCCGCCACCGCGGCGGGTGTCTCCCCGCGCCAGGCGGCATGGCGCCGCAATGATTCCGCGAACTCATCCGGGCATTCGGGCATTTCCGGAAATGCCGCACCGGCAAAGGTCCATTCACCCGCCAACAGCGGACCGCCGGCGAGCAATTGATAGTCATCCACCCCCAGTGCCTCGGCGAAAAGCACATTGGCGTAGCACACCGCCGTGGATATTCCGGCACGCCGCAAGCCCGCCGCCAGCATACCCATCGCCGCAGCGCGTGCCGGCTACAGTGTGTATGTCTGGCGTCAGTTGATTGCTGCCGTTAACGACAGTCCCGCTGCCAGCGCTGACGCTGAGGATGTTACCGCCGACCGTGCCGCACTGAGCATGCTGATATTCCGATAATATTATCCCGTACCGAACCAACCATCAATCATAACTTCAAGATTCACTGCTTGCCCTGCGTATTGCGCCATTGTCGCGTTGCGTTTTTGTCTGAACATGCCCATCAGCATCATAATCATTGTCGTGGACGGTAACAGCACCTTGCATCCTTCAAGAATGCCGCTTTGATGATTCATGTTGCTCATCGTCAAGATGCCGGTCGGGATTTGCAGCAAACGCTCGCCGATGCTACAGTTGGCCGGCATCGTGACAAGCAAAGGATCGACCATGAACCGACGGGCAAAATTGGCAGGCGGCCTTGTTGCCGCTCTCCTCATCATCGGCAGCGCCTGGTACGTCGCCACGCATTATTCCTCCGCCGCGGCAAAGCCCCCCATCGACCTGGCGCGTTATCGTCCGCCAGCCGGCCTCTCCGCCCTGCAGGCGGACCGTGTCGTCATCGTCGTCATCGACGGTGCGCGCTACAGCGAAACGCTGGGCGACACCACGCGGCAGAATTACCTGCATATCATCCGTGACCTCGCTCCGCAGGGCGTCACCTACACCGATTTCCGCAACGAGGGGGTCACCAAGACCAATCCGTCACACGCCTCGCTGATGACG